>JAGWVA010000015.1 GCA_028875855.1 Paracoccaceae bacterium
GGTCGCGTCATGGCCGGTCTCCAGCCCGAACTTCGTGCCGCGGTCGTAAACCAGGTTGTATTCGGCATAAAGCCCGCGATGGATCAGCTGCGCCTCGCGGTCCGCGTCCGACCATGCGGCGTCGCGCCGCCGCTCGGTCACGCCGAGGAAGGCGGGCAGGAAGGCGCGGCCCACGTCCTGCGTGAAGGCGAAATCCGCCTCCCAGTCGCCGGTGTTCAGATCGTCGTAGAAGATGCCGCCCACGCCCCGCGCGCGGCCCCGGTGGGGGACAAAGAAATACTCGTCCGCCCAGGCCTTGAAGCGGGGGTAGTAGTCGGGCGAATGGCGGTCGCAATGCTCTTTCAGGACGCCGTGGAAGAAGGCGGTATCATCGGCATATTCGATGCAGGGATTGAGATCGGACCCGCCGCCGAACCACCACGCCCCCGGTGTCCAGAACATCCGCGTGTTCATGTGGACCGCCGCCGTATGCGGGTTCTGCATATGGGCCACAAGGCTGATGCCCGAGGCCCAGAACCGCGGGTCTTCCGCCATGCCCGGCACGCCGCGCGCGGCCATCGCGGCCTGTGCCCTTGGCCCGAGCGTGCCATGCACGGTCGAGATGTTGACGCCGACCTTCTCGAACACCCGGCCGCCGCGCATCACGCTCATCAGCCCGCCGCCCGCATCCGATCCGTCGTCCGAGGCGCGGCGGGTCTCGCTCACCTCGAAGCGGCCGGCGGGACGGTCGGCGAAGGGGCCGGTGGACTGGGTATCTTCCAGCGCCTCGAAGGCGGCGACGATCTGGTTCCTGAGCTCGCGGAACCACGCTGCGGCCCGCGCCTTCTGGTCCCTCATGTCGTCCGTCATGTCGCAGCCTTCCCATCCTGTCCACGCAAGGGCACTGTCATGCCAAAGCGCTTCAGGGTTCAAGAACGATTTCGCTTTTCACGGCTTCGGCGACGCGCGACAATGAGCGAAACGAAGCGAAGGTTTCCATGCGCGCGCTTGTCCTTCTTCTGCCCCTCGGGCTTCTGGTCTCCGCCTGCGCCACGCCGCGGGAAAGCTGCATCGCGGATGCGACGCGCGATCAGGTCGTGGTGAACCATCTGGTCGCGCAACTGGAAACCGACCTCGCCCGCGGCTACGGGATGAAGACGGTGCAGGTCGTGACGCCGGTATGGCGCCCCTGCCGCTGGAACCACCGGCCCGGCGCGCCGACGATGTGCTGGTATGACGATGTCAGCACCGAGCAGAAGCCCGTCGCCATCGATCTGACGGCGACGAAGGCGCGGCTGGTCGAGTTGAGGGCCAAGCAGGCCGAGCTTGCCCGGACCACGCCCACCCGCGTCGCGGCCTGTCAGGCACAGTTCCCGCAGTAGGGTCAGGTCCGGATCGGGCGCGCCGCGCGGGTCAGCCGGAACCGGCTGTCGCCGCCGATCTCCTCGACCTCGCGGAAGCGCTCGCGCAGAAGCGCCTCGTAGGGCAGATGGCGGTTCGCGACCATCCAGAGCGTTCCGGACGTCGTCAGCATCCCGGCCGCCGCGCGGATGAAGGCAAGGCCAAGCGCGGGATCGGCCGCGCGGCCGCTGTGGAACGGCGGGTTCATGACAACGGCATCGACCGGGCCGATCTGCGCCGCCGCTTTTGCATCCGTGGCATCGGCCCAATGGAAGACCGCGCGCGGATCGGTGACGTTCTCGCGCGCGCAGTCCAGCGCCGCGGCATCCGCCTCGACAAGGTGCACCTCGGCAACACCGTCTCGGGTCAGCACCTCGCGCGAGAGATAGCCCCAGCCCGCGCCCAGATCGGCCACGCGACGCGGCAGTTTCTGCGGCAGCGCCGCGGCCAGCAGGGCCGAGCCGGGATCGATCCCGTCGGCCGAGAAGACGCCCGGCAGCGTCTTCAGCCCCCCGGGCAAAACCGTCGGCTGCGCCTGCCACGGTGCCAGCACCCAGGCCGGCGGCGCGTGCATCACGGCAAGCTTGCCATGCGCCTTGGCCAGAGCCTCCCCCACGGGGGCGAGCTTGCGCAGGTCGGAAATCGCGGAATCGATGCCGTCGGTCTTCTGACCGTCCACGACCAGCGGCGCGCCTTCGGGCAGGTGCGCCGCTGCCGCCGCGATCAGGGCGCGCGCCTCGGCCCGCGCGCGGGGCAGGCATACGACGGCGGCGGCATAGCTGCCCTCGGGTTCCGTCGCACAGGCATAGCCCTGCGCGGCAAAGGCATCATGGTCCGGCTTGAACCCCGTGATCACCCGCACCCGGTCACGACCGAGCGGCGCGAGATCGTCGCCCGCCTTCGGATGAAAGACCGCAACCGGCCCTTCGGACGGCAGCACAAGCGCGCCGCTGTCCAGCGCAAGGGAAAGACGGGTTGAACGCATGGGCGGACCGGAGTCCTATTCCTTTTCCATCGTGCATTGCAGCGGATGCTGGTGACGGCGCGCGAAATCCATCACCTGCGCGACCTTGGTCTCTGCAACTTCGAAGGAGAACACGCCGACGACGGCAAGGCCCTTCTTGTGGACCGTCAGCATGATCTCGAACGCCTGCGCATGGTTCATGCCGAAGAACCGCTCCAGCACATGGACAACGAATTCCATCGGCGTGTAGTCGTCGTTCAGGAGCAGCACCTTGTACATCGGCGGGCGCTGCGTCTTGGTCCGGGTCTTGGTCAGCACCGAAGCCTCGCCGTCACGGCTGTCCTTCTTGCCGGACATCATGAAGGGTGACAGGGTCATGGGCGTTCCGTGGACTCGGGTTCAGGCTCGGGAGCATCATATAACCCCGAAAGGGGCCGAGAAAAGAGGCCGGTTGCCCAAAGGCGCCGGGAGTTCGCCATGACTGCCACGCTGACGACGATCGGTTTCGATGCCGACGACACGCTTTGGCAGAACGAACGCTTCTTTCGCCTGACGCAGGCGCGGTTTGCCGGGCTGCTGTCCGACTTCGCGGACCCCGACCACCTGCACGACCGCCTGATCGCGGCCGAGCGGCGCAACATCGGCCGCTACGGTTTCGGCATCAAGGGATTCGTCCTGTCGATGATCGAAACCGCGATCGAGGTGACCGAAGAAAAGGTGCCGGCGCGTGTCATCGCCGAGCTGATCTCCGCCGGGCAGGAGATGCTGTCCCACCCGATCGAGCTGCTGCCCGCCGCGCGCGAGGTGGTCGAGGCCCTGTCGGACGACTTCCGGCTGGTGCTGATCACCAAGGGCGACCTGCTCGATCAGGAACGCAAGCTTGCCCAATCCGGTCTGGGCGAGCTGTTCGACGGCGTCGAGATCGTCAGCCAGAAGACGCCCGCCGTCTATGCCGAGATCTTCGCCCGCCACGGCGACGGGGCGGGACGCGGGCTGATGGTCGGCAATTCGCTGCGCTCCGACGTCATCCCCATGATCGCCGCCGGAGGATGGGGCGTGCATGTCCCCCATGACCTGACCTGGGCCCTTGAAGAGGCCGAGCCGCCCGAACACGAAGCCCGCTTTTGCCGCATCGCGAGCCTTGCCGAGCTGCCCACAACCGTCGCGGGCGTCACTGGCTGGCAACAGATGTGATAAATCGCAATTTTTGTGCGAATCATGCGGAAACTCTTTTTGCGGAAGGGTTTCCGGGCGGACCTTCATCTGTTATCGTCGGTTCAAGCAGATAAGCCCGAGAAACGGGCGTCGAGGCAGGAAAGGGGCGAGGACGGTGCAGGCACGTCTGGGTCAGTGGGTGCGCAACCGCGGGCTTGCGTTCCTCTTGTTCATCCTGAGCATGTTGGCGCCGCTTGCGGCCTCCGCCGCGCCCTATGCGGCGCTGGTCATGGATGCGCGCAACGGCAAGATCCTTTACGAGGATAATGCGGACACGCGGCTGCATCCGGCCTCGCTGACCAAGATGCTGACCCTTTACATCACCTTCGACGCGATCCGGCGGGGCGAGATCACGCTGGACACGCCGATCAAGGTGACCGCCCATGCCGCCGGGCAGGAACCCTCGCGCCTCGGGCTGCGTCCGGGCGAGGTGATCGCGCTGCGCTACCTGATCCGCGCCGCAGCGGTGAAATCGGCCAACGATGCGGCGGCGGCGATCGGCGATGCCCTTGGCGGCAGCGAGGCAGGTTTTGCCGAACGCATGAACGCGGCTGCCAAGGCGCTTGGCATGATGCATTCGACGTTCAAGAACGCAAACGGCCTGACCCGGCAGGGCCACCTGTCCACCGCGCATGACATGGCCATCCTCGCGCGGCACCTGATCTACGACTTCCCCGACTACTACAACATCTTCTCGCGCCGCGAGACCTTCGCCGGGATCGCGACGGTTTACAGCACGAACGCCAAGTTCCTGAATGCCTACAGCGGCGCCGACGGGATCAAGACCGGCTTTACCTGGGCATCCGGGTTCAACCTCGTGGCCTCGGCGAAACGCGGCAACAAGCGGGTGATCGGCGTCATCTTCGGGGGCACCTCGACGGACGAGCGGAACCACAAGATGATGAAGCTGCTCGACCTCGGGTTCTCGCGCGTGCCGGAGAACGAGCCGCTGCGGGCGCCGGTCCGCCCGATCCTTGGCCCGCTGAAGGGGCCTGCGGTGCTCGTGGCGCAAAACACCGCTCCGGCGCCGGCCACGCCCGCCGTGCGTCCTGCCGTGCGACCCGGCGACCTGCCGGCACCCGCTGCCGCATCCACGGTCACGCAGGTCGCCCAGGTCGCCGCCGCTGCAAAGCCCGCCCCGCAGGCGATCGCGTCGCTGGCGGCCTCCCCTGCCCCCGCGCCGCGACCGGCCGCGGTCGCTGCCGCTGTGGCGGCTGCCCCCGTCACCCCCGAGCCGCGCCCGGCCGCGCCGCTTCAGGTGGCAAGCGCCGACCGCGCCGCCCCGCCGGGCCCCACCAAGGTCGAGGACGTTCAGCAGACCTCGTCGGAGCCGGCCCCGCCGCAGCCCAAGAAAAAGCCCGAGCCAGAGGTGATCTATGCCTCGACGGCAAAGGCCGCCCCGGCGCCGAAAGCGGACGGATCGCCCGAGATCGTCAGCAGAATGTCCACCTCGGGCGGGCGGGACTGGGCGGTGACCATCGGGCGCTACAATTCCAAGTACATCGCCGACAAGACCCTGATGGAGGTCGCCCTGTCCGAGCCGATGATCCTCGCCAATGCGCTGCGCAAGGTCGTCCGCCGCCCCACCGGTTTCGAGGCCGATTTCCTTGGCCTGACGCATGACGAGGCCGATCTGGCCTGCGCCCGGCTTCAGGCCCGCGCCGTCCCCTGCTTCGCGCTTTCCCCCTGAGAGCGCAAAGCCCGCTTGCGCCGCTGCCGCCAACCGGGCAGGAAGGGGCAAACGGAGGTTTCCATGTCAGATTTCGTGATCCCTGCCCCTTTGCAGGCCAGCGTTGCCGTGGCCGGCACCGACGCCCGTTTTCCTGTCCGCCGCATCTTCTGCGTCGGGCGCAACTATGCCGAGCATGCGCGCGAGATGGGCAATGACCCGGACCGCGAGCCGCCGTTCTTCTTCACCAAGCCCGCCGATGCGCTGGTCGCGGCGACTGCCACGATCCCCTACCCGCCCGCGACCGAGAACCTGCATTTCGAGGCGGAACTGGTCGTCGCCATCGGCAAGGGCGGCAAGGCGATCGACGAGGGCGCGGCGCTTGGCCATGTCTGGGGCTACGCGGCCGGCAACGATCTGACTCGGCGCGATCTGCAGGCCGAAGCGAAATCCCTGCGCCGGCCGTGGGACATGGCGAAGGGCTTCGACCTGTCCGCCGTCTGCGGTGAGCTGGTTGCGGTTTCGTCCGCGGGCCATCCCCCTGCCTCGGCCACCATCACCTGCACCGTCAACGGCGAGACGCGGCAAAGCGCGACGCTGGGCGACATGATCTGGCCGGTGCCCGCGATCATCGCCTACCTCTCGCGGCTGGTGGAATTGCAGCCGGGCGACCTGATCTACACCGGCACGCCTGCGGGCGTCGGCGCGATCAAGGCGGGCGATGTGTGCCGCGTCTCCATCGACGGGCTGGGCGCGGTCACGACGACCATCGCCTGACGCTCAGTCCGCCTTGGGGTGGTCGTCGTAATCCGTGCGCAGGATGCGGCGGGCATTGCCCTCGGGGTCGTCATACTGGTCGCTGTGCAGCGACCAGATGAAGGCCATCAGACCAATGCCGCCAAGCATCAGGGAGATCGGGATCAGGTAGGCAAGAACGGTCATCGGGCTACCGCAATCTGAGCGCGTTGAGGGATACCGTAATCGACGAGGCCGACATCGCCAAGGCCGCCATCAGCGGCGTGGCAAGACCGAGCATCGCCAGAGGGACGGCCACGAGGTTGTAAAGAGCCGAGACGCCGAAGTTCTCCTTGATCCGGCGGGTCGCGCGGCGGGCCACGTCCAGCGCCTCGGCAATCGGGGCGATGTCCTGTCCCAGCAGCACGATATCGGCCGCCACCCGCGCCGCATCCAGCGCCGAGGCGGGCGAGATCGAGACATGCGCCGCCGCCAGCGCGGCCGTGTCATTCAGCCCGTCGCCGACCATCAGCACCCGGTTTCCCCCGGCGCTGAGCGCGGCGATGCGGGCGGCCTTGTCCTCGGGCAGGGCGCCCGCCGTCCAGTCGGCGATGCCCAGCCGGTCCGCGAGATCCGCAACCGCGCCGCGGCTGTCGCCGGACAACAGGCAGATCGCCTTGCCCTGCGCCTTCAGCGCGGCGACCAGCGCCTCGGCCCCCGGGCGCAGATGGTCGGTGAAGGGGATGGCCAGCGGCTTGCCCTGCCCCCGATCCAGATAGGTCGCGGTCACCTCGAGCGGCACCGCCCCGACCCATTCGGCGCGGCCAAGACGGACCGGGCGACCCTCGTGGCGGCCTTCGACGCCATAACCCGGCACCTCGCGCAGATCCGTGACCGTCGCGGGGACAAGACCCGCCGCGGACGCCGCCGTCACGAGCGCGCGGGCCAGCGGATGGGACGAGGCCGCCGCCAGCGCCGCGGCCAGCGCCACATCCTCGGGCGGCAGGTTGTGCAGGTCCACCGGCTCGGGCGCGCCCATGGTCAGCGTGCCGGTCTTGTCGAAGACGACCGTATCGACCTCGGCCAGCCGTTCGAGCGCGGTTCCGTCCTTGATCAGCAGCCCCTTCCGGAACAGCCGCCCCGAGGCCGCCGTGACCACGGCCGGCACGGCAAGGCCAAGCGCGCAGGGGCAGGTGATGATGAGGACCGCCACGCCGATGTTCAGCGCAAGATACAGGTCGCCTTGCGAAAGCCAAAGCCAGACGAGGAAGGTCCCGAAGGCCAGAAGGTGGACGCCCGGCGCATAGATCTGCGCCGCACGGTCGGCCAGCGACGTGTAGCGGTTCTTTGCCGTCTCGGCCACGGCAACCAGATCGGCCATGCGGTGCAGCGAACTGTCCCGCCCGGCCGCCGTCACCCGCACGGTCAGCGGGCCGGTCAGGTTGACCTCGCCCGCGCTGACGGTCGCGTCCGGCCCGGTCCAGACCGGCAGGCTTTCCCCGGTCAGAAGCGACCGGTCGATCTCGCTTGTCCCGTCCACCACGACGCCATCGACGGGCATCCGCCCCCCGGGGCGCACGCGGACCAGATTGCCGGGGCGCAGGTCGGCGATGGCCACGGTGACCTCTTGCCCCCCCTCGAGCCGGATCGCGCGCGGCACTTCGAGCGCGGCCAGCTCCTCCGCGGCCGAGCGCGCGACGGCGCGCGTGCGGTAATCGAGGTAACGCCCCGCCAGCAGGAAGAAGGTCAGCGCCACGGCGGCGTCGAAATAGGTGTGCCCCTGCCCCACGGCGGTTTCATAGAACGACAGCGCCGTAGCAAGCAGGATGGCCAGCGAGATCGGCACGTCCATGCCGAGCCGCCTTGCCTTCAGGGCGGCGAGCGCGCTGCGAAAGAAGGGTTGGCCCGAGAACACGACCGTCGGCAATGCGATCGCGGCCGAGATCCATTCGAACATGATCCGCGTCGCCTGCTCCGCCCCCGACCAGATCGCCACCGACAGAAGCATGACGTTCATCATGGCAAAGCCCGCGACGGAGAGCCGCATCAGAAGCTCGCGCCACGCCTTGTCGGCGGCGGTGGAGGTCAGGGTGCCGGGATCAAGTTCGTGCGCCTCGTATCCCAGCCTGTCGAGTGCGGCGATCAGCGTCTCGGCCGTCATGTCAGGCGCAGCCGCCACGGCGACGCGCTTCAGGGTCAGGTTCACCCGCGCGTCGTGAACGCCGGGAACCTTGGCCAGCCCGCGCTCCACGGTGGACATGCAGGCCGCGCAATGGGCGGTGGGCAGCGACAGGATCAACCGCGCCTCCTTCGGCGCCGCAAGCTCGGCCAGGGCCTCGGCCGAGGGGGCCGCGGCGCAGGCCGGACAGGCGGACGGCGTGGCGCGGAGGGTCGCTGTCACCACCCTACTCCGTCACGATCAGCGACAGGCGCTGATGGAATTCCGTGCCGTCCTTGGCGCGCGCGTTGATCTTGACCATCCACTTGCCCGCCCCCAGCGACACCGGCGCGGTGAAGACCGGCCCGTTCTGCGCGAAGACGGGGCGCTGGTCGTCCTTGGCCTCGGTCGGACGCCCGACCAGCAGGCCCATCTCGGCCACCTGCGGCACATGCCCGTTCTTCCCGGCGAAGGTCACCGTCAGCGTCTTGCGGGTATAGGCAAGGTCCACCTTCCAGCCCAGAGCGATCTGCTCCTGCATGATCTTGTTGAAGGCCTGGCTTTCGTCATAGCCGTTGCCGGTCTCTTCCTCGAGGCCGGGGAAGGTATGGATCGCCTGATAGGCCATCCCGACGTTCACCGCGATCACCACGCCGAAGAAGGCCGTGACGAACACGAAGATCTTCCGGCCCGTGATCCCCTTGCGGAACAGAAGCCACATCAGACCGCCGAACAGAAGGATCAGCCCGACCACGAAAACCGCGAAAAGCTCGGTCGCCTCTGCCATCTCAATGCCCCTTGCCGAAGAAGATCGTGTCGGTCTTGGCCCGGTCGGTGCCGGTCATGTCCTGCACCCAGAACCGAAGCGGCGTGCGCTCGGCGCGGGCCGCCCGGCTGTCCGGCGCGGCCAGCACATAGACGCGCTGCAGCTTCGTCTCGTCGGCGGGGACGGTGATCGTGTCGCCCTTGACGCCCTCCAGAGACAGTTTCAGATCGGACGAGGACGTGATCGACAGTTTGAACGGCCGCGGCGTGTGCTGCATGTTGCGCAGGCGGATGTCGTAGGTGTTGCGGATCGCCCCGTCGGACATGGTGACATAGACCGGGTTGCGCACCGGCGCGACCGTCATGCCGATCGGTTGGCGCATGAAGAGCGCGACGATCAGCCCGACGCCGATGCCGCCCCACAGGACGGTATAAAGGATCGTCCGGGCCCGGAAGATGTGCTTCCACACCGATTTCGGCGGCTGGCCCGCGCGTTCGCGGCCCTCGTCGGTCAGGGCCATGTAGCCGATCAGGCCGCGCGGCTTGCCGACCTTGTCCATCATGTCGTTGCAGGCGTCGATGCACAGGCCGCAGGTGATGCAGGCAAGCTGCTGGCCGTCGCGGATGTCGATCCCCATCGGGCAGACGTTCACGCAGGCCATGCAGTCGATGCAATCGCCCAGCCGATCCGCGCCCTCGCCCTTGCGGTGCTTGCCACGCGGCTCGCCCCGCCAGCTGCGGTAGCCGATGGTGATCGTGTCCTCATCCATCATGGCCGCCTGAATCCGCGGCCAGGGGCAGGCGTAGATGCAGATCTGCTCGCGCGCGAAACCGCCGAAGAAGAAGGTCGTGAAGGTCAGGATGCCCATGGTGATATAGGCCACGGGATGGGCCTGCCCGGTGACGAGCTGGCTGAGAAGCGTGGGCGCATCGGCGAAGTAGAAGACCCAGGCCCCGCCGGTCGCCAGACCGATCAGCAGCCAGAGCGTCCATTTCGTCAGCCGCAGCCGCGCCTTTTGCAGGTTCCAGCCCTGCCGGTAAAGCCGCAGGCGGTTGTTTCGGTCGCCCTCGACCCAGCGTTCCACAAGGATGAAGAGGTCGGTCCAGACCGTCTGCGGACAGGCATAACCGCACCAGACGCGCCCCAGCGCCGAGGTGAACAGAAAGAGCCCGAGCCCCGCCATCACCAGAAGACCGGCAACGAAATAGAATTCGTGCGGCCAGATCTCGATCCAGAAGAAGAAGAAACGGCGCCCGGCCAGATCAAGCAGCACGGCCTGATCGGGAAGGGTCGGGCCGCGGTCCCAGCGAATCCAGGGCATGATGTAGTAGATCGCCAGCATCACGGTCATGAGCGACCATTTCAGCGTGCGGAAATTGCCCTTCACGCGCCGGGGAAAGATCGGCTCCCGCGCGGCGTAGAGCGATTCCTGGGGGGTATTGTCGGACGGGATCAAGAGCGGGCTCCGATGATTCTTCGGTTTTGTCCGGTATGGGGCGCGGGGCGGTGTCGTTCCTTGACTTGCGTCAAAAAGCGGATCGCCGATGCATCAATTGAGGTCTGTCCTCTGGCGGCCGCGACCCTGCCGGTCCGTGTGTTTCTGCTGCCCCGGGTCTATCCCGTCCGGCCGGCGGACGCCCCGGCAATCTCGCTCCGCGCGGCGCGACCAATCGCCCCGCCCTCGCGGGATCGTGAATTCGTGCCGGGAAAAGTGAGGTAGGCACCGGCCCCCGAGGAAACGCGCGAACAGGACGGAGGCCGGTGCTTCTCCGGCCTTTCGACCGGATAGGGGCATCCTGCGCGCGCCGGGAGGATCGCACCTTGATATGGGTCAACTTTGCCGCGGCGACCGCGATTTTTCGCGCATCGGCGCCCGGCGCAAAAGGAAACGGCCCGGATCGAGATCCGGGCCGGTCAAGATCTGCTGAGGGCCGATTACTGGCCGCCGCCCAGACCGTGGACGTAAAGCGAGACGGCGCGGATGTCGGCTTCGCTCAGCTTGCCCGACCACGACGGCATCACGCCCGCGCGGCCGTTGGTGATCGTCTGCGTCAGCGTCGCCTGATCGCCCCCGTAAAGCCAGATCGCGTCGGTGAGGTTCGGCGCCCCCATCGCCTGGTTGCCCTTGCCGTTGTCGCCATGGCAGGCCACGCAGTTGTCGGCAAAGACCTTTGCCCCTGCCGTGGCTTGCGCCGCGTCGAACTTCTGGTTCGAGATCTTCAGGACATACTGCACGACATCCGCGATCTCGACGGGCTTGAGCGACTCACCCCAGGCCGGCATGGCCGGCGCGGCGCGCGTGTCGGGATCGGTCGGGCTGCGCACGCCATGCAGGATCGTCGTGTAGATCGCGTCGATCGTGCCGCCATGCAGCCAGTCGTCGTCCAGCAGGTTGGGATAGCCCTTGTTGCCGGCCGCGCCCGCGCCGTGGCACTGCATGCAGTTCGTGCGGAAGACCGCCGCACCGGCCGAATTCGCATATTGCATCAGCGCCGGGTCGTTCTTCACCTCGGTCAGCTTCGTGGCGTCGAGCTTCTTTTGCAGCGGTGCCAGTTGCTTGTCCCAGGCCTTGACCTCGGCCGCCTCGGCGCCCCGCGTGGAATAGTGCAGGACGCCCGCCGTCTCGCCGCCGGGCAGCGGCCATGCGGGATAGAGGATCGTATAGACCAGCGCGAAGAGGATGCAGGCGTAGAAGGTATACAGCCACCACTTCGGAAGCGGGTTGTTCAGTTCTTCGATGCCGTCCCAGGAATGGCCGGTCGTGCCGGGATCGTTCTTTCCATGGGACTGCGGGTGCGGGGTCGTCATTTCAACGCCTCCTTGACGGTGGGGCCCTTCGTCGTCGGGCTTGTGTCGCTGGCGGGGCGATCCTCGTTGCGGAAGATCGATAGGGCCGCATCCTCCTGGGACTTGCTCCGGCCGGGCCAGAAGGCCCAGATCGCGGCAACCGTGAAGACCCCGGCCATGAACACCAGCCCCCAGCTCAGGGCAAATCGTTGGATGGTCTCGAACTTTTCCATGTGTCCTCCTACCGGGTGGCGTCCGGCGTGAAGGTGGAGAAGTCCACCATGGTGCCCAGCACCTGCAGATAGGCAATCAGGGCGTCCATCTCGGAAATGCCGGGCTTGCCGTCGAAGTTGCGCACGTTGACCTTCTTGCCATAGCGCTTGAGAAGACCGGCGCTGTCGGCGTTCGGATCGTCCTGCGCCTTGAAGTCCGCCACCGCGTTGTTGATCTCGTCCGCGGTGTAGGGCACGCCCACTTCCTTGTTCGTGCGCATCAGGTCGGCGATGTATTTGCCGTCGATCATGTTCTGCGACAGGAAGCCGAACTTCGGCATGATCGATTCCGGCACCACCGATTGCGGGTTGGTCAGGTGATCGACGTGCCAGTGGTCGGAATAGCGTCCCCCCACGCGGGCAAGGTCGGGGCCCTGCCGCTCGGACCCCCACTGGAACGGATGGTCATACATGGATTCCGCCGCAAGGCTGTAGTGGCCATAGCGTTCGACCTCGTCCCGCATGGGGCGGATCATCTGGCTGTGGCAGTAGAAGCAGCCCTCGCGCATGTAGATCATGCGGCCCGCGAGTTCGAGCGGGGTGTAGGGGCGAACCCCCTGCACCTTCTCGATCGTGTTCTGCAGGTAGAACAGCGGCACGATCTCGACCAGGCCGCCGATCGTCACCACGAGGAACGACAGGATCAGAAGCAACGAGGCGTTGGTTTCGATCTTCTTGTGTTTGTCCAGAAAAGCCATGACTGCCTCCGATCACTCAGCCGGAACCGCCGCGGGGGCAGATGCCTTCTCAGGCGCGTCCGTCACGGTTTTCCAAAGGTTGTAGGCCATGATGCAGGCCCCGGTCAGATACATCCCGCCGCCGACCGCGCGGGTCACCAGCATCGGGAAGCGGGCCGACACCGAATCCGCGAAGGAGTTCACGAGGTAGCCCTGCGCGTCCACTTCGCGCCACATCAGGCCCTCCATGATCCCCGAGACCCACATCGCCGCCGCGTAAAGCACGATGCCGATGGTCGCGAGCCAGAAGTGCCAGGACACCATCCGCGTCGAATACAGGCGCTGCTTGTTCCACAGACGCGGGGTCAGGAAGTAAAGCGCCCCGAAGGTGATCATGCCGTTCCAGCCAAGCGCGCCGGAATGGACGTGACCGATGGTCCAGTCGGTGTAGTGCGACAGCGAGTTCACCGTCTTGATCGACATCATCGGGCCTTCGAAGGTGGACATGCCGTAGAAGCCGATCGCCACGACCATCATGCGCATGATCGGGTCGGTGCGCAGCTTGTCCCAGGCACCCGACAGGGTCATCAGGCCGTTGATCATGCCGCCCCAGGAGGGCATCCACAGCATGATCGAGAACACCATGCCCAACGTGCTCGCCCAGTCGGGCAGCGCGGTGTAATGCAGGTGGTGCGGACCCGCCCAGATGTAGAGGAAGATCAGCGCCCAGAAGTGGATGATCGACAGCTTGTAGCTATAGACCGGGCGCTCGGCCTGTTTCGGCACGAAGTAATACATCATGCCCAGGAAGCCCGCGGTCAGGAAAAAGCCCACGGCGTTGTGGCCATACCACCACTGCACCATCGCATCCTGCACGCCCGAGAAGACCTGCACCGACTTCGACCCGAAGATCGAGACCGGCACCGACAGGTTGTTGAACACGTGCAGCATCGCGATCGTCACGATGAAGGACAGGTAGAACCAGTTGGCGACGTAGATATGGGGTTCCTTGCGCTTCAGGATCGTGCCGAGGAACACCGCGAGATAGACCAGCCAGACGATGGTCAGCCAGAGGTCCACATACCATTCCGGCTCGGCGTATTCCTTGGCCTGCGTGATCCCCAGCACATAGCCCGAGGCCGCAAGCACGATGAAGAGGTTGTAGCCCCAGAACACGAACCACGCGGCATTCCCGCCCCAGAGCCGCGCGGCGCTGGTGCGCTGCACGACGTAGAACGAGGTCGCGATCAGCGCGTTGCCCCCGAAGGCGAAGATCACCGCCGAGGTATGCACCGGCCGCAGACGCCCGAAGTTCATGTAGCCATCGGCCCAGGCGAAGTTCAGGGACGGAAACGCAAGCTGGCTGGCGATGAACACGCCCGCAAGGAAGCCGACGATCCCCCAGAACATCGTCGCGATGACGCCTGCGCGCACCACGTCGTCCATGTATTCGTTCGTCGGCACCGGCTTCGGCTCGTCGATCTGGCGCAGTTGCCAGACGAACATGCCGGCAGCCACCACCATGACGAGCAACGCGTGCACCTCATAGCCGAAATCGCGCGCGAAGTTGGCGATGAACGCGGCTCCCACCGCGACCACGCCTAGCGCGATCAGTTTGATATAATCCCACATTATGCGTCCCTTCGTCCGTAACCCCGGTTGCGAGTCGCACCTCGCCCCGGGAAATCTGTGACGGCCTAGCTTTTGTCGGGGGGGTGCTCACGCCGCCTTGATCCATGTCAAAAACCCGTGAGGCGCCGTGAACGCAAGGTTGATCGAGGTCAAAGCCCTGCGGCAAATCGGCTTATAACGTTGATCGAAACGCCCCATCGAGGAGAGACGCGATGGCCTACAAGTCGATCATGACGGTTCTGACCGGAACGGAAACGCTCGAGGCGACGCTCGCCTCCGCAACGGAACTGGCGCGGCGCAACGATGCGCATCTCGAAGTGCTGTCGCTGGGAATCGACCGCACGCAGGCGGGCTATTACTACGCCGGGGCCGCCATCGTGCTGCAGCAGGAGATGCTGGACCGGGCCGAGGAAGATGCCCGCAACCTCGACGCAAAGGTGCAGGCGCGGCTCGGGCGCGAGGATATCCGCTGGTCGAGCGAAGCCGCCATCGCCCAGCTGGGCGGGCTGAACGGTCTTGTGGCCGTGCGCGCGCGGTTCAACGATCTCGTGGTGCTTCCCAAACCCTTCGGCGAAGGCCGCGGGCAGGAGGACGAGGCCGTGGTGGAAGCCGCGCTTTTCGAAGGGGGCACGCCCGTTCTTGTCGTGCCCGACAACGGGCTGGGCGACAATTTCGCCCACCGCGTCGTGGTCGCCTGGAACCAGAGCGACGAGTCGCTTCGCGCGGTCCGCGCGGCGCTTCCCCTGCTGAAGCGGGCGGAGAAGGTGGACATCGCCGTGGTGGAACCCGCCCGGCATGGCCCCGAACGCTCGGACCCCGGCGGCCCGCTGAGCCAGATGCTCGCCCGCCACGGGGTGCGGGCCGAAGTCTCGGTTCTTGCCAAGACCCTTCCGAAGATCTCGGACGTCCTGCTGCGCCATGTCCGGGATCAGGATGCGGACATGCTGGTGATGGGCGCCTACGGCCATTCCCGCTTCCGCGAGGCGATTCTGGGCGGCGCGACACGGGCGATGCTGGAGCAGGCCAGCGTCCCGGTTCTCATGGCGCATTGAGGTCGGAACCGGAAAGCGGCAACGCCACAACCCAAAGGCGAATCGCCTCCGTCGCGGCGGAGGCGAAGTCGCATGACGATTGCCGGTCGGTCAGGCCAGCATGCCGCCGTCGGTATCGTCGCCCGCCTCTTCCAGAAGCCGATCGACGTCGGGCACCGAAACGTGCCGCTTGCCCTCCAGCGAAATGACTCCGTCGCGCTTGAGCGCCGAGATCTGCCGGCTGACCGTTTCAAGCGTGAGGCCAAGATAATCCGCCATCGCTTCGCGCGTGAGGGGCAGATCGAAGGTCAGCGGCCCCTTGTCGCCCCGAAGCTTGAGCGAGGAATCCCGCCGCCCGATGATCGCGATCAGGCTGGCGATCTTTTCCCGCGCGGTCTTGCGGCCCAGCAGCAGCATCCATTCCCGCGCGGCGTCCAGCTCGTCCAGCGTCATCTCGAGCAGGCGCTGACCGATATGGGGCGTGCGAACCATCATGTCTTCAAAGGGTTTCTTGCGGAAGCAGCACATCACGAGGTCGGTCGTGGCCGTCACGTCATAGGGCGCGCGCTCGCGCCCCGGACGGCCGACGAAATCGGACGGCAGCAGAAGGCCGACCATCTGGCGGCGTCCGTCTTCCATCGTCTGCGTCAGCGTTGCGATCCCCGTGACGACCGAAGCGACGAAATCCATCCGGTCGCCGGACCAGATCACCGTCTGACCGGCCTCGAAACTGCGGTAATACTTGATCTGCTCAAGCGCAGCCAATTCGTCGGTCTCGCAGCGCGCGCAGACGGCGCGGTGCCGGATCGGGCAGTTGCCGCAGTCCGGGTGACCAGTGAAATGTATATGTGTCGTATCCATGCGGGCCTTGGGCGGCGATTTGATCTGCGTCAAAGAGTGCATTCGCGCGCACTGTCAGGTTACGCGAATGACACAGGAATCGCAACTTGTGCAGTTCGGGCTGTTTGACGCCCGGGTGCCCAGATACACCAGTTACCCGACCGCGCCGCATTTCGATGCGTCTGTCGGGGCTACGCAATTCGCCGACTGGGTCCGGGTGATCCCTGCGGGCAGCGCCATCTCGCTTTACATGCATGTGCCGTTCTGCCGCAGACTGTGCTGGTTCTGCGCCTGCCGGACGCAGGGCACGTCGAGCGACGAGCCGGTGCGCGCCTATGCCGAGGTGCTCAAGGCCGAGATTTCGCTGCTGAAGGCGAACCTTGCGCCGGGCGTGACGCTGTCGCGGCTGCATTGGGGGGGCGGCACGCCGACCCTGCTTCCGGCCGACCTCATCACCGAACTCACCGGGACGATCTTCGACCTCGCGCCGCTCGGGCCCGGAGGCGAATTCTCGGTCGAGATCGACCCCAACGAGATCGACGCCCCGCGTCTTGACGCGCTTGCGGCGGCCGGGATGAACCGCGCCTCGATCGGGGTGCAGGATTTCGACATCGAGATCCAGAAGACGATCGGCCGCGACCAGACCTACGAAGTGACGCGCGACGCGATCGCGGAAATTCGCGCGCGCGGCGTGAAAAGCCTCAACGCCGACATCCTTTACGGCCTGCCGCACCAGACGCCGGCCCGGATCTCGGATTCGGTGCAGAAGCTCCTGTCGCTCTCGCCCGACCGGGTGGCGCTTTACGGTTACGCCCATGTGCCGTGGATGGCGCGGCGGCAGGTGATGATCCCGTCAGATGCCATGCCACGCCCGGAAGAGCGGCTGGACCTGTTCGAGACGGCGCGCAAGCTGTTCCTGTGGGACGGCTACCGCGAGATCGGGATCGACCATTTTGCCCGGCCCGAGGATGGCCTTGCCGTGGCACAGGCCGAAGGGGCGCTGCGGCGCAACTTCCAGGGCTACACCGACGACACCGCTCCGGTGCTGATCGGGATCGGCGCCTCGTCCATCTCGCGGTTTCCGCAGGGCTACGCCCAGAACGCCTCGGCCACCTCGGCCCATACGCGGGCGATCCGCGAAGGACAATTCTCGACCCATCGCGGCCATGTCTTCACCGACGACGACCGCCTGCGCGGCCGCATCATCGAAGCGCTGATGTGCGATTTCCGCGTCTCCAGCGCCGAGATCCTGCGGGATTTCAACGTGACGCCGGGCGCTTTGAACGAGATGTATTCCCGCGCGATGGATGCCTTTCCGCGGATGCTCGCGCTGGATCAGGGCGGTCTGTCGATCCCCGAACACGCGCGCCCCCTGACCCGGATGATCGCACGCGCCTTCGATGCCTACGATCTGTCGAAGGCCGGGCATTCCTCGGCGATCTGACCTGCCGCACTACTCCGCCGCAGCAAGGTTGAAGGCGGCGGCCAGCAGTTCGCGCGTGTAATCCGACTTCGGCGCGGCGAAGATCTCTTCGCCGGTGCCGATCTCGACGATCTCGCCCTGCCGCATGACCGCGACCCGATGGGCCAGCGCCCGGACCACGCGCAGATCGTGGCTGATGAACAGATAGGCCAGCCCCCATTTGCGCTGCAAATCGCGCAAAAGCTCCACGATCTGGACCTGCACCGTCATGTCCAGCGCGCTGGTCGGCTCATCCAGCACGACGAATTTCGGGCGCAGGATCATCGCGCGGGCAATCGCGATCCGCTGCCGCTGCCCGCCTGAGAATTCGTGCGGATAGCGCCCCATCGTCGCGGGATCGAGGCCGACCTCTTCCATGATCCGGGCAACCTCGGCCTGGGCGTCCTGCCCCCGGGTGCCATGCACGCCCAGCCCCTCGGCGATGATCTCGCGCACCGTCATGCGGGGCGACAGCGAACCGAACGGGTCCTGAAACACGATCTGCATGTCGCGGCGGTGGGGACGCATCTGGCGGAAGCTCAGCCCCTGCACATCGCGCCCGAGAAAGGCGATGGTGCCTTCGGACGAGATCAGCCGCAGGATCGCCAGCGCCAGCGTCGTCTTGCCCGATCCGCTTTCCCCGACGATACCCAGCGTCTCGCCCGCGCGCAGGCTCAGGTTGGCAGAGGTCACGGCCTTCACATGGCCCACCGTCTTGCGCAGAAAGCCGCGCTGGATCGGGAACCAGACCTTCAGCGCCTCGGTCTTGAGCACCTCGGGCGCGGAGGCCTCCAACGGCTCGGGCCGCCCCTTCGGCTCGGCCGCCAGCAGCTTTTGCGTGTAGGGATGCCGGGGGTCGGCAAAGATCGCATCGGTCGCGCCCTGCTCGACGATATGGCCGCCCTGCATGACGCAGACCCGGTCCGCGATGCGGCGCACGATCGACAGGTCGTGGGTGATGAACAGAAGGCTCATCCCCTCGCTGCGTTTCAACTCTGCCAGCAGATCGAGGATCTGGGCCTGGATCGTCACGTCCAGCGCGGTGGTCGGTTCGTCCGCGATCAGAAGCTTCGGCCCGTTGGCCAGCGCCATCGCGATCATCACCCGCTGGCGCTGCCCGCCCGAGAGCTGGTGCGGATAGGCCGACAGGCGCGACTCGGCATCGCGGATGCCGACCTTCTCCAGAAGCTCGATCACCCGCGCCCGCGCCTTCGGCCCGACAAGACCCTGATGCAGGGCAAGGCTTTCGCCGATCTGCCGTTCCAGCGTGTGCAGCGGGTTCAGGCTGGTCATCGGCTCCTGGAAGATGAAGCTGATCTCGTTCCCGCGCAGCCGCCGCAGCCGGTCGGGGCTGGCCCCCGCCAGATCCTCGCCGGCAAAGCGGATGCTGCCCTCGACCGCCGCGCTGTCTGGCAGCAGCGACACGGTGGACAGGGCCGTCACCGACTTGCCCGAACCGCTTTCGCCGACCAGCGCCACCGTCTCGCCCGCGGCGACCGAGAAGCTGACGCCATGCACGGCCTCGACCTGCTGGCCGTCCTGCCGGAAGGCCACGCGCAGGTCGCGGACATCAAGGATCGGCCCGGTCATCGGAAGGTCTTTCTCGGGTCGAAGGCGTCGCGGACCCCTTCGAAGATGAACACCAGCAGCGACAGCATCAGCGCGAAGGTGAAGAAGGCGGTGAACCCCAGCCACGGCGCCTGAAGGTTCTGCTTGGCCTCCAGCGTCAGCTCGCCCAGCGAGGGGGCGGAGGCGGGCAGCCCGAAGCCAAGGAAGTCCAGCGCCGCAAGGCCGGATATCGTGCCGGTCACGATGAAGGGCAGGAAGGTCAGCGTGGCCACCATCGCGTTGGGCAGCACATGGCGGAACATGATGACCCCGTTCGACACGCCAAGCGTACGGGCGGCGCGGACATATTCGAAGTTCCGCGCCCGGAGGAATTCCGCTCGCACGACATGGACGAGGTGGGTCCAGCTGAACAGCACCATGAGCCCCGCCAGCAGCCAGAAGTTCATCTTGAACACCGCCGCCACGATGATGATGACGTAAAGGCTGGGCGTCGATCCCCAGATCTCGATCACGCGCTGGAAGATCAGGTCGATCCAGCCGCCGAAATAGCCCTGCACCGCCCCCGCCGCGATCCCGATGGCGGATGCCGCGGCCGACACGATCAGCGCAAAGCCCACCGACATGCGGAAGCCGTAGATGACGCGGGCCAGCACGTCGCGCGCGGTGTCGTCGGTGCCCAGCCAGTGCCTTGCGTCCGGGGCCGAAGGCGCGGTGCCCTGAATGTCGTTCACCGTGTTGTAGGAATAGGGAATGAGCGGCCAGAGGATCCAGCCCTTCTGGATCGGCTTGCCGTCGATCCTGCCCGTGGCCGCCTCCTGCCGCGTCTTTGCGGGCGCGTCGAAACAGGCGTCGGCCCCGCCCGAGACGATCAGGCATTGCACCACCGGATCGCGATAGACCGCCTCGGTCGCGAAATCGCCGCCGAAGTCCTTTTCGGAATAGAACTGGAAGACGGGGCTGCGCAGGTGGCCCTTGTACATGACCAGGAGCGGATGGTCGTTCGCGATCAGCTCGGCGCAGAGCGACAGGCCGAACAGCACGGCGAAGATCCACAGCGACCAGAAGGCCCGCCGGTTCGCGCGGAAGTTCCGCCAGCGGCGGCGGTTCAGCTCGGACAGGGCCATCACGTCTCCCGCGTCTCGAAATCGATGCGCGGATCGACCCAGACATACATCAGGTCGGAGATCAGCCCCATCACCAGCCCGATCAGGCTGAAGACGAACAGCGTGCCGAAGATCACCGGGTAATCGCGATCCACCGCCGCCTGAAAGCCCAGCCGCCCCAGACCATCCAGCGAGAAGATCGTCTCGATGATGATCGACCCGCCGAAGAACATGTTGACGAAGACCGTGGGAAAGCCCGCGATCACGATCAGCATCGCGTTGCGGAAGACATGGCCGTAAAGCACCCGGCGTTCCGTCAGGCCCTTGGCGCGGGCGGTCATCACGTAGTGCTTCTTGATCTCGTCCAGAAAGCTGTTCTTGGTCAGCAGCGTCAGCGTGGCAAAGCCCGCGATGGTCGAGGCCAGCACCGGCAGCGTGATGTGCCACAGGTAATCGAGCACCTTTCCCGGCACGCTGAGCTGCGCCCAGTTGTCCGAGGTCAGCCCCCTGAGCGGAAAGATCTGCCAGTAGGACCCGCCCGCGAACAGCACCAGGAGAAGGATCGCGAACAGGAAGCCGGGAATCGCATAACCCACGATGATCGCCCCCGAGGTCCAGGTGTCGAACCGGCTGCCGTCCTTCACCGCCTTGCGGATGCCCAGCGGGATCGAGATCAGGTAGGCGATCAGCGTTGACCAAAGCCCCAGCGAGACCGAGACCGGCAATCGCTCCTCGACCAGCTTCACCACGGATTTCGACTGGAAGTAGCTCTGCCCGAAGTCGAAGTGGAGGTAGTTCCACATCATCTCGACGAAGCGCTGCGCAGGCGGCTTGTCAAAGCCGAACTGCTTGTTCAGGCTCGCGATGAAATCGGGCGGCAGGCCGCGGGCGCCAAGGTATTTGCCGCCCACATCCGCCTGCGCGCCGGCCTGCGCGCCCGTGTCGCCACCGCCCGCGATGTTCTGGAAGGCGTCGCCCTGCCCCTGCAGCCGCGCGATGATCTGTTCGACCGGCCCGCCGGGCACGAACTGCGTGAGCGTGAAATTGATCAGCATGATGCCGATCAGGGTGGGCACCATCAGCAGGACCCGCCGCAGGATATAGGCCCCCATGCGGCCCTACCTCAGCACGCCGGCGGCCTTCAGCGCCGCGGCCTTCTTCGCGTCATACCACCAGAAATCAAGCTCTCCCAGCTGGTAGGGCGGCAGCGTCTTTGGGTGGTCGAAGATGTTGAAATAGGCCACGGTGTGCACCGGCTTGTACCACTGGGGAATCCAGAAATACTCGGCCCGCAGCACCCGGTCCAGCGCATGGACGGCGGTCTTCAGCCCGGTCGGGTCGCGCGCGGCCAGCACATCGCCGATCAGCGCATCGACGGCCGGGCTTTTCAGCCCCATCGCGTTGAAGATCGACTGATCCGCGCCCTCCGAGCCGAAATACTGGTAAAGCCCCCCATCGGGGACAAAGCTCATCGGGAACTGCGCGGTGACGATGTCGAAATCGTGCTTGCGCGTCCGGTCGGTGGCTTGCGCATTGTCCACCCGCGTCATGTAGGCATCGACGCCAAGCGCCTTGAGGTTCTGCACGAAGGGCATGATCACACGGTCGAAGGTCTGGCTGTCGTTCATGAACTCGACGCGCAGCACCTCCCCCTTGGCGTTGCGGCGCTTGCCGTCCGGACCGACCTTCCAGCCCGCGGCATCAAGCAATTCGGACGCCTTGCGCAGATTGCCGCGATCCAGCTGTCGCGCGCCCGAGGTGGGCGGCTCCACCGCAGGGTCGGTCAGCACGCCGGGCGGCAGGTCCTTGGCGAGCGGCGTCAGCAGCGCCAGCTCGGCCGCCGAGGGCTTGCCGGTGGCAGCGAGGTCGCTGTTGGCCCAGAACGAATTCACCCGCTTGTAGATGCCGTAGAACAGCTTTGCGTTCGACCATTCGAAGTTGAACATCAGCCCGATGGCCTGTCGCACGCGGATGTCCTGAAACTGCGGGCGCCGCAGGTTCATCACGAAGCTCTGCCCGGTGGCCAGCGAACCATCGGGGATCTCGGCCTTGATGACATCGCCCTTCTTGACCGCAGGGAAGTCGTAGCCGGTCGCCCAGATCAGCGACGCGGCCTCGTCCCGGAAGGTGTAGTTCCCCGCCTTGAAGCCTTCGAAGGCCGAGTTGTAATCGGCGTAATACTCGATCCGGATGCGGTCGAAGTTGTTGCGACCGATGTTGATCGGCAGGTTACGGCCCCAATAATTCGGGTCGCGGCGATAGACGATGGTCTGGCCAACCTTCATGCTGTCCAGCACATAGGGGCCCGACCCCACCAGCGGCTTGACGCTGGTCGCCGCGAAGTCGCGGTTGTTCCTGATGTAATCGGCCTTCGAGAAGATCGGCAGCCCGCCAACCGTCGCGGGAAGGTCGCGGGTCGGCTGGCCGGGCTTGAAGGTGAATTTCACCGTCTCCGGCCCCAGCACCTCGACGCCCTGCACCTGCCGCGCCAGCAGCAGGCGGAAGCTCGGCAATCCCTTCTCGGCCAGAAGCTTGTAGGAGAAGGCCACGTCCTCCGCCCGAAGCGGCGTGCCGTCCGAGAAATGCGCCTCGGGCCGCAGGGTGAACGTGACCCAGGACCGGTCCTTGGGATAGGTGATCGTCTTGCAGACAAGGCAATACTGCGCCGAGGGTTCATCCGCGACGCCGGTCAGTAGGCTTTCGTAGAACATCGAGGACAGGGCACCGGCGCGCCCCTCCTGCGCATAGGGGTTCATGCTGTCGAACCCGCCAAAGGCCCACTCCGAGATCTCGCCTCCCTTGGGCGCATCGGGGTTGACGTAGTCGAGATGCTTGAAGTCGGCGGGGTATTTCAGCGTGCCGAAGGGCGAGATGCCCCAGGAGGTGACGACATCGCCCCCGGTCTGCGCCGCGACCGGCCCCGCGCAAAGCCCCAGAACGACGGCCCCGGCCGCGATGAGGCGCGGCAGCAGGGTCGGCAACAGGCGGGGGAGCGTCTCGGGCATCGTCCGGTCTTCCGTCCATGGCGGTGCGATCGCGCCGGCCGGCGCGTCCCGCCCAAGCTACGGCCCCGCGGCCCCGGAGTTCAAGTTGACTTTGCGTGAAAGCCCCGCGCCAAAGCAAAAGGCCGCCCGATGGGGCGGCCTCTCTGGCAGTCGCGGACTGCCTTACTTCAGCGTTTCGAGATAGGCGACCACGTCGGCGCGTTCGTTCACGCTCGTCAGACCGGCAAAGCCCATCTTGGTGCCCGGCGCGTAGGTCTTGGGGCTGGTGAGCCATTCGTTCAGGCGATCCGGCGTCCAGTCGCCGCCCAGCTTCTTCAGCGCGTCCGAGTAGCTGAACCCGTCAACCGAAGCCACCTTGCGGCCCACGACGCCGTTCAGGTGCGGACCGACCGCGTTCTTGCCATCGACACGGTGACAGGCCGCGCATTTGCGGAAGACGGCTTCCCCCTTCTTCACATCAGCCGAGGCAAGCACCGTCTTGAAATCGGGCTCTGCCGCCTTCGTGTCCTTTTTCGCCGCGCTGGCCGTGTCGGCGACGGCGATGGAATAGGCCGGCTTCCCCGCGGTGTCGTGCGACTGGTAGATGGCACCGGCAACCCAGTTACCGAGCAAGAACACAAGAAGAGCGCCGCAGAAGCCACCTACAATCTTCGTGAAGGTCATCGTGTCGAACATGTCGCGTCCTGTCTGAAGCGGAGTTTCGGGCTATCTACAAGCTTCACCTTGTCGTTTTCAAGGTTTACTTACCGCGACCAATCGCCCTGTGTGGCGCTTTTTCGATTGAGGATTACCAAATGCCTTCTCGCATCGCATTTCAGGGTGAGCCCGGGGCCTATTCGCATCAGGCCTGCCGCGAGGCCTGCCCCGACCACGAACCCCTCCCCTGCCCGACCTTCGAAGAGGCGGTGGAGGCCGTGCGGCGGGGCGATGCAGAGCTTGGGATGATCGCGGTGGAGAATTCCACGTCGGGCCGCGTCGCGGATGTCCACCACCTGCTGCCCGAATCCGGCCTGCACATCGTGGGCGAGGCCTTCGTGCGCGTGCACATCAACCTGCTGGGGGTTCCGGGGGCGAAGGTGGAAGACGTCCGCGAAGCCCACGGGCATGTGGTGATCCTTCCCCAATGCGCGGGCTTCCTGCGCAAGCACGGGATTCGCGGGCGCATCAGTTCGGACAACGCCCGCGCCGCGCGCGAGACCGCCGAGGCGGGCGACCGCAGCCGGGCGGCGCTGGCCTCCGAGCTTGCCGCCGAGATCTACGGGCTGAACGTGCTCGCCCGTCACATCGAGGACCAGCAGAACAACACGACCCGTTTCCTCATCATGGCGCGCGAGCCCGACTACAAGCGGCGCGGCACGGCCGGCATGATGACCAGCTTCGTCTTCCGGGTGCGCAACATTCCCGCCGCGCTTTACAAGGCGCTCGGCGGTTTCGCCACCAATGGCGTGAACATGACGAAGCTGGAAAGCTACATGGTCGGCGGCTCGTTCACCGCGACGCAGTTCTACGCGGACATCGAGGGGCACCCGGACGACCACAACGTCCGGCTGGCGTTCGAAGAGCTGGACTACTTCACCTCGTCGATGAAGGTGCTTGGGGTCTATCCGGCGGACCCGCGGCGCAGGTAGCCGGGCGCACCGACCCCGACCGGGGGCGCCTCAGGCGCCGCCGGCCTTGCGGAAACGCGCCTCGATCTCGCCCATGACCGTTTCGACGCGGGAATGGAACCGGCCTTCGGTCCTTTGCTTGGCAAGCTTCATGCCCTGAACCAGCACCCGCGCCGTCATGTTGGCAGGCTTCAGCTTCAGCTTGAAGATCGCGCGGGTCTGCGCCTTGGCCAGTTCGACAAGTTCGATGACCAGCTCGCCGGTGACCGAATTCGCCTCGCCTTCCATGGCGATCTTCTGCGGACGCTGCATGTCCTGAAGCGCCAGCTTCAGCTCTCGCGGCTTGCCGCGGTAGTCGAACCGCGCGTGCCACTGCATCCCCTTGCCCACGCCGCCCATCCTGTCGGTGCGCTGAACCTCTGCCCCGCGCCGCAGGGCGGCTTTCTCGAAGGCGGCAAAGTCGGTCAGTTGATCGAAAACGTAGCCGATCGGCGCCTCGATATCTGATCGTGTCGTTAGATCCATGGCCTGCTCTTTTCTTCTTTCCGGCGTCAGTCCAACCTGTCCGCAAGCCAGTTGGCAATCAGGAAATGCGCGATCGCGCCACGCCGGGCCGGCCTGATGCGGGGATGCAACCCCGCCATGACCTGCACCATCTCCTCCCGGGTGACCCAAAGCGCATCCTCGAGTTCGGCGGGATCGACGGCGATGGCCTCCGTCTCCGCCTCGCCGCGGCAGCCCAGCATGAGCGAGGCCGGAAACGGCCAGGGCTGGCTGGCGAGATAGGACACCGGGCCGACCCTGACCGACGTCTCCTCGGCCACTTCGCGGCGGACGGCGGCCTCGATCGTCTCGCCGGGTTCGATGAAGCCCGCCAGCAGCGAATACATCCCCTCGGGCCAGCCGTGAGACCTGCCCAGAAGGACGGAGTTGCCCCGCGTCACCAGCATGATGACCACGGGATCGGTGCGCGGAAAGTGATGCGCGCCGCAGGTCGGGCAGGTGCGCTGCCAGCCCGCCATGGCCACGTCGCTGCGCGCGCCGCAGCGGGCGCAGAAGCCGTGATGGGCGTGCCAGCCGAACAGCGCGCGGGCCATGGCGGCAAGCTCTGCCTCGCGCGGGGAAAGTCCCGCCATCAGGGCGCGCAATTCGGCAAAGCGGCTGCCCTCCGGCAGGTCGGGGTGGATCTGCTCGGTCGGATCGAGGAACGTGCCCGGCAGGGCAGGCTGATCGGCGGGCGGCTCCCAGTCCGACAGATCGACGGCGAACAGCGCGCCCTGCGCGTCGAGCCCAAGGAAGAGACGCGGCGCCCCGGCGATGGCCTTGTGGCCGGCGTCCACGTAGCACAGCGCCCGCGCCTCGCCCGCCGCAAGCATCTTGCCGCGCCAGACCGGCAGCACCCGCGTGGCCGGATCGGCCCAAAGCGCATCCTGCCGCGTCGCATCGCCCCGCAGCCCCGCCGCCCGGTCCAGAGCCGACCCGCCAAAGGTCACCGTTTCCGCGATCCGCATCCCACCCTCCTGTTCCGCCGCGCCTTCCTGCCACGTGCGGCGGCCAGAGCAAAGGGCAAGGCACTTGCCGTCGCGTCAAAACCGCCCGCAGGGTCACGGGAACTTGACCTCGCGCGGCCAAACCGCACATTGGGGGGGCCAACCCACAGGTGAGGATCGGACGTGACTGATACTCCGGCCCCGCGCGGCCGCAACGCCGCAACCGCGGTCCATCTGCGGCTGATCGCCACGACCGACCTTCACAGTCACATCTACCCCTACGACTATTTCGCCGACCGCCCGACGGACACGGCCGGGCTTTCGCGCACGGCAAGCCTGATCGCGGCGGCGAAGGCCGAGGTCGAGAACAGCCTGACGATCGACAACGGCGATATCCTGCAGGGCAATCCGCTGGGCGATTACATCGCCTACGAACGCGGCATCCGCCCCGGAGAGGGCCACCCGATGCTGCGCGCCATGCAGGCGGCGGGGGTCGAGGCGACGACGCTGGGCAACCACGAATTCAACTACGGGCTGGAATTCCTGCATCAGGCGCTCGACGGCGCGGGGATTGCCGTCGTATCGGCCAACGTGCTGACCGCCAAGGGCGCGACCCCGGCCGAAGACCGGACGCTGGTGCCGCCCTATGCGATCCTGCCGCGCGACGTGACGGATGCGGACGGACGCCGGCACAGGCTGAACGTCGGCCTGATCGGGTTCGTTCCGCCGCAGATCCTTCAGTGGGACCACCACGCGCTGGACGGCCGCATCTTCACCCGCGACATCGTCGAGACCGCCGCCGCGCGCGTGCCGGAACTGCGTGCCCGCGGCGCCGATGTGGTGATCGCGCTGGCCCATACCGGCATCGGCGCGGCCGAGCCCCTGCCGGGCATGGAGAATGCGGCCACCGCGCTCGCCACCGTCCCGGGGATCGACGTCATCGTGGCGGGTCACACGCATCGGGTCTTTCCCTCCTCTGCCTTCGACGGCCATCCCGGCGCGGACGCCGGGTCTGGGACGCTGCACGGCGTGCCCGCCGTGATGGCGGGGTTCTGGGGTTCGCACATAGGCGTTGTCGATCTGACGCTGCGACCGTCACCCGACGGCTGGCGGATCGAAGCGGCGCGGTCCGAGGTGCGCCCGATCTGGCAGCCCGACGCGGAGGGCGCGCCCGTGGCGACGGTCCGCGACGCGCCTGCCGTTCTGGCGGCCGCCAAGGCCGAGCACGCGGAAACGCTGACCTATATCCGCCGCCCCGTGGGCCATCTGACCGCCCCGCTGACCAGCTATTTCGCCTTGGTCGCCGATGACCCTTCGGTCCAGATCGTGGCGGAAGCCCAGCGGGCCTATCTGGCCGAGATGCTGGAAGGCACGGCCCATGCGCATTTGCCGATCCTGTCCGCCGCGGGCCCGTTCAAATCCGGTGGTCGCGGTGGGCCGGATTACTACACCGACATCCCGGCCGGGCCGCTTGCGCTCAAGAACGTGGCGGACCTCTACCTTTACCCCAACACCGTCCGGGGCCTGAAGATCAGCGGGGCCGACCTGCGCGAATGGCTGGAACGCTCGGTGGGTCTTTACAACCGGCTGACGCCCGGCGGGCAGGACCAGCCGCTGATCGACACCCGCTTTGCGACCTACAACTTCGACGTGATCGCCGGCGTGACCTACGAGATCGACCTGTCGCAGCCGTCGCGCTACGATCCGGACGGTCGGCTCGTAACGCCCGACGCACGACGGATCGTGAACCTGCGCCACAAGGGCGCGGCGGTCGCGGAGACGGACGCCTTCGTCATCGCCACGAACAACTACCGCGCCAGCGGAGGCGGCGATTTCCCAGGCGCGAAGGGCGACACGATCATCTTCGTGGGCCCCGACACGAACCGCGACGTGCTCTTGCGCCACATCCACGCGCGCCAGACCATCACCCCGCCCGCGGCCGACACGTGGCGCTTTGCCCCGCTGCCCGGCACCACGGCGCTATTCGACACGGGCCCCGGCGCGCGGACGGCGCCACGCCCGCCGGGCCTCAGGCTCGACGAGGTCGGCCCTGCTCCCGGGGGCTTCCTGCGCTACAGGCTTTCCCTCTAGTCTGCTTGCATCGGGGCAAATCCCTGCCTATATGACCCGTCGAGAGGTTGGCGCGGGCGAGCGCCTCGCCAACCCGGTCAGGTCCGGAAGGAAGCAGCCGTAACGAGCCCCGCTTGGGTCGTTGTCCAGCCTCTCACCTTTCAATGTCACCGGATTTTCTGGACGGGCGCCCCAGGGCAACCGCCCGGAAAATTTGGGGCCTTCAGATCCCCTCGACAGCCCAATGATACTGCTCGTCGGTCTCTATCGCGCAGGGCCGAACCTGCCGGAGCCGGGCCAGCGCCTCTTTCGGCGGCTCGCCCGCCTCGGTCATCAGCCGCAGCGCCACCATGCCCGACCGGCCGCAGCCGCCCTTGCAATGCAGAAGAACCCGCCCGCCCCGGTCGAGCCAGCCCAGCAGCTCGGCCGCGAGCATCGGCCACAGCGCCCCCTCCGATTCGGTCGGCACGCCGAAATCCGTCACCGGGAAATGCCGCCAGGCGACGCCGATCTTTTCCATGTCGTCGGGCAGGTCATCGGCCACGCCCGCCATCTCGCCATGGCTGGTCATGCTCAGCACAAGGTCCGGCGCCCAGGCATGGATGGCGCCCAGATCGCCCCTGTAGTCGCCATAGCGCCCGGGAAGCGGGCAGATGCCCAGCCAGCCCGCCATCACCGGCAGTTCCGCGATCTGCAATCCGCTCATCGGCCCTTCCTTCGCCGCCGCCCGGCGGTCTTCGCGCGTCAAGCCTAGGCCTCGGGTGGACGGCGGGCAAGCCGCGCCCTACTCTGCGCTGTGACCGAATCCGAAGAGGCCCGATGACCGACACGCCCGCCCCCGGCTATCAGGTGCTTGCGCGCAAGTATCGCCCCCAGACCTTCGCCGATCTCATCGGGCAGGAGGCGATGGTCCGCACGCTCAAGAACGCCTTTGCCGCCGACCGCATCGCCCATGCCTTCATCATGACCGGCGTGCGCGGCGTGGGAAAGACGACCACCGCCCGGATCATCGCCAAGGGCCTGAACTGCGTTGGCCCCGACGGCAGCGGCGGCCCGACGACCGAACCCTGCGGCCAGTGCGAGCCCTGCCGCGCCATCGCCGAGGGCCGCCATGTCGATGTGATGGAGATGGACGCCGCCAGCCGCACGGGCGTGGGCGACATCCGCGAGATCATCGAAAGCGTGCACTACCGGGCGACCTCGGCGCGCTACAAGATCTACATCATCGACGAAGTTCACATGCTGTCCACGAGCGCCTTCAACGCGCTCTTGAAGACGCTTGAGGAACCCCCCGCGCATGTGAAATTCATCTTCGCCACCACGGAAATCCGAAAGGTGCCGGTGACCGTGCTGTCGCGCTGCCAGCGGTTCGACCTGCGCCGGATCGAACCCGAGGTGATGATCGCCCATCTCCAAAGGATCGCGGGGCTGGAAAAGGCCGAGATCGCCGAGGACGCGCTGGCGCTCATCACGCGCGCCGCCGAAGGCTCGGTCCGCGATGCGATGAGCCTGATGGATCAGGCGATTTCCCATGGCGCGGGCGAGACGACCGCCGATCAGGTGCGCGCGATGCTGGGCCTTGCCGACCGCGGCCGGACGCTCGATCTGTTCGAACTGATCCTGCGCGGCGACGCGGCGGGGGCGCTGTCGGAACTGTCGGCACAATACGCCAACGGGGCGGACCCGATGGCCGTGCTGCGCGATCTGGCCGAGATCACCCATTGGGTCAGCGTCATCAAGATCACGCCCGAGGCGGCCGAGGACCCCACCGTCCCGCCCGACGAACGCGCCCGCGGCCTTGGCATGGCGGAGCGGTTGCAGATGCGCGTGCTGACGCGGATGTGGCAGATGCTGCTCAAGGCGCTGGAAGAGGTGGCACAGGCTCCGAACGCGATGATGGCGGCGGAGATGGCGATCATCCGCCTGACCCATGTCGCGGAACTGCCCAGCCCCGAAGACCTGATCCGCCGTCTGCAATCGCAGCCGCAGCCGCAGCCCCCCGCACCCGGCCCGGGCGGGGGCGCGCCGATGGGCGGCGGCCCCGGCCCCGGGGCGCTTTCGGGCGGGCCGCGCGTCAACGCGCCCCTGCGCGGCGCCACCATGTCCGGCGCGGCCACGGCCCTTGCGCAGGCGCCCGACACGGCGCTGGCACGCTTTGCGCGGTTTGAACAGGTGGTGGAACTCATTCGCACCCACCGCGACGTGAAGCTGCTGATCGAGGTCGAGACCACGCTGCGCCTTGTCCACTACGCGCCCGGCCGGATCGAGTTCCAGCCGACCGATGCCGCGCCCAAGGATCTTGCCGCGCGGCTGGCGCAGCGGCTTCAGGCCTGGACCGGCGCCCGCTGGGGCGTCTCGGTCGTCTCCACCGGCGGCGCGCCGACCATCGCGGAGGAACGCGACAAGGACCGGCTGCAGGCGATGGAGGAAGCTCGGCGCAATCCGTTGGTGCAGGCCGTCTTCGCCGCTTTCCCGAAGGCGCGCATCACCGATATACGCACCCCCGAGGCCCTCGCACAGGAAGCCGCCGCAGAGGCGCTGCCCGAGGTCGAGGACGAATGGGACCCGTTCGAGGACAATTGAAAGGCATCGCGATGTTCAAAGGTTTGGGCGGTCTGGGTGACATGGCCAAGATGATGAAGGCCGCGCAGGAGATGCAGGGCAAGATCGAGGAACTGGGCGAGGAGATGGCCCGCGTCACCGTGCAGGGCGAAGCCGGCGGTGGCCTCGTGAAAGCCACGGCGACGGCGAAGGGCGAGCTGACCGGGCTCGACATCGATCCGTCGATCCTCGTCGCCTCGGAAAAGGAAGTGGTCGAGGACCTGATCCTTGCCGCGATCAAGGATGCGCAGGCCCGCGCCGCCGCCCGCTACAGCCAGGAGATGCGCCGCATGGCCGAGGGCATGGGCCTGCCGCCCGACATGAAGCTGCCGTTCTGACCGCGATGACCGACGCCCCCGCCGAGATCGAGGCCCTGATCGACCTGATGGCCCGCCTGCCCGGCCTCGGCCCCCGTTCGGCCCGCCGCGCGGTGCTGCACCTGATCAAGAAGCGCGGCGTCCTGATGGCGCCGCTGGCCGAGGCGATGGCCGCCGTCGCCCGCACGGCGCGGGAATGCGTCAATTGCGGCAACATCACCACGTCGGACCTCTGCCCGATCTGCGCCAGCGAAAAGCGCGCCACGGGCGAGATCTGCGTGGTCGAAGACGTGGCCGACCTCTGGGCGATGGAACGCGGCGGCAGCTTCCGGGGTCGCTACCACGTGCTGGGCGGCACGCTCTCGGCGCTGGATGCCGTCGGGCCGGAAGAACTGCGCATCCCCAAGCTCCTGTCCCGCATCGCGGGCGAACATGTGACCGAGGTCATCCTTGCCCTGAACGCCACCGTCGATGGCCAGACGACCGCCCATTACATCGCGGACGCGCTGGAGGGGACGGGCGTTTCGATCACCAGCCTTGCGCAGGGCGTGCCGATCGGCGGGGAACTGGATTATCTCGACGACGGCACGATCAGCGCGGCGCTGCGCGCCCGCAAGCGGTTCTGACCGCCCTTGCCGCCCCTTGGCCCCGCGCGTTAGATGCGCGCGACGAACAGAAAGGGCACCACCTTGGAAGCACGCGTTAAATGGGTCGAAGGCCGCACCTTCGTCGGCCAGTCCGGCAGCGGCCACAGCATCGTTCTGGGCTCCGCCACCGAACCGGGGGGCGCCACGCCGGGCCCCAGCCCGATGGAGCTGCTGCTGATCGGAACGGGCGGCTGCTCGTCGATCGACGTCGTGATGATCCTCGAACGCGGGCGCGAGGCGGTCACCGCCTGCGACTGCCGCGTGACGGCCGAACGGGCCGAGACGGACCCCAAGGTCTTCACGAAGATCAACCTGCATTTCATCGTCACCGGCTGCGCCCTGAACGCGGGCAAGGTCGAACGCGCCGTGGCGCTGTCGGCCGAGAAATACTGTTCAGCCTCGATCATGCTGTCGAAGGCGGCGGAAGTGACGCACAGCTTCGAGGTCGTCGAAGCCGAAGGGTAAGGGGCAGCGCCCGCCTTGGGGGCGGTGGGGCGCTGGTCCGGGGGCACGTCGTGCCATTCCCCGGGCCGGTCGCCCTTCTTCCGTCCCGAAAACGAAAAACCCCCGCAGGCTGGGCCTCGGGGGTCGTCCGGCGGCGGGCGAACCCGCCAAGCATCGCTCGTCTCAGACAGCGCCTTCGCGTTGAGCTTTCTTCCGCGCCAGTTTCCGCGCACGGCGGATGGCTTCGGCTTGCTCGCGCGCACGCTTGACGGACGGCTTCTCGAAATGTTGCTTGAGCTTCATTTCACGGAAGACGCCTTCGCGCTGGAGCTTCTTCTTCAGAGCCCGGAGGGCCTGATCGACGTTATTGTCGCGAACGCTTACCTGCATGTGGTTGTCACCACCTTTCTAAGTCAGAGTTGCACAAGATGTGCAGGCGCCGCGTCCATAGCAAAGCAGCGCGGGTTTGTCTACCCGCGCGGTCTGCGCTACATCGGGGGAAGCGAAGGAGGCATCGATGACCGACACACCCGAGGATTGGCGCGCACGGCTTTTGGACGCCGCCATGATGCATGTCCCCTTCGACGGCTGGAGCACGGCGACATTCGACGCAGCCTGCCGCGACGCCGAGGTCGATCCGGGCCTTGCCCGGGCGATGTTCCCGCGCGGCGGGCTGGACCTCGCGCTTGCCTATCATGCGGCGGGCGACGCGGAAATGCTCAGGCGCCTGAAGGAAACCGACCTGTCCGCGCTGCGCTTCCGCAACCGGATCGCCACCGCCGTTCGCCTGCGGCTCGAGGCGGCCGACCGCGAGGCGGTGCGGCGCGGCACGACGCTGTTCGCGCTTCCCCAGCACGCGGCGGACGGCGCGAAGGCGATCTGGGGCACCGCCGACCTGATCTGGAAGGCCTTGGGCGACCGGTCGGACGACATCAGCTGGTACACCAAGCGCGCGACGCTTTCGGGCGTCTATGCGGCCACCGTTCTTTTCTGGCTGGGCGACGACTCGCCCGGGGCCGAGGCGACCTGGGCCTTTCTCGACCGCCGGATCGAGGATGTGATGCGGATCGAGACGGCCAAGTCGAAGGTCCGCGAAAGCCCGACACTGTCGCGCCTTCTGGCCGGGCCGATCTGGCTGGCCGGAAAGATCCACGCCCCGACCCCGCGGCCCGACGGGCTGCCCGGCATCCTCAAACGTCCCGAAAGGCCCTGAGATGACCCTGCCAGACACCATGCGCGCCATCGAGATCAGCGAGCCCGGCGGGCCCGAGGTGCTGCGCCCCTGCACCCGCCCCGTGCCCACGCCCGGCGCGGGGCAGATCGTCCTCCGCGTGGCCTATGCCGGGGTGAACCGTCCCGACGCGCTGCAACGGGCGGGCAACTACGCGCCGCCCCCCGGCGCCTCGCCCCTGCCGGGGCTCGAAGCCGCGGGAACGGTCGCCGCGGTGGGCGAAGGGGTCAGCCGCTGGAAGGTGGGCGACGCGGTCTGCGCCCTGCTGCCCGGCGGGGGCTATGCCGAATATGCGCTCACCGATGCCAGCCACGCCCTGCCGATCCCCGAGGGGATGGGCCTGCGCGAAGCAGCCTGCCTGCCCGAGACCTGCTTTACCGTCTGGACGAACGTCTTCATGCGGGGCGGCTTGAAGGCCGGGGAGCGGTTCCTTGTCCACGGCGGCACCTCGGGCATCGGCACGACGGCGATCCAGCTGGCCCATGCCTTCGGCGCGCGTGTCTTCGCCACCGCCGGATCGTCCGAGAAATGCGCCGTCTGCACCAAGCTTGGGGCGGAACGCGCAATCGACTACCGGCAGGAGGATTTCGTCGAGATCCTTAAGGCCGAGGGCGGGGCGGACCTGATCCTCGACATGGTCGGGGGCGCCTATCTGCCGCGCAACGTGCGCGCGCTGGCCGACGACGGGCGGCTGGTGCAGATCGCCTTCCTGCAAGGCCCCAAGGTCGAACTGAACTTCGCCGAGGTGATGATGCGCCGCCTGACGATCACCGGATCGACGCTCCGGCCGCAGTCGGTGCTGGCCAAGGCGCGGATCGCCGAGGGTCTGGAACGGCAGGTCTGGCCGCTTCTGGCCGCGGGCCGCGTGGCGCCGGTGATGGATTCGGAATTCCCGCTGGATCGGGCCGACGAGGCGCATCGGCGGCTGGAAGGCGCGGATCACATCGGCAAGGTGGTGCTCAAGGTCGCCTGAGGCGGTCTTGATCCAGCGCATGGACGCCGCCCGGAACCCGCGCCACCCTTGGCGCGCAAAACGGAGGAACACCATGACCGATCAAGCCAAACACGCTCTGGAAATCCTGCCGGGCTATCCCGCCGATGTCGTCGCCATCGAGGCGGTGGGCCATGTCACGCGCGCGGATTACGAAGAGGTTCTGATCCCCGCCGTGCTTGCCACGGCGAAGGCCGAGGGCAAGGTGAAGCTGCTCTACCTCATCGGCGCGCGCTTCGCGGGCCTCAGCCTTGGTGCTGCATGGGACGATGCGAAGCTTGGCCTTCTGCACATGGGCGATTTCGCGCGCGTCGCGGTCGTGTCGGACGTGGACTGGATCCGCGTCGGGCTGAAGATGTTCGCGCCTTTCATGCCCTGCCCCGTTCACGTGTTCCACACCGCCGAACTGGCCGCGGCGAAGGACTGGATCACGGCGGCCGACGTGCCGCGCAAGGGGCGGCCGGGGGTGGACGTGACCCACAAGCTGCCGCTGGCCGAAGACAAGATGCCGCCGAACCCGTGAGGGCGTGCCCCGGGGCCTATCGCACCGGGTCGAGCTGCACCGCGGGAAGCCGGCAGCTTTGCGCCGCCTCGGCCGAACAGGGCCGCGGGGCAAGCGCCTTCGTCAGGCAGATGCGCACCTCCTGCATCCGGCCGCTGTCGCAGGTCACGGCGATGTCGCTGCGCTTGAGCCGCGGGTTCGCTTCCAGGAACGCCTCGACCACCACGTCCGGTTTTACCCGGATGGGACGTTTCAGATCGCGCAGCGCCTCGGGGATCTTCACGCTGTCATAGGCCTGCCGCGCGGCAGAGAAATAGGCCCGCGGCGAAAGACCCGAACAGGTTCCGTGCTTCTTCCATTCGTGCCACGCCAGACCCGCCGAGCCGGTGATATCCGCCATCGCGGCCGTTTCGGCCCGGCTGGGCGGGCGCATCGCGGAGGTGCAATCGGCGGGATAGCCCACCCGGTTCTGCGGCCAGAGCCCATGCAGCGTGAAGTTCAGCCCCCGCCCCGCGGCGCATTGCGGATCGCGGCGCGCATCGCCCGTCAGGGCGCACCATCCCGCCGACCAGCTGAGCGAGAGGACGTAATAGTCGAACTGTCCGGGCACGCCACGGGCCTCTGCCGAAGGGGCAAGACCCAGCGCAACCAACGCCAGAAGGGCAATACGACGCATTTCCTCTTTCCTCCGCACACCAACAAGACTATATACGCGCGTAATTTCCCGAAAACGTGGAACCGCGGCAGCCGCCGCAGCCGTTTTCCCGGCTCGGGTGAGATTTGTAAAGGAGTGTCTCCGATGAACAAGCCCCTGATGGCAAAGGCGACGGCGGTCTGGCTCGTGGACAACACGACGCTGACCTTTGGACAGATCGCCGCTTTCTGCGGATTGCATGAGCTGGAAGTTCAGGGGATTGCCGACGGCGACGTGGCCACGGGCGTCAAGGGCTTCGACCCCATCGCCAACAACCAGCTGGACCCGATCGAGATCGAGCGCGGCGAGAAAGACCCCGCCTACCGGCTGAAGCTGAAGTTCAACGCCGCCGCCGTGGGCGAGGAAAAGCGCCGCGGCCCGCGTTACACCCCCCTGTCCAAGCGTCAGGACCGCCCCGCCGCGATCCTGTGGCTGGTGAAGTTCCACCCGGAACTGTCGGACGGCCAGATCGGCAAGCTCGTCGGCACGACGAAGCCGACGATCCAGTCGATCCGCGAGCGCACGCACTGGAACATCGCCAATATCCAGCCCATCGACCCGGTGGCGCTTGGGCTGTGCCGCCAGTCCGAACTGGACACCGCCGTGCAGCAGGCCGCACGCAAGCGCGCCTCGGAAGGCGCGGTGATGAGCGATGACGAGCGTCGCAAGCTGGTCTCGACCGAGCAATCGCTGGGCATGGCGCCCGAGCCGAAGCTGCCCTCGGCCATCGCCGGCCTCGAGAACTTCACCCTGTCGGGCATGGAAGAAAAGGAAGAGACCGCCGCCGATTACTCGGACGCGGACAGCTTCTTCAACCTGCCGCATGGCGATGACGACGAGGATGAGGACGACGACCACAACCGTCGTTGATCGTCCCGCCCTTCGGGGCCCATCCCTGCCCCGGCGCGCGATCAATCGTGCCGGGGACATCGACGGCGAACACACCGGGTCGAACGGGCCCGGACCCCTCGGTCAGACCGGGATCGCCGTTGTCCTGAACACGGTCCGCAGCGCGAAGGACGAATGCATCTGCGCCACGCCCGGCAGCTTGGCAAGGTGCTGGCGGTGGATGCGGGCGAAATCCTCGGTATCCTCGGCCACGATCTTGAGCAGATAATCCGCCGTTCCTGCCATCAGGTGGCATTCCAGCACGTCAGGGATGCGTTTCACGCTTTTCTCGAAAGCGTCCAGCAATTCCTCGGCCTGCCCCTGCAAGGTGATCTCGACGAAGACCGTCGTGGGGCGGCCCATCTTCCGTTCGTCCAGCAAGGCCACGTAGTCGCGGATGAAGCCCTGTGCCTCCAGCCGCTGCACGCGCCGGTGGCACGCCGAGGGCGACAGGTTGATCCGCTCCGCCAGTTCCGCATTCGTCATCCGGCCCGCCCTTTGCAGGGCCGTCAGGATGCGGCGGTCTATCGCGTCAGGTTCCATGATTGCGCCAGTTTCTTCGAAGTTCGGTAAGATTTATCGAATACTCTACCGCAAATGCCGCCTTTCACCACCCGTCTTTTCAAAGCAATTGCGCCACGGCCTGCCTAAAATATCGGCAGTTCAGGCACGGGAGGAAATGCCATGAAGATCGGATGCCCGAAAGAGATCAAGCCGCAGGAATTCCGCGTGGGCATGACGCCCCAGGCCGCGCATGAGGCGGTTGCCCATGGGCACGAGGTCCTGATCGAGACCAACGCCGGCCTCGGCGCCGGCTTCACCGATGCCGATTATCAGGCCGTCGGCGCGAAGATCCTGCCGAGTGCGGAAGAGGTCTTCGCCACCGCCGAGATGATCGTGAAGGTGAAGGAACCCCAAGCCATCGAACGCAAGCGGCTGCGCGAGGGGCAGGTGCTGTTCACCTATCTTCATCTTGCCCCCGATCCCGAGCAGACGAAGGACCTGCTGGCCTCGGGCGCGACCTGCATCGCCTATGAGACGGTGACCGACCGCAACGGCGGCCTGCCCCTGCTGGCGCCGATGTCGGAAGTGGCGGGCAAGCTGGCGCCTCAGGTCGGTGCCTGGACCCTGCAAAAGGCCAACGGCGGGCGCGGCGTGCTGTTGGGCGGCGTGCCGGGCGTGGCCCCCGCGAAGGTCGTGGTGATCGGCGGCGGCGTCGTCGGAACCCATGCGGCGCGCGTCGCCGCCGGGATGGGCGCGGACGTGACCGTGCTCGACCGCTCGCTGACGCGGATGCGCTATCTCGACGACATCTACGGCCGCGACTTCAAGACGGTCTATGCCAGCGCCTCCAACACCGCCGAACTGGTGGCCGAGGCCGACATGGTCATCGGCGCGGTGCTGATCCCCGGCGCGGCGGCGCCCAAGCTGGTTACCCGGGCGCAGCTTTCGACGATGAAACCCGGCGCGGCCATCGTCGATGTGGCGATCGATCAGGGCGGCTGCTTCGAGACGAGCCGCGCGACGACCCACCAGGACCCGATCTACGAGGTGGACGGGATCATGCACTATTGCGTGGCCAACATGCCGGGCGCGGTGGCGCGCACCTCCACGCTGGCGCTTGGCAATGCGACGATGCCCTTCATGCTGGCGCTGGCCGACAAGGGCTGGCGGCAGGCCTGCGCGGACGATCCGCACCTGCTGAACGGGCTGAACGTCCACGCCGGTCAATTGACCTATGGCGCGGTGGGCACGGCCCTTCGTCTGCCGGTGATCGAGGCAAAGGCCGCCCTCGCCGCCTGAACGCGCGCGCGCCCCAAGACCGATCGGCCGCCCTTCCCGGGCGGCCGTTTTCGTTTGCGACCGTCAGCGCGCCTTCAGCAGGTCGCGGATCTCGGCCAGCAGGTCTTCCTGCGACGGGCCCTTGGGGGCCTCGGGCGCGGGCTCGGCCTTCTTCGAGGCCGCATCCTTGACCGCGTTCACACCCTTCACCAGAAGGAAGACGACAAAGGCGATGATCAGGAAGTTGATGACCGCCGACAGGAACGAGCCGTAGGCGAAAACGGCGGCCCCGGTGCCAAGCGCATCCTTCAGGCTGGCGCCCTCCGGCACCTTGCCGCTGAGCACCACGTAAAGGCTCGAGAAGTCCATTCCCCCAAGAAACAGACCGATGATCGGGTTGATGAGATCCTTCACCAGCGAGGTCACGATCGCCGTGAACGCCGCGCCAACGATGATACCGACGGCCATGTCCATCACATTGCCGCGCGAAATGAAATCCCGGAACTCTTTGAGCATTGATGTCCCCACTGACTATTGACAGCCTGCGTTCTCCGACGCACGCGCCCGAAGGCTATCACCTTTTGGTCAGGGCTGTGCGACAAACCGTCACCCGCGGCGGGGGAAATTTCCCTGCCCGTCGTCACAGAATGAAGGGACCCCGATGGCCGATCTGTCCGCCTTTCCGATTACCCGGCGCTGGCCTGCCCGCCGCCCGGACGCGATCCAGCTTTACTCGCTGCCGACCCCGAACGGCGTTAAGGTCTCGATCATGCTGGAAGAGACCGGCCTGCCCTATGAGGCGCACAGGGTCGATTTCGGCAGGCAGGACCAGATGACGCCCGAATTCCTGTCGCTGAACCCCAACAACAAGATCCCCGCGATCATCGACCCCGACGGCCCCGAGGGCAAGCCGATGGGCCTGTTCGAGTCCGGCGCGATCCTGATCTACCTCGCCGAGAAAAGCGGGAAGTTCCTGCCCGGCGGCGCGAAGCGCTACGAGGTGCTCCAGTGGCTCATGTTCCAGATGGGCGGCGTGGGGCCGATGTTCGGGCAGCTTGGCTTCTTCCATCACTTCGCCGGAAAAGAGATCGAGGACCCCCGCCCCAAGGCGCGCTATGCCGATGAGGCCGCGCGCCTCCTGCGGGTCATGGATGGCGTGCTGGCCGGGCGCGACTGGATCGCGGGGGATTATTCCATCGCCGATATCGCGCTTGCCCCCTGGCTGCGGTCCCTGCGCGAGGTCTATCACGCGACCGACCTCGTGGGCTGGAGCGAGCTGTCCCATGTGCCGGCCTATCTCGCCCGGTTCCTGGCCCGGCCGGCGGTGCAGAAGGGTCTGGCGATCCCCCCGCGGGACTAGGACGCGGCCGGGGCCGCGGCGGCCGCCAGCATTTCCCGCACCTCGGCGTCGCTGACCTGCGGAAAATGCGCGTAATAGGCGCCCACGGCAAAGAAGTCGGCGGGCGTCTCAAGCGCGATCAGGCGGTCGGCCAGCGGCGCGAGCATCTCCAGCGCCTCGGGCGGCGCGACCGGCACGGCCAGCACCACCTTCACCGCGCCACGCGCGCGGATGGCCTGCAGCGCCGCGCGCATGGTCGAGCCGGTGGCAATGCCATCGTCCACCACGACGGCCGTCTTGCCGTGCAGATCGACGGGTGCGCGGTCGCCAAGATAAAGCGCCCGTCGCTCTGCATTGACAGCGCGTTCGGCGGCAAGGCTTCGGTCGAAATCCGAAGGCGCGAGGTTCGCGGCGTGAAGCGCGCGGGCGTTCCAGACCACCCCGCCCTCCTCGCTTCCGGCCACGGCACCCGCGGCATATTCCGGCTGCCCCGGCATGCCGATCTTGCGCACCAGGATCAGGTCCAGCGGCGCCTTCAGCCGCCGCGCGACCTCGACCGCGACGGGCACGCCGCCGCGCGGCAACGCCAGCACGACGGCATTGGGCAAGTGTTCGATGGCAAGCCGGTCCGCCAGAAGGCCCCCGGCCTGTGTGCGATCGGAAAACATCGCGGCCCCCTTTGGCGCCACCATTGTGCCACGCCAAAGGGGATGTGCGATAGGGGATCGCGCTAGCTGCGCAGGGTTCCGCCGGTCGCCTTGGCGACCTTTTCCACGATCCTGGCGCTGACGGCCTCGATTTCCTCGTCGGTCAGCGTCTTCGCCTTGGGCTGCAAGCGCACCGAGATGGCCAGCGACTTCTTGCCCGCCCCCATCTGCGCCTCGGCTTTCGGGCCGGTGAACTGGTCGAAGACCGACACCCGCTCGATCAGCGCCTTGTCCGCGCCCTGCGCGGCATTCACCAGCGTCAGCGCCTCGACATGGTCATCGACGACAAAGGCGAAATCCCGCTCAACCGCCTGCAGGGCCGAGATCGCGAGCGCGGGCCGGGTCGGCGTCTTGACCTTGGGCAGCGGGATATTGGCGACCATCACGCTGAAGGCGACCGCGGGCCCCTTCACGTCAAGCGCCTGAAGCACCTTCGGGTGAACCTCGCCATAGGTGGCGAGAAGGTTCGGCCCAAGACGCATCTGCCCCGACCGGCCCGGATGCCACCAGCCGGGCACCTTGCGGTCGATTTGCACCTTGGCAGGCGCGCCAAGTGCGGCCAGAACCGCCTCGACATCCGCCTTGGCATCGAACACGTCCGCGGGGCGGCGCGAGCCGAAGGGATCGCGGGGGGCCGTGGCGCCGACCAGCAGGCCGGTCGCGTGCAGTGCCTGCTCGCCCGGCTCGCCGCCGGTGAAGACGGGCCCCACCTCGAACAGCGCCATATCCATGAAGCCGCGGGCCTGATTGCGGGCGGCGGCTTGCAGCAGCCCCGGCAAAAGGTCCGGGCGCATATGCGTCATCTCGGACGAGATCGGGTTTTCCAGCCGCAGCGCCTCTTGCCCGCCGCCGAACAGGGCCGCGGCCGCCTGATCGATGAAGCTGTAGGTGACGCATTCGTTGTAGCCAAGCGCCGCCAGCGTCCGCCGCGCCGCCTTTTCGCGCACCTGCACCGGCGTCAGGATCGGCTGCGGCACACCGGCCTGCATCCGCGCCATCGGCTTGCCCACCAGCTTCGTGAGCGAGGCGACGCGCGCCACCTCCTCCACAAGGTCGGCCTCGCCCAGCACGTCGGGGCGCCAGCTCGGCGGCACCGCCATGTCGCCTTCCAGCGCGAAGCCAAGCGCCGTCAGCGTGGCGCGCTGGTCATCGGCCGGGATATCCATGCCGACAAGCGATTGCACCCGCGCGGGGTCCAGCCGGTAGGCCCGCCGCGTGTCCGGCACGGCGCCGTCCATCACGACCTCGGACGCATCGCCGCCGCAGAGATCAAGGATCATCCGCGTCGCGGCTTCTAGCCCCGGCAGGGTGAAGGCCGGGTCCACGCCCCGTTCGAACCGGTAGCGGGCGTCCGAATTGATCTTCAGCGCCCGGCCCGTGGTGGCGATGGTGATCGGGTCCCAGTAGGCGGATTCAAGGAAGACATCGACGGTCTCTTCGGTGCAGCCCGACAGCTCGCCGCCCATGATGCCGGCGATGGATTCCGGACCATGGTCGTCCGAGATCACCATCATGCCGGGGGCAAAGCGGTAGGTCTTGCCGTCCAGCGCCAGCAACTCTTCCCCGCCCTTCGCGGGATGGATGCGCAGCCCGCCCTTGACCTTTGCCACGTCGAAGACGTGCAGCGGGCGGTTCTGGTCGAAGGTGAAGAAGTTGGTGATGTCCACCAGCGCCGAGATCGGCCGCAGCCCGATGGCCTTAAGCCGCGCCTGAAGCCATGCGGGCGAGGGGCCGTTCTTCACCCCCCGGATCACGCGCCCGGCAAAAAGCGGGCAACCCTTTTCCTTCAGCGCGGGGTCGATGGCGACCGAGACCGGAGAGGGGAAGCTGCCCGCGACAGGCTCGATCATGAGCGGCTTGAGCCGCCCCAGCCCCCGGGCCGCAAGATCGCGCGCCACGCCGCGCACGCCCAAGGCATCGGGGCGGTTCGGTGTGATCTTGATGTAGATCATCGGGTCGTTCAGGCCGCGATAATCGATGAAGCGCGCGCCAAGCGGCGCGTCAGCGGGCAGGTCGATGATGCCGTTGTGGTCGTCCGAAATCTCCAGCTCGCGTTCCGAGCAGAGCATCCCGTTGCTTTCCACGCCCCGGATCACGCCCGGCGCAAGGTCAACGCCGGTGCCCGGCACATGGGTGCCCGTCGGCGCGAAAACCCCCACGAGGCCCGTGCGCGCATTCGGCGCGCCGCAGACCACCTGCACCTCTTCCGACCTGCCGCCCGGGCCTTCGGGGAAGGTCTCGACCCGGCAGACGCGCAGACGGTCGGCATTCGGATGCTGCACCGCCTCGATCACGCGGCAAATGCGGAAAGCGCCAAGCCGTGCGGCCGGGTCCACGACCTCCTCGACCTCCAGCCCGAGATCGGTCAGCGCATAGAGAATGTCGTCCAGCGACGCCTCGGTCTCGAGGTGGTCCTTGAGCCAGGACAGCGTGAATTTCATGGCAATGCCCCCGGTATGTGCTGCCTGCGCCTTAGCGCAAAGCCCGTCCGAGGGAAAGGCCCGCGCGGCAGCGGTCTGGATGACGCTTTCTGGAAACGGTCAGTTCACGAAGCCCGGGGCCGTTTGCCACATTCTTGAGCGATTTCGCCCCTACCCAATCGGCATGGAAAGAATGCTCAACGCCCCTGCCGATCGCAGACCGCTCAAGGTCAACCTTGTCCGCGCGATCCTCTTCGCGACTGTGGCGCTCGTCGTGCTGACGGGCCATCGCCACATGACATCGACCGCGCAAAACGCGTCGATCCACCTCGATCCCTGAGGAACGGTGCCTAGCGGCTCAATCCGCCGTGCAGCGTCGGAAGATCGAGGCTGGCAAAGCCGTAGTGCCGCAGCCAGCGAAGGTCGCTGTCGAAGAAGGCGCGCAGGTCGGGGATGCCGTATTTCAGCATCGCGATCCGGTCGATCCCCATGCCGAAGGCGAAGCCCTGCCACTGGTCCGGGTCCACTCCGGCGGCTTTCAGCACCTTGGGATGCACCATGCCCGAGCCAAGGATTTCCATCCAGCTGTCGCCCTCGCCGATCTTGAGCTGACCGCCCTCCCATGAGCAGCGGATATCGACTTCGGCCGAGGGTTCCGTGAAGGGGAAGTGGCTCGCGCGGAAGCGCAGATCGACATGCGGCACCTCGAAGAAGGCGCGGCAGAACTCTTCCAGCACCCATTTCAGGTTCGCCATCGACAGATCCTTGTCGATGGCCAGCCCTTCCACCTGATGGAACATCGGCGCGTGGGTCTGGTCCATGTCCATGCGATAGACGCGACCCGGCGCGATCACCCGGATCGGCGCACCCTTGTCCATCATCGCCCGGATCTGGACGGGCGAGGTATGGGTGCGCAACACATGCGGCGGACGGTCATCGCCTTCCGCGCGGGCCATGAAGAACGTGTCATGTTCTTGCCGGGCCGGATGCTCGGGCGGGATGTTGAGCGCGTCGAAATTGTACCAGTCGCTTTCGATCTGCGGTCCCTCGGCCACGGCAAAGCCCATGTCGGCAAAGATCGCGGTCAGCTCGTCCATCACCTGGCTGACGGGATGGATCGTGCCCGCGGGGCGGGGCCGGCCGGGCAGGGTCACGTCCAGCCATTCGGCCTTCAGCCGTTCGTTCAGCGCGGCATCGGCCAGCGCGGCCCGTTTGGCCCGAAGCGCCGCGTCGATCTCGTCCTTCAGGGCGTTCAGCGCGGGGCCGGCCACCTGACGCGCCTCCGGGCTCATCGTGCCCAGTTCGCGCATCTTCAGGCTGATCTCGCCCTTCTTGCCAAGGGCGGCAAGGCGCACCTCTTCCAGCGCGGCTTCGTCGCCTGCCTCACTGATGCGGCCAAGATAGGTGGCCTTGAGCGTGTCCAGTCCGTCCATGGGGGCCTCCGGCAATTGCGCGGCCTTGCTAGCCGCGCCCCCGCGGGAATGCAAGCGGCGCGGGGCGATGGGCCTGCCGTGGCAGCGCCGTTCACGCCGGAACACCGGATCATGAAGCGCCGTGCGCTGGCGGGGACAGTCCGCAAGCCCCACGTCTGCTGCACCGCAGAAACAGGAAAGGAACGACCATGCGACTGCCCTTGATCGACCCAAAGGACCTGAGCGCGGCGCAAAAGCCGCTTTACGAGGACATGAAGACCGGCATCGGCGAGACGTTCAACGCCTTCGAAGCCATCGCAGACAACGGCGCCCTGATGGGCCCATGGAACCCATGGCTGCACGAGCCACGCATCGGCAAGGCGATCTGGGATCTGACCAAGGCGATGTCGATGAAGGCCAGCCTGCCCGACAACGCCCGCCAGATCGCCATCCTGTGCACCGGCGCCCATTTCAATGCGAGTTACGAAATCTACGCCCATGTCGCCGTGGCCGAGAAGGAGGGCATGAGCGACACCCGCCTGTCCACGCTGTGCGCCGGGGTGAAACCCGCCGATCTGACGACCGAGGAAGAGGCCGCCTACGACGTGACGCAGGCGCTGCTGTCGGGGGGCGTCCTGCCCCGGCCGACCTATGACAGGGCGGTCAGGACCTTCGGCCAGCACGGCGCGAACGAGTTGATCTATCTCGTCGGGCTCTATTGCCTCGTGTCGGTCACGCTGAACGGCTTCAACGTGCCCGTGCCGGAGAAGGAGTGACGGCAAGGGCCACCCCGAAACGAAAAAGCCCCGCGCCATGCGCGGGGCTTTTCAAGTCTTCCGGTGCCGGATCAGGCGGCGATCGCGGCCTGCGCCTTGGCGACGATGGCGCCGAAGGCTTCCGGTTCGTTCACCGCGAGATCGGCAAGAACCTTGCGGTCCACCTCGATGCCGGCCTTCGACAGCGCGTTGATGAAACGCGAGTAGGTCAGCGCGGGGTCGATCGCGCGGCAGCCCGCGTTGATGCGCTGGATCCACAGGGCGCGGAAGTTGCGCTTGCGGGCCTTGCGGTCGCGGGTGGCGTATTGGTTGGCCTTGTCGACAGCCTGGGTCGCGGTGCGGAAGTTACGGCTGCGGTTGCCGTAATAGCCCTTCGCGGCGTCGAGGACCTTCTTGTGAGCGGCGTGAGTAACCTTGCCGGATTTGACGCGTGCCATTGTTCACTCTCCTCAGCGGGCGTAGGGCATGTATTTCTTGACGATCTTTGCATCGCTTTCGCAAAGGATCATCGTGCCCGCGCTGTCGCGGATGAACTTCGGGGTGCGCTTGATCATCCCGTGGCGCTTGCCGGCGGCGCCAGCCTTCACCTTGCCGGTCGCGGTCATCGAGAACCGCTTTTTGGCGGCCGATTTGGTCTTCATCTTGGGCATTTTCGTCTCCTTCGAGCTTCGCGCACGACTCGGCATGCCACTCTGGCCGGCCGCGCGGTTATCAGAGCGTGCCGTATAGGGGCACACCCTGCGACGCGCAAGACGAAACTGCGCCTTCAGCGGATGAAATCCCCCGCGACCCGGACGAAGACCATCGGGATGCCGGACACGCTATAGCCCGCGGGGTGATGAACCTCGGCATAGCCGATCAGCACGACCCCCGCGGCCAGCATGACAAAGGCCACCCGCGACAGGTGGCCTTCGACATATCCCTTGAGAAAGCTCAGGACCGAGAGGCAGGCGATGAGGAACCCTGCGACAAATGCAAGATCGGGCATCATGCGCGCCTCCCGACGGAACCTGTTAAGCGTCATTATTCAGGTTCGGAGCGGTAGATCAATCGTTCTTCGCAGGGCGCCACGCGCAGGATGTTGGTCGTGCCCGGCACGTTGAACGGCACGCCGGCCAGAACGACGATCTGGTCGGTTTCGACAGCAAAGCCGTATTTCAGCACCGCGCGCACGGCCGAGATGACCGCGCCCTTGAACCGGTATTGTTCGTCCGTGATGACGCAGTGCACGCCCCAGGTCAGGCACAGCCGACGCGCGGTCGGCACCAGCGGGGTCAGCGCGACGATGGGCGCGCGCGGACGTTCGCGGGCCACCAGCGTCACCGTCGTGCCGGACTGGCTGAAGCAGGAGATCGCCTTGACCTTCATCGTCTCGGCCACCTCGCGGGCGGCGGCGACGATGGCATCGGCCACGGTGTTGCGATCGGCCCGGCGCGAGCTTTCGATGACTTCGCGGTAGGTCGGATCGCTTTCGACCGAGATCGCCACGTTGTTCATCGTCCGGACCGCTTCGATCGGATATTTGCCGGCCGCGGACTCCGCCGACAGCATCACCGCATCCGCGCCCTCGTAGATCGCGGTGGCAACGTCCGAGACCTCGGCCCGCGTGGGAACCGGGCTTTCGATCATCGATTCAAGCATCTGGGTCGCCACGATCACGGGCTTGGCCGCAGACCGGCAGGCGCGCACGAGCCGCTTCTGGATCGGGGGCACGGCCTGCACCGGCAGTTCGACCCCCAGATCGCCCCGCGCCACCATGATGCCGTCCGACACCGTGAGGATTTCGGCAAAGGCCTTCACGGCGGCCGGCTTTTCGATCTTGGACAGGATCGAGGCACGGCCCCGGGCAAGGTCGCGCGCTTCGATCACGTCTTCGGGACGCTGCACGAAGGACAGGGCGAGCCAGTCCACGCCCAGCTCGCAGGCGAATTCGAGGTCGGCACGGTCCTTTTCCGACAGCGCGGCCAGCGGCAGCACCACGTCGGGCACGTTCACGCCCTTGCGGTTCGAGATCGTGCCGCCGACCACCACGGTGCAGTCGGCGAAATCGGGGCCGCATTTCTCGACCTTCAGACGGATCTTGCCGTCATTGACCAGAAGCGAGGCACCGGGTTCGAGGGCGGCAAAGATTTCCTTGTGCGGCAGGCAGACGCGCGTCGCATCCCCCTCGGCCGGGTCGAGGTCGAGGCGGAAGGCCTGCCCCTCTTCCAGATCGTGGGGCCCGTCGAACGTGCCGACGCGGAGCTTCGGCCCCTGAAGGTCGGCCAGGATCGCGATCGGGCGGCCGGTGTCTTCTTCCACCTTGCGGATGATCGCATGCCGGGCGGCGATGTCGTCATGGGTGCCATGGCTCATGTTCAGCCGGAACACGTCGGCGCCCGCTTCGAAAAGCGCACGGATGGTTTCGTAATCGCTGGAGGCCGGGCCCAGGGTGGCCACGATCTTCACATTGCGCAGGCGTCTCATCTGCCTTGTCCTTCGGTCAGGGTCATGTGTCGTCGGTGGGCCGCGCCCTCTATGGCCGAAATCGCCGCGGCGGGCAACTGGCGCTTTCCCGCGTCCCGGTCTAAACCCCGTGTCACACGGACAGGTGAAGAAGAGATGACGGAACGCGCCTTTGAGATTCACGGCGAACAGCGCGAGTCGCGCTGGCTCGTGACCTGCGACCACGCGACGAACCGGGTGCCCGACTGGGTGGCGGGCGGCAACCTCGGGATCGCGCCCGAGGACATGGCCCGCCACATCGCCTATGACGTGGGCGCCGCGGGGCTGACGCGTGCGCTGGCCGACCGGCTTGGGGCGACGGCGATCCTGTCGGATTTCTCGCGCCTCGTGATCGACCCGAACCGCGGCGAGGACGATCCCACGCTGGTCATGCGGCTTTACGACGGCACGATCATCCCGGCCAACCGCCGGGCCGATCCGGGCGACATCGAACGGCGCAAGGCCGCGCTTTACCGCCCCTATCACGAGGCGCTGGAACGGCTGGCGCAGCGGCGCGCGGACACGGTGATCCTTGCCATCCACAGCTTCACCCCCTGCCTGAAAGGCCGCAGCCCGCGCCCATGGCAGGTGGGCGTGCTGCATTCGCACCTCGACAGCCGCCTCTCGCGGGCGCTGATCGCGCAGCTTCAGTCCGAGGGCGATCTGTGCGTGGGCGACAACCAGCCCTACCTTGGCCACCTGCCGGGCGACTCCATCGACCGCCATGCGCTGCGCCCGGGCCGTCACAACACGCTGATCGAGCTGCGCAACGACCTGATCGGAACGCCAGAGGCGCAGGCCGCCTGGGCGGACCGCCTTGTGCCCCTGTTGCACGCGGCGCTGGCCGAGGTGACCCGATGACACCCTATGCGGCGGTCATCTTCGACCTCGACGGGACGCTGATCGACACGGAACGGCGGCTGATGGAGGCCGGGGCCGAGGTTCTGGCCGAGCTTGGCTACGAGGTGGAGCGATCCTTCCTGACCTCGCTCGTGGGCATCGACGCAAGCGTCGGCTACGCCCGCCTCAGGGCGCATATCGGCACCGGCTTCGACGAGGCGGCTTTCTCGAAGGTCTGGCATGGCGCGGCCGAGCGGGCCTTTGCGACCGGCGTGCCCACCATGCCGGGGGTCGAGACGCTGCTGGACCGCGTGGCCTATCTGCCGAAGGCAATCGCCACCAACAGCCGCACCGCCAGCGCCCGGGAAAAGGTGGCCGCCGCGGGGCTTGGCCGACATTTCGCAGACCGTCACATCCTTGGCTGCGACTCCGTGCCGGCGGCGAAGCCCGCCCCCGACGTCTATCTGGCGGCCGCCGACAGCCTTGGCGTCGCGCCCGGCCGCTGCCTTGCCTTCGAGGACAGCGCCGCCGGCGTGACCGCCGCCCTTGCGGCCGGCATGGTCGTGGTCCACATTCCCGACATGGCCCCGGCCGCGGGCGTTCAGGCCCATCACCGGGCCGATACGATCCTCGACGGCGCCCGGGCGGCCGGGCTGATCGACTGACGGAGGCGATGATGGACAAGGCAACGCAGACCGAACTGGAGGCCGCGGCCTTCCGGGCGCTTCGGGATCACCTGATGGTCAAGCGGCCCGAGGTTCAGAACATCGACCTGATGAACCTCGCCGGCTTCTGCCGCAACTGCCTGAGCCGCTGGTATCAGGAGGCCGCCAACGCCCGCGGCATCGACATGACCAAGGACGAGGCGCGGGAAATCTTCTACGGCATGCCTTACGAGACGTGGAAGGCGGCCAATCAGACCGAGGCGGACGCCGCAAAGCAGGCCACGTTCGAGGTCGCCTTTCGTGAAAACGTGGGCGAGCGCGGCAAAAGCTGACGCCGGGGGGCTTGACCTTCCCCCTGCGGCGCGCGTCAATCCCGCCAAATGAAAGGATGCCGGATGAGGCTGCTCAGAGGCCATGGGGCCGCGCTCGCGGTGACTTTTGCGCTGTTCTCCGGTGCCGCCATCGCGGCAAGCGTCGCACCCGCGTCCACGGATCGGGTCGCCGCGCAAGGGGCGGTCAGCGACGCTCTGGCCGCGACGATTGCCACCTGCGCCGCCTGCCATGGCGAGAAGGGCGTTTCCACCGATCCCCGGTATCCTGACCTCGCGGGCCAGAAGCCCGGCTATCTCGTGAAGGCGCTGCACGATTTCCAGAGCGGGGCACGCACATCCGATCTGATGCAGCCCTTCGCCACGGCGCTTGGACCGGATCAGGTGACGGCGATTGCGGCGTATTTCGCACGCCAGACGCCCGCCACCCCGAAGAAGGCCGACAGCGACCTTGCCCGCGCCGGCAAGATCGTCTTCACCGCGCGCGGGCAGGGTCACCCGCCCTGCGCGAGCTGCCACACGGCCGGGGGCCTGCTGGGCGGCGTCATGGGCCGGATGATGGGCGGGGGCATGATGGGCGGGGGCATGCGGATGACCGATCCCGCCATCACGCCGAACCTCGCCGCCCAAAGCGCGTCCTATCTGAAATCGGCGCTGGATGCCTTCGCATCGGGCGCACGGGCCGACCCGGTCATGTCCCCGATCGCCAAGAGCCTGACCCAGACCGAACGCGAGGCCGTCGCGGCCTATCTGGCCGGCCTCAAGGGCTAGGACCAAAGGCGCAGACGGGCACGGTTCCCTTTCCAGACAGGGCGGTCTAACGTCGCGCCGATTTCGATACGGGAGAGTCCGCCGTGGCGATGCGCGCCTATGCCCTTCTGACGCTGACCACCCTCTGCTGGGGCGCCAATGCGGTCGCCGGGCGGCTTGCGGTCGGCCATGTCAGCCCGATGGTGCTCACGTCGATGCGATGGGCGATCTGCTTTGTCGCGGCGACGCTTCTCGCGCTTCCGCACCTGCGCCGCGACCTTGCCGAGTTGTGGCGCAACCGGGTGCTGGTGGCCGGCTACGGCACAATCGGCTTCGCGCTCTTCAACGGCATCTTCTACACCGCGGCGCATTACACCACCGCGATCAACCTCGTCATCATTCAGGCGGGGATTCCGCTGGTCGTCTTCGGACTGAGCTTCGCACTGTTCCGAACCCCGGTGAGCGGGGCGCAGATCGCGGGCTTTGCCGTCACGTTGGTGGGCGTTCTGGTGACGGCGGCGCATGGCAGCCTTGCCGCCCTGATGGCGCTGCGCGTCAACAGGGGGGACGCGCTGATGCTGCTGGCGATCCTGTGCTACGGCGGCTACACGGTCGCGCTGCGCTGGAAGCCCTCGGTCCACTGGCTCAGCTTCATGGCGGGGATCTCGGGGGCGGCCTTCGTCGTCTCGCTTCCCCTTCTGGGCTGGGAGGCCGCGCGCGGCGCCGCGGTCTGGCCCGACGCGCGGGGCTGGGCGCTTGGTCTGTTCACCGGCTTCTTCCCCGGCCTTGTCGCGCAGGCAAGTTTCATCGCCGGCGCAGGCCTGATCGGGGCGAACCGGGCGGGGCTGTTCATCAACCTCGTCCCGGTCTTCGGCGCGGTGCTGTCGGTGCTGATCCTGCGCGAAGGGCTGATGGCCTATCACCTTGCGGGGCTCGCCCTCGTGCTGTCGGGGCTGGCGCTGGCCGAACGCGGGCGTCTGGCCGCGGCCTGATCAGCCGGAGATCAGCTTCGACAGGATGGCCTTCGCGCTCGGGCTGTCCCAGTCGGCCTCGCCGATCAGGCGCGCAATCTCTCGCCCCTCGGGATCAAGGATCAGCGTCATCGGCAGCCCCATGATCCCGAGCGCCCGCGCCAGCCGGGCGTCGGGGTCGATCAGCACCGGAAGATGCGTGACGTTCTCGCGGTCGAAGAACTTCTGCGCGCTGGCCGCCGTGGTGCGCAGCGAGCCCACGGGCACCACCGCGAGCCGGTCGCCCCCAAGCTCGGCCTGCAACCGGTCGAGCGCCGGCATCTCCTTGCGGCAGGGCGCGCACCATGTGGCCCAGAAATTCAGCACGACATACTTGCCGCGATAGTCCGACAGATGATGCTCGGTCCCGGCGGCATCGAGCACGGCGAGATCGGGCAACGCCATCGGCCGGGAGGTGAAGGACAGCTTTTCCATGCTGCCCGTGGCCAGCGCCTTCAGCGCCGTCGTATCGACCGTGGCCGCATCGGCAAGCGCGGCATTTGCACCGAGCGCAAGGGCCGCGTATAGCACGGCGGAACGAAGATGACGCATTTTCCCTCCGGAAGGGCCAGACGATGACCGACCAACCCGCGACCAAACCCCAGACTGCGAACGCGATGTGGGGCGGGCGCTTCGCCGCCGGGCCAGACGCGATCATGGAGGCAATTAATGCCTCGATCGGGTTCGACAAGCGGCTTTACGCACAGGACATCGCTGGCTCGCGCGCCCATGCCGCGATGCTTGCGGCGCAGGGCGTCATTAGCACTAGCGACGCCGAGGCGATCCGGGAAGGGCTTCTCACGGTGTTGTCAGAGATTGAAACGGGCGATTTCCCCTTCTCGACCGCGCTGGAAGACATCCACATGAACGTCGAGTCGCGGCTGAAGGAGATCATCGGGGAACCGGCCGGGCGCCTGCACACCGCGCGCAGCCGCAACGATCAGGTGGCGACCGATTTCCGGCTGTGGGTCCGCGACCAGACCGACGCCGCCATCGAGGGGATCGAGGCGCTGCAACGCGCCTTTCTCGCGCAGGCCGAACAGGGCGCGGACTGGGTGATGCCCGGCTTCACCCATCTGCAGACCGCCCAGCCGGTGACCTGGGGCCACCACATGATGGCCTATGTCGAGATGCTCGGCCGGGACGCCGCGCGTTTTCGCGATGCCCGGAACCGGATGAACGAATGCCCGCTGGGTGCGGCGGCGCTGGCCGGCACGTCCTTTCCCATCGACCGTCACATGACGGCCGCGGCGCTTGGCTTCGACCGGCCTGCCGCCAACAGCCTGGATGCCGTGGCGGACCGCGACTTCGCGCTGGAGTTCCTGTCGGCCGCGTCGATCTGCGCCATGCACCTGTCGCGCTTCGCCGAGGAACTGGTGATCTGGTCGTCGGCCCAGTTCCGCTTCGTGCGGCTGTCGGACCGTTTCTCGACCGGCTCGTCGATCATGCCGCAGAAGCGCAACCCGGACGCGGCAGAACTGCTGCGCGCCAAGATCGCCCGCATCCTTGGGGCGACGGTGGCGCTGTTCACCATGATGAAGGGCCTTCCGCTCACCTATTCCAAGGACATGCAGGAAGACAAGGAACAGGTCTTCGACGCCGCCGACACGCTGATGCTGAGCCTTGCCGCCATGACGGGCATGGTCAAGGACATGACCGCGAACGTCGCCGTGCTGCGGACCGCCGCCGCCTCGGGCTTTTCGACCGCCACCGACCTTGCCGACTGGCTGGTGCGCACGCTTGGCCTGCCCTTCCGCGAGGCGCATCACGTCACCGGCAGCCTTGTCGCGCTGGCCGAGAAGAAGGGCTGCGACCTGCCCGACCTGACCTTGCAGGACATGCAATCCGTGCATCCCGGGATCACCGACGCGGTCTTCACCGTCCTTGGCGTGGACAATTCGGTGGCCAGCCGCATGTCCTACGGCGGCACGGCGCCCGCGCAGGTGCGCGCCCAGATCGCCCGCTGGCGGGAGATCCTGGGATGAGGGCCATGGCGCTGCTGATCGCCCTTCTGGCGCTGTCCGCCTGCGGCGCGGATGGCCCGCCCACCGCACCCAACGGCACACGCCCGAATGCGGCGATCACGCTCAGCGGGTCGGCGGAATACGGGATCTCGGGCACCTTCTGACCCTGCGGGACGGCCGCATGTGAATTCATCGGCGACCGCCTCGGGAAGAATTGCAACGATCCACGCTTCTGCTAAGACCGCCCCATGGATCACTTCGTTTACAAGCACGGCGCGCTTCACGCCGAGGACGTTCCGGTGGCCGAGATCGCGGCCGCCGTGGGCACGCCGTTCTATTGCTACTCGGCGCAGACGCTGACGCGGCATTTCACGCTGTTCCGGGAGGCGCTGAGCCCCCTGCCGCATCTGGTGTGCTTTGCGATCAAGTCGCTGTCGAACGTGGCCGTTCTGAAGCTCCTGGGCGATCTGGGCGCCGGGATGGACGTGGTTTCCATCGGCGAATACCTGCGCGCCAAGGCGGCCGGTGTGCCGGGGGACCGCATCGTCTTTTCCGGCGTTGGCAAGACGCGTGACGAGATGCGGATGGCGCTTGAAGGCGGTATCCGCCAGTTCAACGTGGAAAGCGAGCCGGAGCTGATCGCGCTGTCCGAGGTCGCGGCCGCGATGGGCCTGCGTGCGCCGATCACGCTGCGCGTGAACCCGGACGTGGACGCCAAGACCCATGCCAAGATCGCGACCGGCAAGAAGGAAAACAAGTTCGGCATCCCGATCAGCCGCGCAAGCGCCGTCTATGCCGAGGCCGCCCGCCTGCCGGGAATCGAGGTCGTGGGCATCGACGTCCATATCGGCAGCCAGCTGACCGACCTCGCCCCGTTCGAGCAGGCCTTCGCCAAGGTCGCCGACCTCACCCGCCAACTGCGTGCCGAAGGCCATGACATCCGCCGCCTCGACCTTGGCGGCGGGCTGGGCATTCCCTACACGCAAAGCAACGAGACCCCGCCCCTGCCAAGCGACTACGGCGCCATGATCAAGCGCACGGTGGGCGATCTGGGCTGCGAGATCGAGATCGAGCCCGGCCGCCTGATCTCGGGCAACGCGGGCATCCTCGTCTCGTCGGTCATCTACGTCAAATCGGGGGAAGAGCGCGACTTCCTGATCCTTGACGCCGCGATGAACGACCTGGTCCGCCCGGCGATGTATGACGCGCATCACGATATCGTGCCCGTGGTCGAGCCGCCGGTGGGCGTCGAACAGCAGCGCTACGACGTGGTGGGGCCGATCTGCGAGACGGGCGATACCTTCGCCAAGGGCCGCGACCTTGCGCCGATGCAGCCGGGCGATCTGGTCGCGTTCCGCTCGGCCGGGGCCTATGGCGCGGTGATGGCGTCGGAATACAATTCCCGCCCATTGGTGCCAGAGGTCTTGGTTCGCGGCGATCACCATGCTGTAATCCGTCCGCGACCGTCCTATATCGATCTGGTGAAGCGCGACGTCATTCCCGATTGGCTCTAGGCCCGGCCCGACCGGACCCGGCCGGAAAGGACCCATGAAGCGGAGAACTCGGAGTCCGGAAGGCCCGCTCGACCGCCTGCGGTGGCCGATCCGCCTGACATGGCTCGGGCTGCTGGCGGAACGGATCGTGCGCAGCTTCTGGCCGCTCTGGACCGTCGTCTTCGCGCTGGTCGCCGTCGCCGCGTTCCGGCTTCAGGATTACGTGCCGGTGGAAATCGCCTGGGCCGGGCTTCTGGCCGGGATCGCGGTGTTCGTCGGGGGGCTCTGGACCGGGCTCGGACGGTTCCGCATTCCCACGCTGGACGAGGTCCTTGACCGGCTCGACAGCCGCCTGCCCGGCCGGCCCATCGCGGCGCTGCGCGACCGGCAGGCAATCGGGGTGGACGACCCCGAGTCGACGCAGATCTGGCAGGCCCACCAGGCCCGGATGGCCGACCGCGCGGCCAAGGCGAAGGCGGTGGAACCGGACCTGCGACTGTCGCGGCAGGACCCTTTTGCGCTGCGCTATGTCGCGCTTCTGGGTCTTATCCTTGCGCTTGGCTTCGGCTCGATCTGGCAGGTCGCGGGCTTCTCGCCCCTGCCCGGTGGCGCGGCGGTCGCCGCCGGCCCGGCCTGGGAAGGCTGGATCAAGCCGCCGCTTTATACCGGCAAGCCGACGATCTACCTTAGCGACATCAAGACCGACGATCTGTCCGTCCCGCAGGGCAGCGCGGTGACGCTGCGGCTTTACGGCAAGGTCGGCGCGCTTACCGTGGCCGAGACGGTCTCGGGGCGCACCGGCAAGATCGCGCCCGCCTTCGCGGCCGACCAGAGCTTTCCCATCACCCGCTCGGGCGAGTTGTCCATCAACGGGCGCGGCGGGCGAAGCTGGTCGGTCTCCGTCATCCCGGATGAAAAGCCCGCCGTCCGCATCCTCGACCGCCCGCAACGGCAGGCCAACGGCGAGATGCGGCTGCCGTTCCGTGCAACCGACGACTATGGCGTGGTGAAGGGCAAGGCGGTCATCGCGCTCGACCTTGCGAAGATCGACCGCCGCTATGGCCTTGCCGCAGCGCCCGAGCCGCGCGCGCCGATCGTGCTGGACCTGCCGATGCCGATCAACGGCAAGCGCAGCGATTTCAACGGCGTCCTGAGCGACAACCTGCAAAAGAACGCCTGGGCCAACCTGCCGGTGACGATCACGCTGACGGTGACGGACGCGGCCGGGCAGCAAAGCGATCCGGCCACGATGGAGGTGGACCTGCCGGGCAAGCGCTTCTTCGACCCGCTGGCGGCAGCCGTGATCGAGATGCGCCGCGACCTGCTGTGGTCACGGGCCAATGGCGAACGCACCGACGAGATCCTGCGGGCGATCACCTGGCAACCGCAGGGCTTCATCAAGAACCAGAGCGCCTACCTGTTGCTGCGGGTGGCGATGCGCCGGCTCGAGGCGGGGATCGCGGCCCCCGGCGGGCTGACGGTTGCCGTGCGCGACGAGGTGGCGGAGGCGCTCTGGCAGGTCGCGATCACGCTGGAGCGCGGGACGCTGTCGGATGCGCTCGACCGGCTGAAGCAGGCGCAGGACAAGCTGTCCGAGGCGATCCGGCGCGGTGCCAGCAAGGACGAGATCGCCAAGCTGATGGACGACCTGAACCAGGCGCTGCGGAACTACGTCGCCCGGCTTGCCGAACAGCAGCAGGGCAAAGATCAGCAGACCGCGCAGAACCAGAACACCCAGACCATCACGGGCGACCAGATGCAGCAGATGCTGAACCGGCTGCAGCAGCTGATGGAGCAGGGCAAGATGGCCGAGGCGCAACGGCTTCTCGACGCGCTGCGCAACCTGACGCAGAACATGCGCGTGGCGCAGGGCGCGGGCGGCATGCAGGTGCCCGGCAGCAACGCGATGAAGGGGCTGTCCGACACGCTGCGCAAGCAGCAGGGCCTGTCCGACAAGACCTTCCAGGACCTTCAGAACCGCTTTGCGCAGCAGTTGGGCCAGCAGCCCGGCGGACAGGGCCAGCCCGGCGCCGAGGGGCAGAACGGCAGCACCGGCGCGCAGGGCGAGGGAAGTCAGGGCAACGGCGGGCAGACGCCGACCCCCGGCGCAGGCCCCGGGCCCCGGCAAGGGCAGGGCCAGGGCACTGGTCCGGGCGACCTGGCCCAGCAACAGCAGGCCCTTCGGCAAGAGCTGAACCGGCAGTTGCAAGGTCTTCTTCCGGGCGACGGGACCGCCGAGGGCCGCGCGGCGCGCGACGCCCTTGACCGCGCGGGACGCGCCATGGATCAGGCGGCGCAGGACCTCCAGTCGGGCGACAACGCCCATGCGCTCGACCAGCAGGCGCAGGCGCTCGATGCGCTGCGCAAGGGGCTGCACAGCATGGATCAGGCGATGGCCAAGGGCCTTCCCGACGGGCCGCAGCAAAGCGGACAGGCCGATGGCGCAGGCCGCGGCGGGCAAAGCGATCCCCTGGGCCGTCAGGTGGGCGACGCGGGCGCGATCGGCACGCAGCAGAACCTGTTGCAGGGGCCCGATGTCTATCGGCGCGCCCAGCAATTGCTGGACGAACTGCGCAAACGCTCGGGCGACCTCTCGCGCCCGCAGATCGAACGCGACTACCTGAGGCGGCTTTTGCAGCTGTTCTGAGGCGGCCCGCTCAGCGGTGCTTGTTGATCATGTCAACCGCCGCCATGACCTTCTGGTCAAGCCATGCGCGATACTGGTCGATCGCGGCGTGCAGCCCATTCAGCGGGCCCGCCAGCGCGGGATAGCGCTGCGACAGCGCGGGGCCCATCCGGTAAAGCACGAGGATGAGCACGAGGATCACGACCGCATAGCTGAAACCGCGGCGGAAGCCCCTGCGGTTCTGTTCCTGTTCGCCCGCGGCGCTGTCGCTGTCGGGCGAAGGGGCGGGGAAATCGGCCTGTCCGCCGGCCCGCAGGGTCGAGTTGATCTGTTCGATGTCGGGCAGCAGGTTCCGGCGCGATCCGCGCTGCGGCTGATGCGGTTCCTCGAGGTCGTCTTCGTCCTCATCGATGTCGGGCACGGGAACCGGCGACGGGGCGGCGGCCGGCTTCGGCGCGGGGGCAGGCGCGGGCACGCCAAGCTCGGGCTGGATCTGCACCGGCCCTTCGGCCTCGCGGGCGCGCTTTTCGCGCTCGGCTTCCTCGCGCAGGACGGCCTGGATGTTCTCGTCGAGCGGGCGGCGACGTTGGGGGCGCACGGTCTGGGGCATGTCGGCCGCGGCCTCATGCGCCGCGCCGTCCGCTGCTCCCGCGTCGCGATCCTCAGCAGCCTCGGCCTGCGGGGTGCTGTCCTCGGCTTCTGCCGTCTCTGGCAGGGCTGGCGCGGGTTCGGCAGCCGATGCCGCAATGGCCGCCTCTGCCGCCTGCGCGGCGGCGGAAACCTGGAACCAGGTGTGGCTGCAATTGGAACATTGCACGTCGCGCCCCGCTTCCGGGATGGCACGATCGTCAACCTCGTATTGGGCCCCGCAATTCGGACAGGTCAGCCGCATCTTCGTCCCTCTGTCAGTCCCGTCTGCGCGGGCGGCTTCTCGTATCTCTAGCAATTCCCGCTATAGTCTCCAAGTCTTTGTGACGTAAGTGCGACTTTTCAAAGTCTCTTGCATTGAAAGCGCCGGCGCAGTGGGCGAGGATGCGCCCGCCGGAGTCGCTGGTGACCGTCGGGGGAATATGTGATCGAATTTCATCATGTCGCCTACAACTACGGTGGCGGCGAACTGCTCACGGACATCAGCCTGCGTCTGGCCCCCGGCTCGTTCCATTTCCTCACCGGCCCGTCGGGCGCGGGCAAGACGACCTTTCTGAAACTCTGCTATGGCGAGCTTCACCCAACTGCGGGCCGCGTGACGCTGGAAGACCGCGACATGCGCGGCTTCAGCCGGGACGAGGTGGCGCAGATGCGCCGGCGCGTGGGGGTTGTGCATCAGGACTGCCAGTTCCTTGATCACCTTCCGCTTGCGGAAAACGTGGCCCTGCCGCTGACCGCAACCGGCCAGCCGCGCCGGGACGATGATCTTGAGGCGCTGCTGAGCTGGGTCGGGCTGAAACCGCTGTCGGGCCACCTGCCGCCCTCGCTGTCGGGGGGCGAGCGGCAGCGCGCGGCACTGGCGCGGGCGGTCATCACCTCGCCCGACGTCATCCTTGCCGACGAGCCGACCGGCAACCTTGACTGGGAGATGTCGCTGAGGCTTCTGACCCTGCTGGTGGAGTTGAACAAGATGGGCAAGACGATCCTGATCGCGACGCATGACCTCAACCTGATCCGCAGCGCGAAAAGCCAGGTGCCCGCGCGCGTGCTGCGCATCCGGGACCGTCGCCTGCAACTGGCGGGGAGCGACCTGTGAACGGGATCGCACGGTTCCTGATGGGCGATACGACGGCGGACCGGATCGTGCCGCCGACGGGCTTTACCGCCCGGCTCACGACCTTCACCGCCGCCGCGATGGCCTTCCTTGCCGTCTTCGCGCTGGCGCTGTCGCTGGCGTCAGGCAGGCTGGCGGAACGCTGGTCGGCCGCGCTGGCGCAGACCGCCACGATCCGCATCTCGGCCCCCTCCGACCAGATGGCGGCGCAGACGGCGAAGGTGATGGCCATCCTCAAGGAGACGCCGGGTGTCGCCTCTGCCCAACCGCTGACGGATGCGCAGCAGAAGAAGCTGCTGGAGCCGTGGTTCGGTCCCGACCTGCCCTTGGACGCGCTGCCGATCCCCCGGCTGGTCGATGTGCGCGAGACGGCGCAGGGCTTCGACGCCGAGGGGCTGCGCAACCGGCTGGCGGCTTCGGTGCCGGGCGCGGTGCTGGACGACCACACGCGCTGGCGCAAACCGCTGGTGGCCGCGGCGGATCGTCTGCGCCTGCTGGGGCTGGTGGCGATCCTGCTGATCGCGGGGGCGACGGCGGCGATGATCACGCTCGCGGCGAACGCGGCGCTTGCGGCCAATGGGCAGGTGATCCGCGTCCTGCGGCTGATCGGGGCCCGCGACCGTTACATCGCCCGCGCCTTCGTGCGTCGTTTCACGCTGCGGGCGCTGGCTGGCGCGGCGATCGGAACCGTCCTTGGCATGGGCGCCGTCCTGCTCCTGCCCGCGCAGAACGAGGCGGGCGGCTTCCTGACCGGGCTGGGCTTTCAGGGGCTGGGCTGGGCCTGGCCCCTGCTGATACCGCCGCTGGCCGCGCTCGTGTCGTTCCTGGCCACGCAGGCGGCCGCCTTCCACACGCTTCGGGGGCTGTCCTGATGGCGCGGGTCGGTCGCTGGATCCTGTCGTTCCTCTTCGTCGTCCAGATGTATGCGATGATGGCGCTGATGGCCGTCTTCTTCACGCCATGGGCGATCATCGACCGGCGCGGCGCCTTCGCGGGCGTGCACACCTATTGCAACTGGGTCCGCTGGACCGCGCGCATCATGGTCGGCCTGCGCTCGGAAATCCGGGGACAGGTGCCCGAGGGCGAGGCGCTGATCGCCTCCAAGCACCAATCTTTCTTCGACATCATCCTGATCTGCTCGGTCGCGCCGCGACCGAAGTTCATCATGAAGCGCGAACTGATCCGCGCCCCGATCCTGGGCTGGTATGCGCTGCGCATCGGCTGCGTGCCGGTCGATCGCGGCAAGCGGGCGCAGGCGATCTCGCAGATGATGACCGGCGTGGCAGAAGGGCGGACGGAGCCCGGGCAGCTCATCATCTATCCGCAGGGCACCCGCGTGGCGCCGGGGGCGGCAAAGCCCTACAAGGTCGGCACCGGGCTGCTTTATCAGGAACTGGGCGGACCCTGCGTGCCGGCTGCCACCAACGTGGGCGTGTTCTGGCCGCGCACGGGGATTTACCGCAAGCCGGGCCTTGCCGTGATGGAATTCCTGCCCGCGATCCCGCCGGGGCGGGACGTGGAGGACTTCATGGCCGAACTGGAAGAGGTGATCGAAGGGGCGTCCAACCGGCTGATGGCAGAGGCGGGGTTTCCCACAGGTGGCCACTGATCCCGAGACGATGGCCTTCCTGCTCGAACAGATGGCCGAGGCGGGCGAGGTCCGGGCCCGGCGGATGTTCGGGGAATACGCGGTCTATCTGCACGACAAGGTCGTGGGCTTCGTCTGCGACGACCGGCTTTTCCTGAAACGCACGCCCGGCGCGCTGGCCCGTGTCAGCCGCGCGGTCGAAGGTTTCCCCTACCCCGGGGCCAAGCCCCACCTGCTGATCGAGGACGAGATCGACGCGCCGGAGGCGCTGGCCGCCCTGCTGCTGGCGGTGGCCGACGACCTGCCCGCCCCCAGGCAAAAAAATGCCGAAACGCCGCAAGACCTGACGCGGTGAAGGAGATGCCATGCAGTTCATCGAGACCGAAGAGGATCTGGCCGCGCTTTACGGCACCCCGGGAGAGGCCGCGACGGCCAAGGTCGCCCGGCGACTGACCCCGCTCTACCGCGCGTGGATCGCCCGATCGCGGTTCTGCATCCTGTCCACCGTCGGGCCGGAAGGCACGGATGCCAGCCCGCGGGGCGACGACGGGCCGGTGGTGACGGTGCTTGATCCCGGCACGCTCGCCCTGCCGGACTGGCGCGGGAACGACCGGATCGACTCGCTGCGCAACATCGTCCGGGATCCGCGTGTGTCGCTGATGTTCTTCGTGCCGGGATCGAACAACGTCGTCCGGGTGAATGGCCGGGGAGGGGTCACCGCGGATGCCGGCTTGCGGGCGCGGTTCGAGCGGTCCGGCAAACTGCCCCGCACGGTTCTGCTGATCGAGATTGCCGAGGTCTATTCCCAATGCGCGCGGGCTATTCTGCGCTCGGGCCTATGGACGCGCGGCGACGACAGCGAGGGGCTGCCCAGCTTCGGGGACATTCTGCGCGAGATGACCGAAGGCGCCATTGACGGTGCGGCCTATGACGCCGAATGGCCCGATCGCGCTGCGAAGACGATGTGGTAGCGGCGATCAACGCCGCTGCCCCGATCAGGCTGCGAGACCCTTGGTCCCCATGTCGAGGAATTTCTGCCGACGGTCGCGCACCAGAGCCTCGGGCTTCTTGCCGCCAAGCTCCTTCAGCATCGCGGCAATCGCCGCGCCCACCGCCTCGATCGCGTCTTTCGGCGCGCGTTGGGCGCCGCCGGTCGGCTCCTTGATGATGCGGTCGATCACGCCCAGCTTCAGCAGGTCCTGCGCCGTCAGACGCAGCGCCTCGGCGGCTTCGCGCATCTTCTCGGCATCCTTCCACAGGATCGAGGCGCAGCCCTCGGGCGAGATCACCGAATAGATCGAATGTTCCAGCATCGCGACACGGTTCGCCGTGGCAAAGGCCACCGCCCCGCCCGACCCGCCTTCGCCGATGATGACCGAGATCAGCGGGACGCCGATCTCAAGGCATTTCTGCGTGGAGCGGGCGATCGCCTCGGACTGGCCGCGTTCCTCCGCGCCCTTGCCGGGATAGGCGCCGGGGGTATCGACCAGCGTGATCACCGGGAGATGGAAGCGATGCGCAAGGTCCATGAGGCGGATCGCCTTGCGATACCCCTCCGGCCGCGCCATGCCGAAGTTGTGTTCGATCCGGCTTTTCGTGTCGTTGCCCTTCTCATGGCCGATCACGACGACGGGCGTGTCGTTGAACCGCGCCAGCCCGCCCATCACGGAATGGTCGTCGGCAAAGTTCCGGTCGCCCGCCAGCGGCATGTAATCGGTGAACAGCGCGTTGATGTAGTCGCGGCAATGCGGCCGTTCGGGGTGCCGCGCGACAAGGCATTTCTGCCAGGGCGTCAGACCCTTGTAGAGATCCCTCAGAAGCCCCTCGGCCTTCTTGTCGAGCGCGGCCGCTTCCTTTTCGACATCCATCTGCTGGTTCGAACGCGCCAAAGCGCGAAGCTCTTCGGCCTTGCCCTCGATTTCGGCAAGCGGTTTTTCGAATTCAAGGTAGTTCATGCGATGCTCCGCTGCGGACGCACTCTATATGGCCGGACGGACGCTGGAATGCAACTCGGGCGCGGGCAGGCTCCCCCGAAACGACCCGCGCCCCGGACAGGGCCGGGGCGCGTCTCCTCCCCACGTCCGAGAGGCCTCCTCTCCGCCCGGACAGGGATTCGCTGGCTGCGGCTTTTTTCCGCAGCGTCACAGAATTGTTGCACGGAGATGCGGCAGCCTGTCAACAAATCTTGACGAAACGTCAATCATCGCATGGCGGCTTGCCGGTCCGCGCAGGGCTGCCCTTACCCGGCGGCGATCATCTCGGCCTGCCGCACGATCCCCTCGGCCTGCCGGATCGAGGCGATATCGACCAGCCGCCCCTTGTAAACCGCCGCCCCCTGCCCCGCGGCCTTTGCCGCCTCCATCGCGGCAAGGATCTCGCGCGCCTCGGTCACCTGCGCGTCGGAGGGGGTGAAGACCTCGTTGGCCAGCGCGACCTGCTTGGGGTGGATCGCCCATTTGCCGACCATGCCCAG
>JAGWVA010000073.1 GCA_028875855.1 Paracoccaceae bacterium
GCATCGAAAAGTCGCGATCGGCTCTTCCTTTATGTCCTGCGGGCCCCATGTGCTATCGCCTAACAAGAGGCGGAATGAGCAGCCCACATGGATATTTCAGTGCTTCAGACGTATCTGCACGTCGTCGAAGAAGGCAGTTTTGCAGCGGCCGCGCGCCGCATGGGCATTTCGAAAAGCCTGTGCAGCAAGAATGTATCGGACCTCGAGGCTACCCTTGGAGTCAGGCTTCTCAGCCGCACGACGCGATCGGTCACGCCCTCCACTGCGGGGTCGGACTATTACCGGAAAGTGAAGAACATCCTCACCTCGCTGGACGAGGCGAACGAGGCGATCCGCAGCCTGTCGGCCACGCCGTCGGGCACGCTGCGACTGTCGGCGCCGACCAGCTACACGATGGCGATCCTGCGCCCGCACATGCTGCGCTTCATGGAAGAATACCCCGAGGTGAAGCTTGACGCGGTGCTTGAGGACCGCGTGAGCGATCTTTCCATGGAGGGGCTGGACGCAGCGATCCGGATCGGCTGGCTGGCGGATTCGAGCCTTGTCGCCCGCCACCTGCACGACATCTGCGTCTTCATCGTCGCCACGCCCGGCTATCTTGAAGCGCATGGAACGCCGATGCAGCCCTCGGACCTCAGCGCGCATCAGTGCCTGCATTTCAGCGGCCTGCGCGGCAGCCGGACCTGGCCCTTTCAGGACGGCGACGAGATGGTCCACCAGAAGATCGAGCCGGTCTTTTCATCCAACAACATCGAACTGATCCGCGCCGCGGCGCTGGACGGGAAGGGCCTCGCGCTCTTGCCCGATCACGTGGTGGGCGCCGATCTCGAGGCGGGGCGGCTGGTGCGCGTGCTGCGGTCGCATGCGACGCGGCGGGTGCCGGTTCACCTTGTCTATCCGACGCGGCGGAACATGTCGGCGGCGCTGCGGGCCTTCATCGACTTCACGGCAAAGGTCGATTGGAGCTGAAGACCCCGGCCCGCGTCGCGCCTCAGCCCAGAAGATCGCGCAGGGCGCGGTGAAAGATCCGCGTGCCGATGGGGATCAGGCTGTCGGGGAAATCGAAGTCGGGGTTGTGCAGGGCCGGGCTCTCTGTGCCCGACCCCAGCAGGAACATCGCCGACCGCGCCACGCTGCCGAAGCGCCCGAAATCCTCGGATGCGCGCATCGGCAGGTTCGCGGCGTCGTGCGGAACCCCCTCGGCCTCGAGCGCGTCGCGCAGGCGGGCGACGGCTTCGGGGTGGTTGGTGCAGGCGCGGAAGTGGTCGTGCCGGGTCAGGGTGACCGCGAGACCCGCGCCTGCGGCGGCGCTGCGGGCGAGGTCGGTCGCGGCATCGACCAGTGCCGTCAAATCATCGTCGGTCAGCGCGCGCAGCGTCAGCCAGATCTCGGCCGCGCCGGGGGCGATGCCGAAGGCGGGCGCGCCCATGGTCAGATGGGTGATCGTGGCCAGCCGGAAGCCGGGCACGAGAACGCCCCCCGGCCCAAGCGCGGAAAGCGCGGGGATCAGCCGTGCGAGCGTCGCAGCGGGGGAAATCCCGTCTTCGGGCATCGAGGCATGCGCCGTGCGCCCCGTCAGCACGATCCGCATCCCGACCGAGGCGCAGTTGGCCGGCCCTTCTGCGAGCGAGACCCGTCCCAGCGGCAGCCCCGGCATGTTGTGCAGCGCAAAGGCCCAGTCGGGCGCGATTTCGGCAAAGCGCGGGTCGTCCAGCACCGCGGCGGCGCCCGCCCCGTTTTCCTCGGCGGGCTGGAACAGCAGGACCGCGCGACCTTTGGCCGGGCGCTGGCGGGACAGCAGCCGGGCGAGCCCGACAAGGATCGTCGAATGGCCGTCGTGGCCGCAGAGGTGGCCCTTGCCCGGCACCTGCGACCTGTAGGGCAGTTCGGAAAGCTCTTCGATGGGCAGCCCATCCAGCTCCGAGCGGATCAGGACGGTCGGCCCGGGGGCCGGGCCTTCGAAGACCGCGGCCATGCCATGCCCGCCCAGCCCCTCGATCAGCCGGTCGGGCGCGAAAGGGGCCAGCGCCGCCGCGATTGCATGGGCGGTGCCGGATTCCTCGCCCGAGAGTTCCGGGTGCCGGTGCAGATCGCGCCGCAGCTCGGTCAGATCGAGGATATCCTGATTGCTCAACCGCATCGTCTGTCCCTTTCGGTCCCGTTCACCGCGCGCCCTGCGGCGCCTGTGCGATCAGTAGTCGATCGCCCACCGCGCGTCGTCCGTTGTCCGGCATTGACCGTTGCCATGGCCCGCGACGTTGATCGACCCCTGACAAAGCATCTCGGTCTTGGGGCCCCGCAGGACGAATTGCACGGTGCCGCCGCCGATGCCGATGGCCGAGGCGACCTGCGCGCCTGAAAAGCTCGTGCCGACAAAGCCGTTGCTGCCGACGATGTAGTGACCGGTCAGTTTCTCGCCGTCGGGCATCGTTGCGGTCACCGGGCCGCGCCCGATCCCTTCGCGCACGAACTTGATCTTCGGCTCGCCGATCTGCTTGGCCGCGGCGTTGAGCGGGAAGATGTCCGAGGTCGATGCGCAGGATGCGAGGCCGACGGACATCAGCGCGAGGCAGACCGCACGCCGCCAGCCTTGTCTGGCGGGGCGACGACCGGCAGGGGGGAGAATCTGGTGCATGGGATCATCCATCGCGTGAAGATGCGTCGTGAGCCATATCGCAGCAAGAACTGGCAGCAAGGCCAAATCATCGGCGGGCGCGCGGCTTCACGTGGGTCCCGCCAAAGCCGGGGCAAGGCGTGATGGCCGCGATCTGTTCCCGATTGTCGCATGCGAGGCGCGGGTGTAGGCTTTCCGAAAAATCGAGGAGGGGTCAATGCGTGTCTTGGTTCCCTTGTTTGTTTGTGTGACGGCCTGCGCTTTTGCACCACCCGTGTCCGCGGCCAGCCGCGATACCCGGATCTATCAATACAAGAATTGGGAAGTTCGCCTTGTCACCTGGGACGACGGCAGCTCCTCCTGCGTCGCAGAGGTGAGTTACGTCAACGGCGACGCCTTTTCGATCTGGCAGGACAAGAGCGGCGGCATCCGCCTGCAGCTTTATTCGCCGGATTGGAATTTCGGCGCCAAGGACAGGTACGCGGATATCGAACTGCAGGTCGATAACCATAACTACTGGCGCGTGGCCAAGGCGGATTTCTACAAGAACTCGGTGCTCATCGATCCGCCGGACGACAGTTCGACCCATCAGTTCCTTGCCGAGATCAAGACCGGAAACCAGCTTTTCCTGTATGATGGGAACGGCAAGCGGCAGAGCGACTACAGCCTTGCCGGCTCGCAGGCGTCCCTTGATGCGATGGGGTCCTGCCTCGCGCGTCTGCGGTGAACGCCTTCGGCCTTGGGGCGCGGCGTCCGTGAACGCGAAAACGCCCCCGCGACATCTGTCGCGAGGGCGTCGGTTCAGGTCAGGTCTGCCTGACCGAGACCTGCGGCGTCACGCGCCCCAGATCTTGGCATAGGCCTCGCGGTAGCCGTTGTCGGGGTCGAACATGTTCTTGGCGCCGCCGTCGAAGGCGATGTTCTCTTTCGTCACGAGGTGGAGCGGCGAGACATAGCCCGACCACGGCTGGCCCTGGACCGCGCGGTTCAGCTCGTCCACCAGTTGCCACCCCTGAAGGTTCAGCGGCTCGGCCACGGTGACCGACTGATACTGGCCGGAACGGATGCGCTGGTAGGCGGATTCCGATCCGTCGCCCGCGGCCACGGCCTTCGGCGCGCCGTCGCCCGGAATGCCGGCGGCGGCCAGCGACGGGCCCATGAAGTCGAAGTAGATGTCGTTGATCGCCAGCGAATGCGTCCACTTCTTCCCGTATTTCTGCAACAGCGCCGTGGTCAGCGTCGGCATCCGGTTCGAAGTGTCGGCGATCGGCGTGTCCACGTATTCCAGCACCGTCCCGCCCAGCTTCTCGATCTCCTGCTTCATGCGGTCGGCCTTGGCGATGGCGATGGCATAGGTCGAGTCGGTGAAGATCACCACGCCCGGCTTGCCCTTGGCATCGACATAGGCCCAGTCGGCCGCGACCTGCGACACCAGCATCGGGTCGGTCGAGACGTTCGCGAAGACGCCCGCCGCGGTGTCCGGGCCGATCTTGGGCGAGGCGTGCCAGCTGACCATCGGGATCTTGGCGTCATGGGCCTGGGCCATCGCGGCCTTCTGTTCAACCGCGTCGAAGCCGTTGATGATGATCCCGTCGGGTTTCAGCGCCAGCGCCTGACCGAAGGCTGCGGCGCGGCCGCTGACCGACCCGGCCCCGTCCAGCACGCGGACCTTCCAGCCGATCTTCTTCGCGGCTTCCTGCACGCCGTTCGTGACGCCGAGGATGCCGCCGTTCTTCATGTCGGCGGCCAGCACCACGATGGACTTGCCGCGCACGCCCTTGGGGCCGGTCGTGGGGCCATCCCACTTGGTCTGGCGTTCGCCGTATTTCTTCACCAGCGCCATCGCGTCGGACATGGCGTCCGCGAGGGCGGGGAAGGCGGCCGCGGTGGCCAGCATCGCGCCGATAAAGGTCCGTCTTTTCATGGTTCTCCTCCCGATGTGTTCGACGTTGTCCGTGCAGTCTCAGCCTTTCGCAGCGCCTTTGCGGCGTTGCGCATATCCGGCAATTCCGATCGCGATCAGAAGGGTGCAGCCGTTGAACATCGGCTCGACCCAGAACGATCCTCCGAATTGCTGAATTCCGGAAATCCCGACGGCGAGGATGGCCACGCCGATGATGGTGCCCCAGACGTTGACGCGGCCGGGCTTGATCGTGGTGGAGCCGAGGAAGGCCCCCACAAGCGCGGGCAGCAGGTATTCAAGCCCGACGCTGGCCTGCCCGATCCGAAGCTTGGACGCGAGGATGACCCCCGTGATCGCGGTCAGCAGGCCCGATGTGATGAAGGCGCCGACGACAAACTTGCGCGTCGGGATGCCGTTCAGTTCCGCCGCCCGCTGGTTCGCGCCGATGGCATAGAGGTAACGGCCGATGGGCGTGTATTCGAGCACGATCCACATCGCCACCGCGATGGCCAGAACGTAGAACCCGGTGATCGGCAGTCCGAAGATGAAGGTGCCGTTGATCGCATAGAATCCCTGCGGCAGGACGCCCACCACCTGCCGCCCGCCCGTATGCCAGAGGGCCACGGAATACATCACCGTCCCGGTGCCCAGCGTGGCGATGAAGCTGTCGATCTGCGCGACCTCGACAAGGACGCCGTTCAGGAAGCCCACGAAGGCGCCAAGCACCAGCACGATCAGCACCGCAATGGGCCAGGACAGGCCGTAGTTGACCTGCAGCGAGATGGCGAGGATGTGCCAGATCACGATGCCGTAGCCCACCGTCAGGTCGATCCGGCCCGCCACCATCGGCACCATCGCGGCCAGCGACAGCAGCGCGATGATCGACTTGTCCGAAAGGATCGCCCGCAGGTTCAGAAGCGTGGGGAAGGTGTCCGGCAGCAAGAGCGAGAACAGCACGATCAGGAAGGCCGTCAGGATCACAAGGCCGTAAACCGGCGCAAGCCGGACAAGCCGCTGAGCGAGAGGCAGGCCCTTCAGTTCATCCGTCGTGGGTTCGAGCGCGTTCGATTGAAGTGATGGCATTGGTGGTTCCTATGCAGCCTCGCCCGCGGAGGCGGCCTGAATGAGAGACTCGGTGGACAGCTCCACCCCCGTAAGTTCGGCCACGACGGTGCCGCGGCTGAAAACCAGCGCCCGGTGACAGATATTGGCGACCTCTTCGAAGTCGGTGGAGACGACCAGCACCCCCATGCCCGAGGCGAGCGCCTCATACAGCAGGTGGTAGATCTCGGCCTTGGCGCCGACATCGACGCCGGCGGTCGGGTCTTCGGCGATCAGCAGGCGGCGGTTCGTCTCCATCCAGCGGCCGACGATGACCTTTTGCTGGTTGCCGCCCGAAAGCGCCTCGATCGGCAGGGTAGGGTCGTTGGGCGAAAGGCCCACGCCGCGACCCAGCGTGCGCGTCCGCGCCTCTTCCCGGCGCGCGCCCATCATCGACAGAAGCCGCCGCCCGGTCGCACTTGGGTTGACGAAGGCGTTTTCGCGGATCGTGAGGCCGGTGGCCACGGATTCCGTCACCCTGTCCCGCGCGACAAGACCCACACCGGATTCCATCGCCCGCTGCGGGGTGGTCAGGTCGGGCGTTTGCCCCTCAAGCGTCACCTTGCCCTGATGTGGCACGACACCGAAGAGGCTGCGGCCGATATCCTCGTGACCGGCGCCGCGCAGGCCGACAAGGCCGAGAAGTTCGCCGCGCTGGATCGTGAAGCTGACGGGGCCGGCATGGGCAGTGCGCAGACCCTCGACCCGCAGGATTTCCGGGCCGGTCTGAACCTCGGGCCGCTCGATCTCGCGGGCCTTGCGGCCGACGATGAGGGTGACCAGCTCGTCCGGCGTCGTGTGCCGGACGTCCCGCATCCCCGCCATCTGCCCGTCGCGCAGAACGACGACGCGGTCGGCGATCTGGAAGATTTCGTCCAGCCGGTGGCTGACGTAGATCATGCCCACGCCCTTTTCCTTCAGCGGGCGCAGCGCGGTGAAAAGCCGTTCCACCTCGTCGGCGGGCAGGCTGGCGGTGGGTTCGTCAAGGACAAGGAAGTCGCAGTTGGCCGCGAGAGCGCGCGCAATCGCCACCAGCGACTTCTCGGTCCGGCTGAGCGAAGAGACACGCGCCGTGGAGGGGAAATCCGCCGCCACCCGCTTCAGGGCCTCGTCGGCCATGGCCTGCGTCGCACTCCAGTTGATCCGCCCGCCATTGCGCGCATAGCCAAGGGCGAGCGCGATATTCTCGGCCACCGTCATCCATTCGATCAGCCCGAGGTCCTGGTGGATGAAGGCAACCGCCTGACCGCCCACGCTTTTCGCGACATGGCTGTAGGGTGTTCCGTCGATGGTGACGCTGCCGCTGTCGGGTTTGTGGATGCCCCCCAGCACCTTGATCAACGTGGATTTGCCGGCGCCGTTTTCGCCCAGAAGTGCGACGATCTCGCCGCGTCCGACCTTCATCGTCACGCCGCGCAGCGCCTGTGTGCCGCCGAAGCTCTTGACGATCTGGTCGAAGAACAGACCTGACGGGGCCTGCTGCATCACGATGTCCTCCCTTGGACCGGGCCTGTTCCTCCGACAGGTTTACCGGTAACCTACCCAAAGGTGCGACAGAGGACCCAACGTGTCAACTGAAAAAGTTATCGATAACATTTTGGCGCCCGCGACGGTCGAAACCCCGCAAAACAAGCGCGCCAAGCCCAATCTGGAGGTCATCGCCAAGGCCACGGGCGTGTCGAAGATGACGGTCAGCCGCGTCTTGCGGGGGGGCGCTGGCTTTTCGGACGAAACCGGGCGGCGCGTCATGGAGGCGGCTGAGTCGCTCGGTTACGTCCCCAACCAGCTTGCGGCGGCCTTCGCGGCGGATCAGGCCTCGACCATCGTGGGGGTCTGCGTGCCCGAGCTGACCTCGCCCCTGTTCGGGATCGTGCTCGACGGGCTGCACCGCACCCTGTCGCGGCTCGGCTACCAGATGATCATCGGGTGCAACAACCATTCCGACGACGACGAGGAAAGCTGGCTGCGCAAGGTGCTGAGCTGGCGGCCCGCCGGGCTTGTCCTGTGCGGACAGACCCATACGCCGGGCGCGGTGGAGCTGTTGCGCAACAGCCAGACGCCGGTCGTCGAGATTCTGGACGACATCACCGCCCCCCTTGGCCTGACGGTGGGCTTTTCCCACGCGGCCTGCGGGGCCGACATGGGCCGGTTCGTGCTGGGTCGCGGCAAGCGGCGCGCGGGCTACATCGGGGCGCTTGGCGGGGCGGATGCGCAGGCCGTCGCGCGGTTCGACGGGTTCCGCGCCGCGCTGTCGCAAGACCCCGGCGCCACTGTCGAGGTCGAGATGCTGCAGGATGTGCCCTGCTTCTACGCCGGGTTCTACGGGATCGAGATCCTGCTGACGCGCCATCCCGACCTGGACGTCGTCTATTTCCACAATGACGAGATGGCGATCGGCGGGCTGGCCTGGTGTTCGGCGCGCGGTCTGCGCGTGCCCGAGGATCTGGGCATCGCCGGTTGGGGCGCGATGGAGGCCGCCTCGATCCTGCCCCGGCAGCTCACGACGACGCAGGTTCCCGCCGCCGCCGTCGGCAAGCAGGCCGCCGAGGCGCTGGTGGCGGCGCTCAGGGGCGAGCGGCCGCCGCTTCGGGTGCAGCTTCCGGCAAGGCTGATCCCGGGCGAGACGGTCTGAGGACCGTCAGGGCCATTGAACTCCGTTCCGGTTCAGCACCACGGCATAGACGCTGGTCGTCGCTGTAATGAACAGATGGTGCTTCGCCCGCCCGCCGAAGCAGATGTTGGACACTGTTTCCGGAACTAGGATGCGCCCCATCAGGTCGCCCTGGGGCGAGAGGCAATGCACCCCGTCGCCGGCCGAGGACCACAGGTTCCCGTCGCTGTCCACGCGGATGCCGTCCGCGCAGCCCGGCGCGATGGCATGGAACATCCGTCCTTCCGTCGGCCGCCCGCCTGCCATGTCGAACGCCAGGATATGCTGGCTGTCGGACGAGAACATCCGCCCGGTATCGGCAACGTAAAGGCGGGATTCATCCGGGCTGAAGGCAAGGCCGTTGGGGCAGTTCATGTCGGTGATGACGGCCTCGATCGTGCCGTCGGGATCGACGCGATAGACGTGGCAGGGCAGTTCCTGTTCGGATTTGAAGCCCTCGTAATCCGTCATGATCCCGTAATGCGGATCGCTGAACCAGATCGCCCCGTCCGAGGCCACGATCACGTCGTTGGGGGAATTCAGCCGCTTGCCCCGGTAGCTGTCGGCGATCACCGTGACGCTACCGTCCCATTCCGTCCGCGTCACCCGCCGCGTGCCGTGTTCGCAGGACACGAGCCGCCCCTGCCGGTCGCGCGTGTGACCGTTGGCGTAGTTCGATGGCTGCCGGAAGGTCGTGACCCCCTCGGGCGTCCAGCGCAGGATGCGGTTATTGGGGATGTCGGAGAACAGCAGGCACCCGGCATCGCCGAACCAGACCGGCCCCTCGACCCAGTCGAAGCCGGTGGCGATCTGCTTCACCGGCGCGTTGCCCATCACGTAGGTCCTGAACCGCGGGTCGATGACTTCGAAGAATGACATGGCTTTCCTCCCGGAACATGCTGATGGTATCGTTACCGTCCAGACCGGTCAAATTGAAAGGCCCCGTTTTGACACAGTCCCCGGACTTCCTCGCGCCGTCCCGCCGCCTGACCGATGCCGCGGTGTTCACCATGCTGGAGGCGGCGCGCGCCGAGGCCCTCCGCATCGGTCAGCCGCAATGCATCGTGATTGTCGATGCCTCCGTCGTGGAGCTTGCCAGCCTGCGGATGCTGGGGGCCAAGGTGCTGTCGCTGCGATCCGCACGCGCCAAGGCGATGACGGCGGCATCGACGGGCCGGCCCTCCACGGCGGTGGCCGAGGCGGTGCGCGAACAGATCGCCCTTGCGACCGAGGGGGCCATGACCGGCCTACCCGGCGGCCTGCCGATCCTGTTCGATGGCGCGATTCTGGGCGGCATCGGCGTCGGATCGGGCAGCGGCGCGCAGGACGTCGAGGTTGCCCGCGCGGCGCTGGCCGCCATCGGCGCCGATCCGGTCAGCTGAAGGCGATCTGCGCCTTCATCGCGCGGCTCCGGTCCGAGGCGAGGCGGAACGCGTCCTCGGCCTCGGCCAGCGGAACGGTCTGGGTGATGAGCGGCGTCACGTCGATCAGCCCCTTCTGCATAAGCCCGACGCCCACCGCGAATTCCGGGTGGAAGCGGAACGAGCCGCGCAGGTCCAGCTCTTTCGAGGTGATCGCCATGACCGGCAGCGTCATGTCCCCGCCAAGGCCAAGTTGCAGGATCACCCCGCGCGGCCGCATCGTGGGGATGGCCGCCGCCAGCGCCGCGGCGACGCCTGTGCATTCGTAAAGCACGTCGAACGTGTCCTTGCCCGCCGCATAGGCGGCCAGCGCCTCGGGTTCGGCCCCGGTGTTGATCGTGCGGTCCGCCCCCAGCTTGCGAGCGATGGCAAGCGTGAAGTCCGACAGGTCGGTCGCCACGATTTCCGCCGCCCCGGCGCGGCGCGCGGCGAGGATCGCCAGCGCCCCGATCGGCCCGCAGCCCGTCACCAGCACCCGCTTGCCCAGCATCTCGCCCGCGCGGCGCGTGGCGTGCAGCGTCACGGCCAGCGGTTCGGCCATCGCGGCCTCGCCCGGGGTCAGACCGGTGGCATCGACGCATTGCGACGCATCCGCCACCAGCACCTCGGTGAAGGCGCCCTGAATATGGGGAAAGGGCATGGCCGAGCCGTAAAAGCGCATGTTCTCGCAGTGGTTGGGCAGCCCTTCCCGGCAATAGCGGCACCCGCCACAGGGGCGCGAGGGCGACACGGCGACCAATTGGCCAGGGGCGAAGCCCTCGACGCCGGGGCCGATCGCCTCGACGGTTGCGCTGACCTCGTGGCCGAGGATCATCGGCTCTTTCAGCCGGACGGCGCCGAAGCCGCCGTGGTTGTAGTAATGCAGGTCCGACCCGCAGACGCCCCCGGTTGCCAGCCGGAGGCGCATCTGGCCGGGGCCCGGCGTTTCCTCGGGGCGATCTTCGATCCGCAGATCCTTTGCGGCATGAATCACGATGGCTTTCATCACAGCACCGGCGTCAGAAGGGGTTGACCGGCGAAATGCGCCGTCAGGTTGTCGCGCATGAGCTTTCCCATCGCCTTGCGCGTCTCGACCGTGCCCGAGGCGTGGTGGGGTTGCAGCATCACATTGTCGAGCGCGAGGAAGCGCGGGTTGAGTTTCGGCTCCCCCTCGAACACGTCAAGCGCGGCCGACCCGAGCGCGCCGCTTTCCAGCGCCGCCAGCAGGGCCTCTTCGTCGATGTTCGACGCGCGCGAGATGTTGATGAGCATCCCTTCCGGTCCAAGCGCCTCGATCACTTTCCGGCCCACGATATGCCGCGTATCGGCCGAAGCGGCGAGCGTGACGAAAAGGAAATCCGACCGTTCGGCCAAGGCCACCGGATCGGCGACAAACGTCCAGTCGGCGGCATAGTCCCTGGGGGCCACATCGCTGTAGGCGATGTCCATGTCGAAGCCTGCAAGGCGGCGGGCGACCTCGTATCCGATCCGGCCAAGGCCAAGGACGCCGACGCGACGACCCCAGACGCGCCGCTTGAGCGGGTAAAGCCCCTTGGACGCCCAGGAGCCGTCGCGCACCCAGGTTTCGGCGCCGATGATCCCCCGCGACTGCGCCAGCATCATCGCCACGCCAAGGTCGGCCACGTCCTTTGTCAGCACGTCGGGCGTGTTCGTCACGCGGATGCCGCGGGGGCGGCAGGCGCTCAGATCCACCGCGTCAAAGCCCACGCCATAGACGCTGATGACCTCGAGATTCGGGCAGGCCGCGATGACCGTGGCATTCGCGCCAAGCTCGCCGCGCGTCGCGATGCCGCGCACGCGGGGGCCCACCTCGGCGAGGAACGCCGCCTTGTCCGCCGCTTCGAAATAGCGGTGCATCACGAAGGCTTCGTCCAGCGGGTTCTGGTCCCAGTCGGGATAGGGACCCATTTGCAGAAGCTCGACCTTGCCCATGATCTCTCCGATAGTTGGCCCTTGACACCGAGGCGGTTGACTAGGATTGTTATCGATAACATACACAGAGCCCGATGGCTTTGTCGAGAGCCGAATTCATCCGGGGGAGCAACATGACCCAATCACTTTTCGATCTGACCGGGCGGCGGGCGCTGGTCACCGGCTCATCCCAGGGGATCGGCTTCGCGCTGGCCAAGGGGCTCACCGAGGCCGGGGCCGAGGTCGTCCTGAACGGGCGGGATGCCGAAAAGCTTGCCGCTGCGGCCGCAGCCCTTGGCGGCGCGAAGACGCTGGCCTTCGACGTGACGGACCATGACGCCGCCCGCGCCGCCGTGGACGGGTTCGAGACGGCGCACGGCCCGATCGACATCCTTGTCAACAACGCGGGCATGCAGTTCCGCACCCCGCTGGAAGAATTCCCCGCCGATGCGTTCGAGCGGCTCTTGCAGACCAACGTCGCCAGCGTCTTTCACGTGGGCCAGGCCTGCGCCCGGCACATGATCGGGCGCGGGCGCGGCAAGATCATCAACATCGCCAGCGTGCAGACCGCGCTCGCCCGCCCCGGCATCGCGCCCTACACCACGACCAAGGGCGCGGTGGGCAACCTGACCAAGGGCATGGCGACCGACTGGGCGCGCTACGGGCTCAACTGCAACGCCATCGCGCCGGGCTATTTCGACACGCCGCTGAACGCAGCCCTTGTGGCCGACCCGCAGTTCTCGGCCTGGCTGGAAAAGCGCACCCCCGCGGGACGCTGGGGCCGGGTCGAGGAACTGGTGGGCGCCTGCGTCTTCCTGGCCTCCGACGCGTCGAGCTTTGTCAACGGCCACATCCTTTACGTGGATGGCGGCATCACGGCCTCGCTCTGATGCAGCGGATTGTCGTCATGGGGGTGTCGGGCTCGGGCAAGACGAGCGTCGGGCAGGCGCTCGCCGCGCGGCTCGGGATCGCGTTCACCGATGCCGACGACCTGCATCCTGCCGCCAACGTGGAAAAGATGCGGGCCGGCCATCCGCTGACCGACGAAGACCGCTGGCCCTGGCTCGACCGGGTCGGGCGAAAGCTGGCCGACGCGGCCCCGGGGGTTGTCGCCTGCTCGGCACTGAAGCGCAGCTACCGCGACCGCATCCGCGCGGCCTGCGGCGCGCCTGTGCGCTTCGTTCACCTGTCCGGGAGCCGCGATCAGATCGCCGCGCGCATGGCCGCGCGGACGGATCACTACATGCCGGTCAGCCTGCTTGACAGCCAGTTCGCCACGCTGGAGCCGCCGGGCGCGGACGAGGCGCTGATCCTTGGCATCGACGCGCCCGTGGACACGCTGGTGGACCGGATCGCAAACCATCTGGAAGGACAGACGACATGACCAAGGCCGTTGCCCTGATCGGGGCGGGCGCCATGGGGGGCGCCATCGGTGCGCGCCTCGTGGCGACGGGAACGCCGCTGCGGGTCTTCGACCTCGACCCCGCGAAGGTCGCGGCCCTCACGGAACAGGGCGCAGATGCGGCGGCCAGCGCGGCCGAGGCGGCTCGCGGTGTCCGGGCCGTGATCCTCAGCCTCAATGCCCCGCGGATCGTCCGCGCCGCCGTCTTCGGGCCGCAGGGCGTTGCCGAAGGTGCGGCAGAGGGCACGCTGATCATCGACATGTCCTCGATCGATCCGGCGGCGACGCGGGATCTGGCCGACGAGGCCGCCGCCAGGGGTCTTCGCTGGGTGGACAGCCCCCTGTCGGGTGGCGCGCCGAAGGCGGCGCTCGGGCAGCTCACCCTCATGCAGGGGGGCCGGCCCGAGGACGTGGCCGAGGCGCAGCAGGTGCTGGCGCAAGTCGCCGCGAACCAGACGCGCATGGGCGGGCCGGGTGCCGGGCAGGCGACGAAGCTCATCAATCAGGTGCTCTGCGGGCTGAACTTCCTTGCCGTGGCCGAGGCGACGGCCCTTGCCGAAGCCTCGGGCGTCGATGCCGCGCGCATCCCCGATGCGCTGAAGGGAGGCCGGGCGGACAGCGCGATCCTTCAGGAATACATGCCCCGGTTCGCCGCGCGGGATTACCGTCGCACGGGGCGCATCGACAACATGGTCAAGGACCTCGACGGCGCGCTGACCGCCGCGCGGGCGGGACAGGTGGCGATGCCGCTGACCGCGATCTGCGCCGAGGTGCACCGGATGCTGACCGCCGCGGGCCTCGGCGGCGAGGATCAGGCCGCGCTCATGGAATTTTTCAAAGGCCCCAACAGGGAGAATTTCGCATGATCACCCGCTACGCCATGTTCGAGGGCAGCGTGCCCGCCGACAAGGAAGACGCCTTTCGCGCCGCAGTCCGCGCGGAGCTCGTGCCGAAGTGGCGCGCCTTTCCGGGCGCCCGCGCGGTGCGCGTGGGCTTCACGGTCGCCCGCGACGATGGCGCGCCCGCCTTCCCGCTGATCCTTGCCATCGACTATGACGACCGCGCCGCCGTCGAAACCGCGCTGGCCAGCCCCGTCCGGGCCGAGTCGCGCGCAGCAACGGAATCCGTGCTGGCGCGCTTCTTCACGGGCCGCATCCACCACCATGTGACCGAGGCCGAAAGCTTCGCCCCCTGATCGTCAGAGCCCGCTTGCACTCGCGCCCCGCTTTCTGTCTTCTTCGCCCATGGACCGCAACCGCATGAAGCCATGAGCCTGACCCGCAAACCCCCGACGATGATCGATGTGGCCCGCCTTGCGGGGGTCTCTCCCATGACGGTCAGCCGGGCGTTCAAGCAGGACGGATCGGTCAGCGACAAGACGCGGACAAGCGTGATGGAGGCGGCGGATCAGCTTGGCTATGTCTTCGACAGCACGGCCTCGACGCTGCGGTCGCAGCGCACGGGGTTCGTCGCGGTCACCATCCCGTCGATCAACAACGCGAACTTCGCCGACACGGTGCGGGGCCTGTCCGAGGGGTTGAAGCCCTATGGCCTGCAGATCCTGCTGGGCACCACGGATTACGACACCGCCAAGGAAGAGGAACTGATCGAGCAGCTTTTGCGCCGCAGGCCCGAGGCCATCGTCGTCACGGGGGGCAAGCATACCGAGCGCGCGCGGCGGCTGCTGGAGAATGCGGGCATCCCCGTCGTCGAAACATGGGACCTGCCGCAGGACCCCATCGGCCATGTCGTGGGCTTTTCCAACGCGGCCGCCGTGGGGGATCTGGTCGATCACCTCGTCGAGACGGGGCGGCGGCGCATTGCCTTCATCGGCGGGGATACGGACCGCGACACGCGCGGCGCGGATCGCCGGCTTGGCTTCATCGCGGCCATGCAGCGCCACGGACTGCCCACCGACCGCCTGATCGCGGCCGGACCGCCGCCGATCTCGATGCGCGAGGGGGCGAATGCCATGGCGCATCTTCTGGCCGAGAGGCCGGACACCGAAGCCGTGATCTGCGTCTCCGACCTCTCGGCCTTCGGCGCGCTGACCGAATGCGAACGGCGGGGCATACCCGTGCCGGGCCGCCTCGCCATCGCGGGCTTCGGCGATTACGAGATCGCGGGCATCTGCGTTCCAAGCCTGACCACCGTCGATCCGCGCCCGGCCGACATAGGCCGCAAGGCCGCCGAGGCCATCCTCGAGGCGCGGGAAGCGGGTCCTGCCGGTCCGCGGCTTTCGCTGCCGATCGGAACGCAGCTCCGTCTGCGCCAGAGCACGGCACGCTGACCGGGATCGCCACCCAAGCCTTTCGAAAATCCGCCCGTCCGGCTGACGGAATTCGGCAAGATGGCCCCGGAACGGGCAAACTGCCGGACGTTTTCGTCATCTCGACCGGGCATTCTGGCGGCAGAACGGGCCCCGCTGGTGCGGGCCTGCCGTGACACCGAAAGGCAAACCCATGTCATTTCAGAAGATCGCCGTCCTTGGCCTCGGGAAGGTCGGGCATCTGGCGGCCGAACTCCTTGCCGATGCAGGCTTCGAGGTGACCGGCATCGACGCCCGCACTGTCGCGGGCGCGTCCTTTTCCACGCGTGTCGCCGATCTGACGGCCGCGGACGGTCTTGGCGCGCTGTTGCGCGGTCAGCAGGCCGTTCTGTCCTGCCTGCCCTACAGCCTGAACCGGGCGGTGGCGAGCACGGCCCATGCGCTTGGCATACACTATTTCGACCTGACCGAGGACGTGCCGACGACCCGGCATATCCGCGATCTTGCCGCGACCGCAAAGGGGATCATGGCGCCGCAATGCGGGCTTGCTCCGGGCTTCGTCGGGATCGTCGGCGCGGATCTGGCCGGGCGGTTCGAGAAGGTCCGGTCGATCCGGCTGCGGGTGGGGGCGCTGCCGCAGAACCCGACCGGGCTTCTGGGCTATGCGTTCAACTGGTCGCCCGAAGGCGTGGTGAACGAATACCTCAACGATTGCGAGGTGATCGAGGAGGGCGTGCTGAAATCGGTCTCGGCCATGGAATGGCTGGAGACGATCCATATCGACGGGATGCAGCTTGAGGCCTTCACCACGTCGGGGGGCCTTGGCACCATGTGCGAGACCTTCGCGGACCGGGTCGAGAACCTCGACTACAAGACGATGCGCTATCCCGGCCACGTGAAGCTCATGAACTTCTTCTTCCACGAACTGCTGATGCGCGAGGACCGCGCGGCAGCGGGCAGGATCCTGACCAATGCGAAACCGCCGGTCTCGGAGGACGTGGTCTATGTGCATGTCGCGGTCGAGGGGTGGCGCGACGGACAGCTTGGCCGCGAGGAATTCGTGCGGGCCTACTACCCGCTGGAGATCGCGGGGAAATCCCGGACGGCCATCGCCTGGACCACCTCGGCCTCGGTCGCAGCGGTGATCGAGATGGTGCGCGAGGGCAAGCTGCCGCAGCGCGGGTTCCTGAAGCAGGAGGACATCCCGCTGAACCCCTATCTTGAGACGCGCACGGGGCAGTATTTCCGGATCGGCCATCGCAGCCGGCACGGCTGAGGGCGCGGCGCCCGGCGCGGCGCCCCGGCGATCTCCTGCCGATGGGGACCAAGCCCCCGCGCGTTGCGAGGTGTCAATCCATGGCCGGCCGCCCGGATGTAGCCTGAACCCTCGTCCTTCAGAACGAGGAGATGGTCATGAAGCGACTGCTTTCAGCTTTTATCGGGGCATTGGCACTGGCCCAACCGCTGGCATCCCCGGCGCAGGATCTGATGCCTGGAGAACATGATTTTCAGGCCCATTGCGCCATTTGTCATGGCGCGGGCGGCCGGGGTGACGGCATGGTCGGGGAACTGTTCAAGGCCCCTCCCAAGGACCTGACGCAGCTTTCGCGCGAGAATGGCGGGGCGTTCCCGT
>JAGWVA010000016.1 GCA_028875855.1 Paracoccaceae bacterium
GAGCGTCTGGGTCAGGATGAAGGCGGCGGGCCGGTCGGTCAGCGGGAAGGGCTGGGACGGGGTCGGTTCGGACACGGGGGGCGCTCCTGTCGGTTCGGGCTGGAAAGAGCACTCTTCCGTCTTGTCGGCAAGCGTGTTTTCCTTTCTAACGCAGGGCGCGCGCCCGGTGCCGCGCGCCTTCCGGGCGAACACGCAGGATCTGACATGCCTCATCAAAGCCTTTGCGTCATCATTCCCGTCCTGAACGAGGAACGGATGATCGGCCCGCTGGCCGAGGCGCTCTTTCCGGTGCTGGAGGGGACGGGCCTCGACTGGTCGGTCCTTTTCGTCGATGACGGATCGACCGATGGCACGATGGCCGGTATCCGGGCCCTCGCCGCAGGCAATCCCCGTGTCAAGGCGCTGTCCTTCAGCCGCAACTTCGGCAAGGAACAGGCGATGGCGGCGGGTCTGCGCGCGGCCGATGCGGATGCGGTGATCCTGATGGATGCCGACCTCCAGCATCCGCCCGCCGCGATCCCCGCGTTCGTCGCACAGTGGAAGGCGGGCGCGCAGATCGTCTATGGCCAGCGCGGCAACCGCGAGGCCGACAGCTTCATGCGCCGGGCGACCTCGGACGCGTTCCACGCGGTCTATGGCGCGATGGCGGGCGGGCGGCTGCCGCGCGGGATCGTCGATTTCGTGCTGCTCGACCGGGCGGCGGTGGCGGCGATGAACCGGCTGGACGAACGCGCGCGCTTCACCAAGGGGATGTTCGCCTGGATCGGCTTCCGCGCGGCGGTGGTGCCCTTCGACTCGCCCGATCGCCTGATCGGAGAAACGCGGTTCAACTATCTGAAACTCCTGCGGTTTGCGCTGGACGGGATTGCGTCGTTCTCGACCCTGCCGCTTCGGATGTGGACCTATATCGGCGGCACGATCTCGTTGCTCGCGCTGATTTACGCGGCCTATTTCCTGATCAAGACGCTGCTCTTTCACACCGATGTGCCGGGCTTTCCCTCGATCATCGTGTCGATCATGTTCTTCTCGGGCGTCCAGCTTCTGTCGCTGGGGATCATCGGCGAATACGTGGGGCGCATCTTCGAAGAGGTGAAGCGCCGCCCGCTTTACATCGTGGCCGAGACGGTCGGGATGGAGGCTCCGGCAGAGATTGCCCCCGACAAGGCCCCCGATGCCTGAGGCCCCCCGCGTCATCCTGTGCGCTGACGACTATGCGCAGGCGCCCGGGATCAGCGAGGGGATTCTCAGGCTCGCCGGGGCCGGGCGGCTTTCGGCGACAAGCGCGATGGTGCACATGCCGGGCTGGGCTATGGACGCGCGCCGCGCGGTCGGGCTGCGCGACCGGATGTCGCTGGGCCTGCACCTGACGCTGACCCATGGCGCGCCGCTCGGGCCGATGCCGCGGCTCGCGCCGGGGGGGATGTTTCCGCCTCTGGGTCGGCTGATGAAGCTTGCGCTCACGGGGCGGCTGATGCGGCCGGAGATGCGGGCCGAGATCGCGGCCGAGATCGCCCGCCAGCTTGATGCCTTCGAGGCAGAGGCCGGCGCGCCCGATCATGTCGATGGTCACCAGCATGTCCATGTCCTGCCGGGGATCGCGGGGCCACTCTTGGCCGCGATCCGCACCCGCTATGCCGGGCGCGGGGTGCTGTTGCGCGATCCGCATGACCGGCTCAAGGCGCTGATCGGGCGGGGATCGGCGGTCAAGGCGGCCTTTGTCGGCACGCTTGCGACAGGCTTCGCCGCCCGCGCGCGCGCCGCGGGGGCCGTGACGAACGAAGGCTTTTCGGGCTATTCCGATTTCGGTCCAGTGCCTTACGCGCAGGAGTTCCCACGGTTTCTCAAGGCGCTCGGCCCCCGGCCGATGGTGATGTGCCACCCTGGCCTCGGGCGGGACGCGGACGATCCCATCGCCGCCCGGCGCGAAGAAGAGTTCGCCCACCTGATGAACCTGCCGGGCCTGCCGGACTGGCTGTGGCACCCGCGACGCGGGCCGAGGGGACAGATCGACTGGAGGGGGGGCGGCGCATGACGGACCACGAACCCCGCACCTCCGGCCTTGCGCATTGGCTGGGCTTTCTCGTCTCCGGCGGCACGGCTTTCGTCACCGACGCCGGTGTGCTGAAGCTTCTGCTGTGGCTCACGCCGATGTCGCCGCTGGTCTGCCGCCTGTTCTCGATCGCCACCGCGATGGTCGTGGGTTGGCAGATGCAGCGCCGCTTCACCTTCGGCCTGAAGACACCCGGCACGATCCGCGAATTCCTTCAGTTCGCCTCGGTCGCCTGGACCTCGTCGGCGGTGAACTACGGGCTGTTCGCGGGTCTGCTGATGGTCCTGCCGGGGCGGCCGGTCTTCCTGTCGATGTTCCTCAGTTCCGGTCTTGCCATGGTCGTGTCCTACCTTGGCTACCGGCTTTACGTCTTCCGCGGCGGCAGGCGCTAAAACCCGAGGGACGCGAGCCGCCGTTCCTGCCGCGCGATGAGGAAATCGACCTCGGCCCGCGCCTCGGGGCCGAGGCTGCCGCCCGGCGCGCGCAGCGCGTCATGGGCGATGGCGCCGCGCTTGGCGAGGATGTATTTGCGCACCGCAAGGCCACGGCCCGGCTGCGCCTCGTAGCGGACAAGCGGCAGGTAGGCGTCGAAGATGTCCTGCATCCGCGCGCGGTCGCCCGCGCGGTGGGCGGCGACGACACCGGCCATCATCTCGGGGAAGGCGAACCCCGTCATCGCGCCATCCGCCCCGCGCGCCAGTTCCTCGGGCAGGAATTGCCCGCCATTGCCGCACAGGATCGCGATGCGCCGCGCGCCCGCGGACTCGGCCCGGCGCAGCGCGGTGATCTTTTCCAGCCCCGGCCAGTCCTCGTGTTTCAGCATCACGCAGGTCGGGTTCTCGGCCACGATGCGCAGGATCACCTTGGCGGGGGTCTTCACCCCGGTGACCAGCGGGAAATCCTGCAGCACATAGGGGATCGGCCCAAGCGCGCGCGAGACATGGCCGAAGTAATCGGCCAGTTCGTCGTCCGACCCCAGACCCGCGCCCGGCTGCACCATGACGCCCGCGGCGCCCGCCTCGACCACCGCCTGCGCCAGTTCCGCCATCGCGGCCAGACCGGGGGCAGAAACGCCGACGACGACCGGCACCGCGCCCGCAACCGCCGTCAGCACCCGCGCCACCACCGCGCGGGATTCGGCGGCCGTCAGCTTCGGCGCCTCGCCCATCACGCCCAGCAGCGTGAGCCCCGTCGCCCCGCGTTCGAGGTAGAAGGCCACCATCCGGTCGATGGAGTCGAAATCGATCGACCCGTCCGGCAGGAAGGGTGTGGCGGCGATGGTGAAAACGCCGGCGGCGGTCGCGTCGAGCATGGGGCCTCCTTCGAACGGGCGGGTCGAGCGGGGGCGATCATGGCGACAGGGCCCGGTGGCGGCAAGGGGGCGCGACGGGGATGTGGGACAAAGGCCACGCTTTACCCCGACGAACGGCCTTTGCCTTGCAGGACGGGGAGGGCGTGCCTACCTCTTGCACCGGGACTGCTGCCGATGTTGCCGCACCCGGCCTGCGCTTTGGGGAAGATGTGAGAACCACGTTCGAATATTTCCGTGGCGCCCTTGGGGTCACGCTTCTCGGGCTTGTTGCAGCCTTCGTGCTGGGGCTGGTTCAGGGCGGGCATTTCGATGACGGGATCAGCTTTCTGGTCGTCTGTCTCGCGCTGACCGTGCTGGAAATCTCGCTGTCCTTCGACAATGCCGTGGTGAACGCCAACACGTTGCAGGGCATGTCCCTACTCTGGCAGCGGCGCTTCCTGACCTGGGGCATCGTCGTCGCCGTTTTCGGGATGCGCCTTCTGTTCCCGCTGCTGATCGTGGCGATTGCCGCGGATCTGGGGCCGCTCGATGCGCTGCACATGGCGATGTTTCACCCCGACCGCTATGCCGAGGTGATCTCGCACGCGCATTTGCAGATCGCGGCCTTCGGCGGCACCTTCCTGATGATGGTGGCGCTGCACTACTTCATCGACGAAGCCAAGGACGTGGACTGGATCGCCCGGATCGAGTGCAAACTGCGCGCCTGTGCCGCGGCGCAGGGGCTCGAGGTTGCCTTCGTGCTGGTGGTGATCCTCGGCTTTGCCGCGATGCTGCCCGCGGACAAGGTGGACGGCTACATGATGGCCGCCATCGCCGGGCTGCTGAGCTATTCGCTGGTGCGCGGCGTGGGGCGGATGCTCGACGGCGGGGGCGGCGCGCGGCGGGCTCTGGCGGTCGGGGGGCTGGGCGCGTTTCTCTACCTCGAACTGCTGGACGCAAGCTTTTCCTTCGACGGCGTCGTGGGCGCCTTCGCCATGACCGACAACCTGTTCCTGATCGCCATCGGGCTTGGGATCGGCGCGGTCTATGTGCGGTCGATGACGGTGATGCTGGTCGAGAAGGGCACGCTGTCGCAGTTCCGCTATCTGGAACACGGGGCGTTCTATTCGATCATGGTGCTGTCGTTCATCATGTTCGTCGAGACGCAGATCGAGGTGTCGGAAATGGCCACAGGCGCGGTCGGCGTCGTGCTGATCGCCGCCGCGCTCTGGTCGTCGGTGCGCCACAACCGGCGGCTCGCGGAGAAAGAGCGCGCCTGAGCGCGGCTTGTGGCATGTGCCTGCTTCGACGCTCTTCCGCCCTCATCGCAAGAGTTAAGCGGGTCACCCCGCGCCCGAAGGTCCGGCCTCAGACCGCCTTGAGCGCGATCTCCAGCTTGTCGAGCCCTTCGTGCAGATGCGCCTCGGGGATCGTCAGGGGCGCAAGGATGCGGATCGTGTTGGCATAGTAGCCGCAGGACAGAAGGATCAGGCCCGCGTCCAGCGCCGCCGCCGTCACGGCCTTGGTCGCATCCGGGTCGGGGTCGTTGCCGCCGCGTTCCTTCACCAGTTCGAACGCCACCATCGCCCCCAGCCCGCGCACGTCGCCGATGGGGCGCAGCGTGTTCGACTGCTTGAACGCGTGGAGCCGCTTGAGCATGACCTCGCCCAGCCAGGTCGCGCGCTCGCACAGCTTTTCCTCTTCGATCACGTCCAGCACCGCCAGCGCTGCCGCGCAGGAGATCGGGTTGCCGGCATAGGTGCCGCCAAGCCCGCCCGGCTCCACCCCGTCCATGATCTCGGCCTTGCCGATCACGCCCGAGATCGGGAAGCCCCCGCCAAGCGCCTTGGCGACGGGGATGATGTCGGGCTCGATCCCGAAATGCTCGGTCGCGAAAACCTTGCCGGTGCGGGCAAAGCCGGTCTGAACCTCGTCCGCGACAAGGCAGATGCCGTGCTGGTCGCAGATCTCGCGCAGGCGGCGCATGAAGGTGACGGGCGTCTGGTAGAAGCCGCCTTCGCCCTGCACCGGCTCGATCACGATGGCGGCGACGTCGGTGGGGTTGATGTCGGCCTTGAAGATATGCGCCAGCGCATGCAGCGCCTCGTCTTCCGTGGTGCCGTGATGCGGGATCGGGAAGGGGCAGTGGAAGACGCCGGGCGCGGCCGGGGTGCCGGGGGTGCGGTAGGGCACGGCCTTGCCGGTCATCGACACGGTGAGCTGCGTGCGCCCGTGAAAGGCGCCGGTGAAGGTGATGATCCCCTGCCGCTTCGTATAGGCGCGGGCGATCTTCACCGCGTTCTCGGTCGCCTCGGCCCCGGTGGTGAAGAAGATCGTTTTGGCGTTCGCGATCGGCGCCAGCGCGTTCAGCCGCTCGGCCAGTTCCAAGTAGCTGTCATAGCCCGTGACCTGCCAGGCGAGGTGGGCGTATTTCTCGAGCTGACCTTGGGCGGCTGCGACGACCTTGGGGTGCATGTGCCCGGTGTTCGTCACCGCGATCCCCGAGGCGAAATCGATGTAGCGGTTGCCCTCGACGTCCCACAACTCGGCGTTTTTCGCGCGCTCCACGAAGATCGGCGCACCGGTCACCACGCCGCGCGGAACGGCGGCCTGACGACGCGCGACAAGGCTTGCATTGCTGATCATGTCCATATCCCTGGTCTGGCCGGGTGTCGTGGCACGAAGGCCCGCCCCGGCGTCTGCGATGACAAAGCCTAGCCGGGGCCTGCGCCCGCCGCAACGGGTGCGGATCAGGCGGCCAGCACGCCCGAGGCAAGGCAATGCCGCACGCCCCCGTCGATATGGGCGCGCAAGATCTCTTGCGCGCGGGCGGCGTCGCGATCCATGGCGGCGGCCAGCAGTTCGCGATGCTCGCGCGCCGCCGTCTCGCCGCGGAAGGTCAGCACGCGCATCTGATAGCGCAGATATTTGTCGAAGACCGAGCTGTGCACCGCGACCAGTTCGCGCGATCCGCAGGCCGCGATCAGCGCGCGGTGGAATTCCCAGTCGTAGCGCTTCCATTCCTCTTTCACGGAATGGTCGCCCGCCATCATCCGCAGTTCCATCTGGTGCAGCTTGTGATGCGCCGCGACCAGCCCCGCCTCCCAGTCGATGCCGCCGGCGGCAAAGGACAGCGCCAGCGCGTGGCATTCCAGCAGCGTGCGCAGCGTCGCGATGTCGTGCAGGTTCTCGGCCGAGACCGGCGCCACCTCGAAGCCGCGCTGGCCTTCGGCCAGCACGAAGCCCTCGGCCGCGAGCCGGTTCAGCGTCTCGCGCAGGGTCGAGACCGAAACGCCGTAGCGGCTGCGCATCTGGTCGAGCCTGAGTTTCTCACCCGGCTTGAGATGGCCGAAGATGATGTCATGCCGGATCTGGGCATGGGCTTCTTCGGCGACGCTGGCAGTGCTGTCGATGAGATTTGGCATAATCTCATTCCTTCCGGTCTTCATCATATGATAAGCTTCCACAACATAGCCAAGCTTCGGGCCGATGGCGAGGGGTGCGGTGACGCAACCCGCATCCGGGCCCCGAAAATCGATCTTGTGGAGGACCCCATGAAAACCTCGATCGCCACCGTGTCGCTGTCGGGCGACCTGCGCGACAAGCTGGCGGCCATCGCCGCGGCGGGCTTCGACGGGATCGAGATCTTCGAGACCGACTTCGTGGCCTTCGACGCAAGCCCGCGCGAGGTGGGGCGGATGGTGCGCGATCACGGGCTGGAGATCTCGCTGTTCCAGCCGTTTCGCGATTTCGAGGGGATGCCGGGGGAGGCGCGCGCCCGTGCCTTCGACCGGGCCGAGCGGAAATTCGACCTGATGGGGGAATTGGGCGCAGACCTCGTGCTGGTCTGTTCGAACGTCGCCCCCGACAGCCTGGGCGGTATCGACCGCGCCGCGGCGGATTTCCGCGAGCTGGGCGAGCGCGCCGCCCCGCGCGGCATCCGCGTGGGCTTCGAGGCGCTGGCCTGGGGCCGGCACATCAACGACCACCGCGACGCCTGGGAGGTGGTGCGGCGCGCCGATCATGCGAACGTGGGCCTGATCCTCGACAGCTTCCACACGCTGGCGCGCAAGATCGACCCCGACACGATCCGCCGCATTCCGGCCGACAAGATCTTCTTCGTCCAGCTTGCCGACGCGCCGCTGATCGACATGGACCTGCTTTACTGGTCGCGGCACTTCCGCAACATGCCGGGGCAGGGCGATCTCGATGTGACGGGCTTCATGCGCGCGGTGGCGGCCACGGGCTATGACGGGGTGCTGAGCCTCGAGATCTTCAACGACCAGTTCCGCGGCGCCTCGACCCGGTCCATCGCGGTCGATGGCCGTCGGTCGCTGATCGCGCTGGCCGACCGGGTGCGCCGGGCGGAACCGGCTTCGGCGCTGAGCCTGCCGCAGATGCCCGACCGGGTGCCGGTCACGGGGGTGGAATTCATCGAATTCGCCAGCGAAGGCGCCGAGGCAGAGGCGCTTGGCCGGATGCTCGCCGCCCTCGGCTTTCGCCGCTCGGGGCGGCATGTGTCGAAATCGGTCGATCTGTGGACGCAGGGCGATATCCATCTGGTGGTGAACACCGAGACGGAGGGTTTCGCCCATGCTTCTTACGTGCTGCATGGCACCAATGTCTGCGACATCGGCCTGTCGGTCGAAGATGCCGCCGCCACGCTCGAGCGCGCCCGCGCGCTTGGGGCGGACATGTTCGAACAGCCGCTTGCGCCGGGGCAGCTGGCGATCCCCGCGATCCGGGGGCTGGGCGGGTCGGTCCTGCATTTCCTGGACGAGACAAGCGACCTTTCGCGCGTCTGGGAGATCGAGTTCACGCCGCGTCCCACCGAAGGGCAGGACGCGGGCCTTGTCGCGGTGGACCATATCGCGCAGTCGATGCGCTATGAGGAGCTGCTCACCTGGCTCCTGTTCTACACCACGATCTTTCAGACCGCGAAGACGCCGATGGTGGACGTGGTGGACCCCGCGGGGCTGGTGCGCAGTCAGGCCATCGAAGGGGCGGACGGCGGCTTCCGCGTGACGCTGAACGGGGCCGAGAACGCGCGCACGCTGGCGGGGCATTTCCTGGCCGAAAGCTTCGGATCGGCCGTCCAGCACATCGCCTTTCGCACCGAAGACATCTTCGCCACCGCCGAACGGCTCGCGCGGAACGGCTTCGAGACGCTGACGATCTCGCCCAACTACTATGCCGATCTGGGCGCGCGTCTGGGGCTGGAGCCGGCGCTGGTCGATCGGCTCCGGGCGGCGCATATCCTTTATGACCGCGACGCGGCGGGCGAGTATTTTCAGCTTTACAGCGCGACCTGGGGCGAGGGGTTCTTTTTCGAGATCGTCGAGCGGCGCGGGGGCTATGCGGGCTATGGCGCGGTCAATGCGCCCTTCCGGATCGCGGCGCAAAAGCGGGGGATGCGGCCTGCGGGGATGCCGAAGGCGTAAGGCGGGCCCGGCGGCGGACCGCCGGGCGAGATGTCAGGCCAGCGCCTTGAACTGCTCGGCGATCCGGCGGGCGTGGCGCAGAAGGATCGCCGCGTCCACGTCCACGGCGGTAAAGACGGTGCCGATCTGCATGCAGCGCCGCACGAAATCGGGATCGAGCGTCAGGATACCCGCGGGCTTGCCCGCCTTGCGGATGCGGCGGATCGCATCCTCGATGGCGATCACCACGTCCGGGTGGCCGGGGTTGCCGGGATGGCCCATGGTGGCGGCAAGATCGGCGGGGCCGATGAAGATCCCGTCCACCCCGTCCACCGCGGCGATGGCCTCGATCCGGTCAAGCGTCGCTGCGGTCTCGCATTGAACGATCAGGCAGATGTCGTCGTTGGCCGCCTCGGTATAGCCTTCGATCGTGCCGTAGCGCGTGGCGCGGGTGATCCCGGCCACGCCGCGCATGCCCTGCGGCGCATAGCGCACGGCGGCCACGGCGGCCTGCGCTTCTTCCACGGTCTGGACGTAGGGCACGATGATCGACTGCGCGCCCGCATCGAGAATGCGCTTGATCAGCGTGGGATCGTTGGCCGAGGGGCGGACGACCGAATGCGACGGATAGGGTGCGGCGGCCTGAAGCTGTTCGAAGACCGAGATCGGATCGCCGATGGCGTGTTCGGTGTCAAACAGCAGCCAGTCGTAGCCGCAGGTCGCCAGCGCCTCGGCGGTGAAGGTCGAGGGCAGGGTGACCCAGAGGCCGATCTGCTGGCGGCCCTCGGCGATGGCTTGCTTGAAGGTGTTCTTGATGGGTTTCATGGCATGTCCTCGGGATGATGTCAGGCCGCGACCAGCCGAGCCGCACGCCGCAGCGCAAGGCTGTAGCCCTGCGTGCCGCAGCCCGCGATCACCCCGTCCGCCCGCATCGAGACGTAGGAGTGGTGGCGGAAGGCCTCGCGTTTGTGGATGTTGGAGATATGCACCTCGATCACCGGCCCCTCGAAGGTGTTCAGCGCATCGAGGATGGCGACCGAGGTATGGGTGAAGGCGCCGGGGTTGATGAGGATCGCGGCGCCTGCCTCGCGCGCCTCGTGGATCCAGTCGATGATCTCGTATTCGCGGTTCGACTGGTGAAAGCGGATCGCAAGGCCCAGCTCGCCCCCAAGGGCGGTCAGATCGGCCTCGATATCGGCAAGGGTCTCATGGCCGTAGATCTCGGGCTGGCGCTTGCCGAGCAGGTTCAGGTTGGGGCCGTTCAGCACGAAGACGGTGGGTTTCATGGTCTCCTCGGGTTTGGGGCGGGGCGCCCGATCAGTCTGTGTCCATCGCCCGGGCGAGGCGGGCGGCCAGAGCCGCGCCCGTCCGGCGGGCATGGTCGGCAATGAGGCGGCGGGCGTCATCCGCGTTGCGGGCGACGGCGGCGGCGGCAATCGCCTGTGCGGTGTCGGGATCGTCGTCGGGGGCGCCGAACAGCGCGGCATAGCGCGCGCTGAGATCGTAAAGCCGGGTGCATTGCGCGATCAGCCGGGGCGCGCCCGCCCCCGCGATCAGCGCCGCGTGAAAGGCGCTCTGGGCGGCGGCGCGGTCGGCGGGGGCGCTGCGCGTGAGCCGGTGCAGCGCCGCCAGCACCCCGCTTTCCCAGTCGAGATCCCCCCGGTCGATCGACAGCGCCAGCGCGAGCGCGTCGAATTCGGCCCGCAGCAGCGTGATTTCGGCCAGATCCTCGGCCGAGACGGGGGCCACGCGGTAGCCGCGCTGATCCTCGGCCTCCACCAGCCCTTCGGAGGCGAGCCGCGTCACCGCTTCGCGCACGGGGGCAAGCGACAGGCCCTGCCGTTCGCGCAGGCGGTCAAGGTTCACCTTCGCCCCGGGCGCAAGCGCACCCGACAGGATCTCGGCGCGCAGCGCGGAGGCGGCGCGATTGGCCATGGTTTCCTTGCGCGGTTCCGTGCCGGCCTTCGCGCGGGAGGGGGGAGAGGCGTCCATCCGGGGTCCGATTCGTCGTTCAGGGCAGGGTGCCAGCGCCAGAGGGCAAGGGCGAGCCAAAAGAGCTACAGCGGACATAAGAAAAGGTATCGGTTGAAATGTCAAATAATCGATTAATGCTAGACATGTCATTTCGCCCGTGGCATCCCTGAAGCAAGCGGGCGCAAAGTCCGCTCGGAACGGTTAAGGGAGGAACCACCATGACAACGACCATTACCCGGCGGGCTCTGCTTGCCGCCTCGGCCGCCGGCGCCGTCACGGCCGCGGCGCGTCCGGTCTTTGCCGCCGACAAGGTGCGGCTGCGCCTGTCCGGCCCGATGAGCCCGACCGATCAGCGCGCCGTCGCCATGCTGAACATCTTCGCCCCCGAAGTGGCGGGCTTTGCCAATTTCGAGCCGCACTGGAACGCCACGCTGTTCAAGCAGGGCACCGAGCTTGCGGCGATTGCCCGCGGCAATCTCGAGATGTCGATCACCTCGCCGCAGGAACTGGCGCAGATCCTGCCGGAATGGTCGATCTTCACCGCCGGCTACCTGATGAAAGACGCCGAACACCAGATCAAGGTGTTCAACGCCCCCTTCATGGACGCGATGAAGAAGCGCGTGGAAGAGAAGCTGAACGTGAAGCTTCTGACCGTGATGTATCTGGGCCGCCGCCAGCTGAACCTGCGCTTCTCGGAAGCCGAGAAGAAGGTGATGACGCCGGCCGACCTCAAGGGCGTGAAGCTGCGGATGCCGGGCACGGATGCGTGGCAGTTCCTTGGCCGTGCGCTTGGCGCGAACCCCGTGCCGGTCGCCTTCACCGAGGTCTATACCGGCCTTCAGACCGGCGCCATCGACGGGCAGGACAACCCGCTTCCGACCGATCAGGACAAGAAGTTCTACGAGGTGACCAAGCAGATCTGCCTTACCTCGCATCTGGTGGACCAGAACTACCTCGCGCTGTCGTCGCATGTCTGGAACAAGCTGTCGAAGGCCGATCAGGCCGCCTTGCAGAAGGCCGCCGACAACGCCGCCGCCAGCGCGCGCAAGGCGCAGCTCGACCTCGAGGACAAGCTGGTTGCCTTCTTCAAGGAGAAGGGGCTCGACGTCTATACGCCCGACGTCGAAGCCTTCCGCAAGCACGTTCAGGAGGCCTACCTGAAGTCGGACTTCTCGAAGGACTGGCCGAAGGGCATGGTCGATCAGATCAACGCGCTTTAAGGGGGCGGGGATGACGCTCCTGCTTTGGCTCAGGGCGCGGGCGGAGAACGTGGCGGTGGGCATGCTTGCCGCCATCTTCGTCACCTTCCTGCTGCAGATCTTTGCGCGCTACGTGCTGACCTTCTCGATCGGCTGGACGCAGGAGCTGATCACCACCCTCTGGCTCTGGCTGGTGTTCTGGGCCGGGGCCTTCTGCCTCGACGACCGCGACCACATCAAGTTCGACAGTCTTTACCTTGCCGTCGGGCCCGGAAAGCGGCGGGTCTTCGCGATCCTGTCGGCGGTCGCGGTGGTCGGCGGCTTTCTGTATTCCGCCCCCGACACCTGGAGCTTCATCAGCTTCTACATGATCCAGCGGTCGGCGGTGATGGAGATCCCGCTGGGCTATGTCTTCTCCATCTTCGGGGTCTTCCTCGCGATGATGGTGATCCGCTACACGATCCGCGCCATCGCGCTGCTGCGCGGCGGCTCTCCCGATGCCGTCCTGCCCGGCCATGACGCGCTGATCGAGGGCGAAGAGGTCCACCTGCCATGAGCTTTGCTTTCTCTGCCTGCCTCGCCATCCTTCTGGCGCTGGCCGCTCTTGGGATGCCGATCGCGCTGGCGATGATCCTTGCCGCGATCGGCTATGTCGGCTTCTCGGGTCAGGATCTGTCGCTGCCGGCCGAACAGATGGTGCAGGGGCTTTACGACAACTTCATCCTGCTCGCGGTGCCGCTCTTCATCGTTGCCGCCGACATCATGAACGCCGGTTCCATCTCGGACCGACTGCTCAAGTTCTGCGTGGCGCTGGTCGGGCGCTTTCGGGGCGGGCTTGGCCTTGTGAACGTGGTCGCCAACATCATCTTTGCCGGCATGTCCGGATCGGCCGTGGCCGATGCGGCGGGGCTGGGCAAGGTCATCATCGACATGATGCGCAAGGACGGCCGCTATCCGGCCGCCTATGCCGCGGCGATCACGGCGGCGGCCTCGACCATCGGGCCGATCATTCCGCCGTCGATCCCGATGGTGATGTATTCGCTGATCTCGGGCGCCTCGATCGGGGCGCTGTTCCTGGGCGGCATCCTGCCCGGCCTCGTGATGGGGGGGATGCTGATGGCGATGAACTATTACGCCGCGAAGAAACGCGGCTTCGGGCTGGACGAGCCGGTCCCCATGCGCGAGCTGCCGAAGCTGACGGTGAACGCCTTCCCCGCGCTGCTGATGCCCGCGATCCTGCTTTACGGCATCTACGGCGGCGTCACCACGCCGACCGAGGCGGCGGCCATCGCGGCCTTCTACGCCTTGATGCTGGCGGCCTTCTTCTACCGGGCGCTGAGCGCGCGGAGCCTCTATCACGTGGTGCGCGGGGCGGCGATGTCCTCGGCCTCGGTCGGTCTGGTGATCGGGGGGGCGCTGATCTTCAACTACATCGTCGCCTCCGAGAACATTCCCGCCAAGATGGCGGGCTACATCGACGGGCTGCATGCCTCGCCCATCGTCTTCATGCTGGTGGTGAACGCGCTGGTGCTGGTGCTGGGCTGCCTTCTGGATGCCTCGACCATCATCCTGGTGATCGTGCCGCTGTTCATCCCGGCGGCGAAGGCACTTGGGATCGATCTGGTGTATTTCGGGGTCATCATCGTGGTGAACTGCATGATCGGGCTCATCACGCCGCCCTATGGCATCGTGCTGTTCGTGCTGAACGGCATCACGGGCATCCCGCTGAAAGACATGATCCGCGAGGTGTGGATCTTTGTCGCGGCGCTGATCGCGGCGCTTCTGGTGATGATATTCGAGCCGGGGATCGTGCTGTGGCTGCCCCGCCTGCTGGGCTACAAGGGATAGGCCATGATCCACGACGTCACGCTGCCCCGGCTGAAGCTGGGGCTGATCGGGGGCAATATCCGCGCCTCGCGCTCGCCCGCGCTGCATGAGGCCGCGGGCCGGATCAACGGGGTCGCTGCGACCTACGACCTGCTGATCCCGGCCGAGATGGGGATGAGTTTTGACGAGGTGCTGGCCTTCTGCGCGGCCGAGGGCTACCGGGGCGTGAACGTGACCTATCCGTTCAAGGAGGCCGTGGTGCCCCGCGTGCGGGTGCGCGATCCGCATCTGGCGCGGCTCGGGGCGGTGAACACGGTCGTCTTCGGCCCCGAAGGGCCGGAGGGGTTCAACACCGATTACACGGGCTTTGCCGCCGCCTATCGCGCGCGCTTCGGCGCGGTGGCCCCGGGGCGCGTCGCGCTGATCGGCACGGGGGGCGTCGGTCGCGCGATCGCCTTTGCGCTGGTGCGTCTGGGCGCGCGGGAGCTGCGGCTGGTCGATCGCGATGCGTCCAAGCTGGCCGCGCTGGCCGGCGCGCTGGCGGGCGAGGGGGCGCCGCTGGTGACGATCCACGACACGGTCGAGGCCGCCGTTGCCGATGCCGACGGGGTGGTGAACGCGACCCCCGTCGGCATGGTCGGCCACGAGGGAACGCCGGTGCCCGCCACCCTCTGGCCCGGGCGTCGCTGGGCCTTCGACGCGGTCTATACCCCGGTGAACACGCGCTTCACGCAGGACGCCGCCGCCGCCGGTGTCGATGTGCTCAGCGGATGGGAGCTGTTCTTCCATCAGGGCATCGACGCTTTCGCCCATTTCAACGGCACGCCGGTCACCGATCCGGGCCGGCTGCGCGCCGAACTGCTGGCCTTGCCGGGCGACTAGGCTACGCGAAAGCGGGAAAAAGGGTCACGAAGGCGGTATTCCGGGCTTCCAAAGCGGTTTGGGGTTGCGGTCAGCGCGATTTCCTCGATTAATCGGCACTCAGGCCGCGCCCCGTGCGGCGACGAGATTCTGCCGACCGCGGCCCCAACGGAAAGTGCCCCCGTGACCGAACCCACCCTGACCGCCCCCAAGCTGCAATCGGCGATCCTGCATCACCTGACCTACACGATCGGCAAGGATGCACCCCACGCCAGCCTGCACGACTGGCGCATGGCCCTGTCGTTTGCGATCCGCGACCAGATCATGGAGCCGTGGTTCGCCTCGACCCGCCGCACCTGGGCCGAGGACCGCAAGCGCGTCTATTACCTGTCGATGGAATTCCTGATCGGCCGCATTCTCGAGGATGCGACGATCAACCTTGGCCTGCGCGACGTGGTGGAAGAGGTGATGACCGGGCTCGGACAGGATTTCCGCGCGCTGGTCGAGGACGAACCCGACGCGGCACTTGGCAACGGGGGCCTCGGGCGGCTTGCGGCCTGCTTCATGGAAAGCATGGCGACGCTGGGCTGCCCGGCCTATGGCTACGGCATCCGCTATGAGCACGGGCTGTTCCGCCAGCTTTTCCAGGATGGCCAGCAGGTCGAGACGCCCGAGGACTGGCTGACCCAGACCAATCCCTGGGAATTCGACCGCCCCGAAAGCGCCTATGTGATCGGCTTCAAGGGCCATGTCGAAGTGGTGAACGGACGCGCGACATGGGTGCCGGGCGAGACCGTCATCGCCTCGGCCCATGACACGCCGGTGATCGGCTGGCAGGGGGTGTGGGCCAACACGCTGCGGCTGTGGTCGGCCAAGCCCACGACGCTGTTCGACCTCGACCGCTTCAACCGGGGTGACTATGCCGCCGCGGCCGAGCCCGAGGCACTGGCCCGCACGATCAGCCGCGTTCTTTACCCCGACGACACGACCTATGCCGGCAAGGAACTGCGGTTGAAGCAGGAATTCTTCATGACGTCCGCGGCCTTGCAGGACATTCTTCGCAGGTATCTGGCCGAGCATTCGGACCTGACGCGCCTGCCGGAAAAGGTCGCGATCCAGATGAATGACACGCATCCCGCCATCGCCGGGCCGGAGTTGATGCGGCTTTTGATGGATGAGCACGGCATGGCGTTTGACACCGCGCTCGACATTTCGCAGCAGGTTCTGGGCTATACCAACCACACGCTGCTGCCCGAGGCGCTGGAACGCTGGTCCACCTATCTTTTCGGCAACGTGCTGCCGCGTCACATGCAGATCGTCGAGCAAATCGATGCCTGGCATAAGGAAAAATACCCCGGCCGTCCGCATTACGTGGGCATCGTGAAGTTCCAGGAAGTGCACATGGGCGAGCTGGCCTTCATCATGTCGCACAAGGTCAACGGTGTCTCTGCTCTGCACAGCGAGCTGGTGAAGACCTCGCTCTTCCCCGAGCTCGCGGCGCTGCATCCGGGGCGGATCATCAATGAAACCAACGGGGTTACGCCGCGACGTTGGCTCAACATGTGCAACCGTCCGCTGGCTGGCCTCATCACCGACACCATCGGCGAGGCCTGGGTGCGCGATCTCGACCGGTTGCGCGATCTGGAGCCGCATATCGAGGATGCCGCCTTCCGCGATGCCTTCGCCGGGGCCAAGCGCGCCAACAAGGTGTCGCTGGCCCGCTGGATCGAGAAGACCTGCGGCGTCCGCGTCAGCGCCGATGCGCTTTTCGACGTGCAGATCAAGCGTATCCACGAATACAAGCGCCAGCTTCTGAACATCCTTCAGACCATCGCCCATTGGCACGCGATCCGGCAGAACCCCAAGGCGGATTGGGTGCCGCGGGTGAAGATCTTCGGCGGAAAGTCGGCACCGGGCTATTGGGTGGCCAAGGAAATCATTCACCTTATCAACGACGTGGCGCGCGTTGTGAACAACGACCCGGTGGTGGGCGACCGGCTGAAGGTGGTCTATCCGGCGAATTACAACGTCTCGATGGCCGAGATGCTCATTCCGGCCGCTGACCTGTCCGAACAGATCTCGACCGCCGGGAAAGAGGCATCGGGCACCGGGAACATGAAGTTCATGCTGAACGGCGCGCCCACCATCGGCACGCTGGATGGCGCGAATGTCGAGATCCTTGAGGAGGTCGGGGACGAGAATTTCTTCCTCTTCGGGCTGACCGCGACAGAGGTGGTGGAACGGCGCAAGGATGTCGAACATGCCCGCCACGCGATCCTGGAAAGCCAGCCGCTTCAGGATGTCTTGCAGATGCTGGCCGAGGGGCGGTTCAGCCCCGATCAGCCCGACCGCTACTATGGCGTGGTGGACCGGATGTGGCACCACGATTACTTCCTTGTCGCGTCCGATTTCGCCGCCTACGAGGCCGCGCAGGCACGGGTGGATGCGGCCTACCGCGACCAGACCCGCTGGCAGCGCATGGCTGCCATGAATACGGCCCGGGCGGGGTTTTTCTCGTCGGACCGGACCATCCGTGGCTATATGAAGGACATATGGTCGACGGAATCGGCCCTTTAGGGAGGGAGCCCGATGGCGCGCAAACCGAAACGCGAGGCCCCGCTGATCGCCCCCGAGGCGATGGAGGCGATCGTGGCGGGCGCGCATGGCGATCCGTTCTCTGTCCTGGGCCTGCACGAACGCGATGGCCGCTGGGTCCTGTCGGCCTTCGTGCCAGGGGCCGACCGGCTGGTGGCGCTGACGGGGGCGGGCGATGTGACCCTCACGGACCTGTCGGATGGCGCGGGCTTTTTCGTGGGCGTGCTGCCCGGGCGGACCGACTATCGTCTGCATGCCGAGAACCGCGAGGCGGTCTGGGACTTCGACGACCCCTATCGCTTTGGCCCGGTTCTGGGCGAGATGGACGAATATCTGCTGGGCGAGGGCACGCACCGCCGCATCTGGCAGGCGCTCGGCGCGCATGTGCGGATGCATGAGGGCGTCGAGGGGGTGCATTTCGCCGTCTGGGCGCCCAATGCCGAACGCGTGTCGGTCGCGGGCGACTTCAATCTTTGGGACGGGCGGCGCCATCCGATGCGGCTGCGCGGCGCGACCGGCGTGTGGGAGATCTTCATCCCCGGCCTCGGGGAAGGCACGGTCTATAAATACGACATCCGCGGCCGGGGCGGGAAGCGCCTGCCGATGAAGGCCGACCCGGTGGGCTTTGGCTCCGAACATCCGCCGGCCACGGGATCGGTCGTCCGGCGCATCGATCAGCCGCATTGGACGGACGAGCGCTGGATGAAGGGGCGGGCGAAGCACCAGACCATCGCCTCCCCGATCTCGGTTTACGAGGTCCACCTTGGCTCGTGGCGCAAGGCCGAGAGCGGGGCGCGGCCGCTGTCCTACCACGAGCTTGCCGAACAACTGGTCGATTATGCCGCCGACATGGGCTTCACCCATCTCGAGTTCCTGCCCGTTTCCGAACATCCGTTCGACGGAAGCTGGGGCTACCAGCCCACCGGCATGTTCGCCCCCACGATCCGTCACGGCACGCCCGACGAGTTCCGCGCGCTGGTGGACGCCGCGCATCGCAAGGGGCTGGGGGTGATCCTCGACTGGGTGCCGGGGCATTTCCCGACCGACGCCCATGGGCTTGCCCGCTTCGACGGGACCGCGCTTTACGAACACGAGGACCCGCGCGAAGGCTTCCATCAGGACTGGAACACGCTGATCTACAACTACGGCCGGGTCGAGGTCGCCAACTACCTGATTTCGAACGCCTTGTATTGGCTGGAAGAATACCATGCCGACGGGCTGCGCGTGGATGCCGTGGCCTCGATGCTTTACCGCGACTATTCGCGCGCCGAGGGGCAATGGGTGCCCAACAAGGACGGCGGGCGCGAGAATTACGAGGCGATCGCGCTTTTGCAGGCCATGAACGTCACGACCTACGGCGAGGTGCCAGGCATCGTGACGGTGGCCGAGGAATCGACCGCCTTCCCCGGCGTCTCGCGCCCGGTGAACCACGGCGGGCTCGGCTTCGGGTTCAAGTGGAACATGGGCTGGATGAACGACAGCCTGCGCTACATCGAAAAGGACCCGATCTACCGCAAGCATCATCACCACCAGATGACCTTCAGCCTGCACTATGCCTGGAGCGAGAACTACATCTTGCCCATCAGCCATGACGAGGTGGTGCACGGCAAGGGCAGCATGATCGCGAAGATGCCGGGCGAGGGCGACGAGAAATTCGCCAACCTGCGCGCCTACTACAGCTTCATGTGGACCCATCCGGGCAAGAAGCTTCTGTTCATGGGCTGCGAATTCGCCCAAGGGGCGGAATGGAACCATTCCCGCAGCCTCGACTGGCATCTTCTGGAACGGCCCCAGCATCGCGGCATGCAGAACCTGATCCGCGATCTGAACCACCTTTATCGTTCGACGCCCGCGCTGCACGTGAACGACTGCCAGCCCGAGGGCTTCCAGTGGCTCGAGGCGAACGACGCCGAGAACTCGGTCTTCGCCTTCATCCGGCGCGGCGGGCCGCAGGACCCGGCGGTGGTCGTGGCGATCAATTTCACGCCGGTCGAGCGGCGCGGCTACCGTCTCGGCTTCCCCGCGCCCGGCCATTGGCACGAGGCATTCAACTCGGATTCGGAATTTTACGGAGGCGGCAATCGCGGCAACCTCGGCGGGGTGGAGACCGAGGCGAAGGGCTGGCACGGGCAGATGCAGTCCGCCGCCGTCACCTTGCCGCCATTGTCGGCTGTCATTTTCACGCAGGAGTAACCTGCGACCAGGGGAGGGACAAGGATGCGACAAAGACCCAACGCGAGGCTCTCCAGCCAGGCGATGGCCTTCGTTCTGGCCGGTGGCCGCGGCAGCCGTCTGAAGGAGCTGACCGACAAGCGCGCAAAGCCCGCGGTCTATTTCGGCGGCAAGGCGCGGATCATCGACTTCGCCCTGTCGAACGCGCTGAACTCGGGCATCCGCAAGATGGCGATCGCCACGCAATACAAGGCGCACAGCCTCATCCGCCACATGCAGCGCGGCTGGAGCTTTTTCCGGGCCGAGCGGAACGAATACCTCGACATCCTGCCCGCCAGCCAGCGCGTGGACGAGAACAAGTGGTATCTGGGCACCGCCGACGCGGTGACGCAGAACATCGACATCGTGGACAGCTACGACGTGAAATACGTGATCGTGCTGGCGGGCGACCATGTCTACAAGATGGATTACGAGATCATGCTGCGCCAGCATGTCGAGACGGGCGCGGACGTGACCATCGGCTGCCTGACCGTGCCCCGGATGGAGGCCACCGCCTTTGGCGTGATGGACATCGACAAGGGCGGGCGCATCACCGCGTTTCTTGAAAAGCCCAAGGACCCGCCGGGCATTCCGGGCGACCCGGACCATGCGCTGGCCTCGATGGGGATCTATGTCTTCGACTGGGCCTTCCTGCGCGACCTCTTGATCCGCGACCAGAACGACCCGAACTCGAGCCACGATTTCGGCAACGACCTGATCCCGCAGATCGTGAAGAACGGCAAGGCGATGGCGCATCGCTTTTCGGAAAGCTGCGTGACCTCGGGGCTGGAGACGGAACCCTACTGGCGCGACGTGGGCACGATCGAGGCCTTCTGGCAGGCCAATATCGACCTGACGGATTTCGTGCCCAAGCTCGACCTTTACGACAACGCCTGGCCGATCTGGACCTATGCCGAGATCGTGCCGCCGGCGAAGTTCATCCATGACGAGGACGACCGCCGCGGGTCGGCCGTCTCGTCGCTGGTGTCGGGCGACTGCATCGTCTCGGGGTCGGAAATCCGCAACTCGCTGCTGTTCACGGGCGGGCGCACGCATTCCTATGCCTCGCTCGAATATGTCGTGGCGCTGCCTTACGTTACGGTGAACCGCAAGGCGCAGTTGAAGAATTGCGTGATCGACCGCGGCGTCATCATCCCCGAGGGGCTGGTGGTGGGCCAGGACCCGGACGAGGATGCCCGCTGGTTCCGCAGGACCGAGGGCGGCGTGGTGCTCATCACGCAGGACATGCTGGACCGTCGGGCCGCGGCGCTGGAGTAAGCGGGGAGGCGGGAGGCTGTCTGCCCCCCATTCGCCCCGGGTCGGGGCTCACCCCCCGAGGATATTTTTGCCAAAGTGAAAGGGCAGGGGATGTCGGAGCAGGCGGTCGTCGGGCGGGTGCTGTCGGTGGCGTCGGAATGTGTGCCGCTGGTGAAGACCGGGGGGCTGGCCGATGTCGTGGGCGCGCTGCCGAAGGCGCTTGCGCCGCATGGCTGGGACATGCGCGTCCTGATGCCCGCCTATCGCGGGATGGTCGAGAAGCTGGGCGCGGCGCGCGAGGTCTGGACCGGGGGCGATGTCTTCGGCGGTCCGGCGATCGTGCTGGCGGGCCGGGTGGACGAGATCGAGGTCCTGTTGCTGTCGGCGCCCCATCTCTATGACCGGGACGGCGGGCCCTATTCGGCGAGCGGGCGCGATCACCCCGACAATCCCGAACGCTTTGCCGCGCTGTGCTGGGTCGCGGCCGAGATTGCGCGGGATGGGCTTGGCGATGGCTGGTCGCCGGACGTCGTCCATGCCCATGACTGGCAGGGCGGCCTTGCGCCGGCCTATCTGCGCTATCGCGGCATGGCGGCGAAAAGCGTCATCACGATCCACAACATCGCCTTTCAGGGCATGGCGGGCCCGGAAAAGCTGGGCGCGCTGCGGCTGCCCTATTCCGAATTTCACGCCGATGCGCTGGAATATTACGGCCAGATCAGCACCTTGAAGGCCGGTCTTGTGACGGCGGATGCGATCACCACCGTCAGTCCGACCTATGCCGAGGAGCTGATGCGCCCCGAGTTCGGCATGGGGCTGCAGGGCGTCATCGCGGCGCGGGCGGCGCTGGTGCGCGGCATTCTGAACGGCGTGGATGCGGGAACCTGGGACCCCGCCGCCGATCCGGAAGTCGTGGCCTATGACGCGCGGCGGCTGAAGAAGAAGGCCGAGAACCGCGCCCGGCTGATCGCGGAATTCGGTCTGGACGACGTGCCGGGGCCGCTCGCCATCGTGGTGAGCCGCCTGACCGATCAGAAGGGCATCGACCTTCTGCCTGCGGTGCTGGAGGATTTCGTCGCGGCCGGCGGCGGGCTGGCTGTCCTTGGCTCGGGCGATCCGCGGCTTGAAGGGGCGATGCAGGCGGCGGCGGCGGCCTTTCCCGGCCGGGTCGGGGTGAAGATCGGCTATGACGAGGCGCTGAGCCACCGGATGTTCGCGGGGGGCGACGCGGTGCTGGTGCCCTCGCGGTTCGAACCCTGCGGGCTTACGCAGATGTATGGGCTGCGCTACGGCACGCTGCCGGTGGTGGCGGCGACCGGGGGGCTGGCCGATACCGTCATCACCGCCAATCCGATGGCGCTGGCCGCGGGGACGGCGACGGGCATCGCCTTCCATCCGACCGACGCGCTTGCGCTCGGGCAGGCGCTGCGGCGGCTGTGCGCGCTTTATGCCCAGCCGGACACATGGGCCGCGATGCAGCGCGCGGCGATGCGCCAGCCGGTGGACTGGGACGCCTCGTCGGCCGCCTATGCCGCGCTTTACGCGGAGCTTCTGGCGTGAACGCGGTCCCCAAGGCCGCGCCTCTGCGCCATTCTCATCACGCGGTGAGCGCGGGGCGGCCCTGGCCGATGGGGGCGACATTCGACGGCGAGGGGGTCAACTTCGCCGTCTTCTCGGCCCATGCCGAGAAGCTGGAGCTGTGCCTGTTCTCGGATGACGGCCGCAAGGAGTTGACGCGGCTGCCCTTCCGCCAGCGCGACGGCCATGTCTGGCACATGCATGTGGGCGGGCTCACGCCCGGGGCGAAATACGGGCTGCGCGCCCATGGACCCTACCAGCCCGAGGCGGGCCATCGCTTCAACCCCAACAAGCTGCTCGTCGATCCCTATGCCAAGCAGTTGGACGGGCGGCTGAAATGGTCGGACGCGCTGATGGGCTACCGGGTCGGATCGCCGCGCGCGGACCTGTCCTTCGACACCCGCGACAGCGCCTTTGCCGTGCCGAAATCGGTGGTCGTCGATCCGTCCTTCCCCTGGGAGCACGAGGCGCCGCTCTGCACCCCGCTGGAACGCACCGTGATCTATGAGGCGCATGTGAAGGGCCTGACCCAGCGGCATCCGCGCGTCGATCCGGGGCTGCGCGGCACCTACCTCGGCGTTGCCTCGCCCCCGATGATCGAGCACATGGTGTCCCTCGGCATCACGGCGATCGAGCTTCTGCCCGTCCATGCCCATGTCGATGACCGGTTTCTCGTGTCCAGGGGGCTGAAGAACTACTGGGGCTACCAGACCATCGGCTTCTTCGCGCCCGAGCCGCGCTACATGAGCCAGAACGCGGTCTGGGAATTGCAGACGATGGTGCGCCGCCTGCACGCGGCCGGGATCGAGGTGATCCTCGACGTGGTTTACAACCATTCGGGCGAGGGCGACGAACTCGGCCCGACGCTGTCCTTCCGGGGCCTCGACAACCGCAGCTATTACCGCCTGCGCGAGGGCGGGCGGTTCTACGTGAACGACACCGGCACCGGCAACACGCTGGACCTGGCCCATCCGATGGTGCTGCGGATGGTGATGGACAGCCTGCGCTACTGGGTCGATGTTTTCCACATGGACGGCTTCCGCTTCGACCTTGGCACGACGCTCGCGCGTGAGGCCAATGGCTTCGACCGGCGCTCGGGGTTTCTCGACGCGATCCGGCAGGACCCGGTGCTGAGCCGGGTGAAGCTGATCGCCGAGCCCTGGGACATTGGCCCGGGGGGCTATCAGCTGGGCAACTTCCCCCATCCTTTCCTTGAATGGAACGATCGGTTCCGCGACGGGGTGCGGCGCTATTGGCGGGGCGATGCGGGGCTGACGGCAGAGCTTGCCAAGCGGCTGATGGGATCGGCCGACGAATTCGACAACCGCCAGCGCGGGGCCACGTCCTCGGTCAATTTCGTCACCGCCCATGACGGCTTCACGCTGGAGGATACCGTCTCCTACGCCGTCAAGCACAACGAGGCCAACGGCGAGGGCAACCGCGACGGGCATTCCGAGAATTTCTCGGACAATCTCGGGGTCGAGGGGCCGACGGGCGATGCGAGGATCCGTGCCGCGCGGGCGGCACGCAAGCGGGCGATGCTGGCAACCCTGTTGCTGGCGCAGGGGACGCCGATGCTGCTGGCGGGCGACGAGATCGGCAATTCGCAGGACGGCAACAACAACGCCTATGCGCAGGACAACGAGACCGGCTGGCTGGATTGGGACGCGGTGGACGAAGACCTGATGGCCTTCACCCGCCGCCTGATCGCCCTTCGCGCCAGCCATCCCCAACTGTCGCAGCGCAGCTTCCTGCATTCCCGCCCGCGCGACAGCGACGGCATCCGCGACCTGATCTGGCGCAAGGCCGACGGGACCGAGCCGGGGCCGACCGACTGGCAGAACCCCGCTTTCCGCACCCTGGGCGTGGAAATCCGGCCCGCCGCCGGATCGGTCGGCGAACAGGCGGCGGGGGCGGTCTATTGCATCTTCAACGCAGGCGATGACACCTCGGTCATGGTGCCCGCCTCTGCCCCGGGGCGCGTCTGGCGGCTGATCCTTGACACCGCGCGTGCCGCGCAGGAACCCTACGACCTGATAACGGCCGTCCTCAGCGTGCCCCGGCAATCGGTGCTGGTGCTGGAAGACGCAGCCCAAGAGTGAAGGAGGTGCCGATGTCCGCCCATATCCACAAGACCCACCCGATCGAGGGGCAGAAGCCCGGAACCTCGGGCCTGCGCAAGAAGACCCCGGTCTTCATGAAGCCGCATTACCTCGAGAATTTCGTGCAGGCGATCTTTGACACGGTGGGGGCGGCGGGAAAGACCTTCGTGCTGGGTGGCGACGGGCGCTATTTCAACGACCGCGCGGCGCAGGTGATCCTGAAGATGGCGGCCGCCAATGGCGCGGCGCGGGTGATCGTGGGGCGCGGCGCGATCCTGTCCACGCCCGCGGCCTCGCACCTGATCCGGCTCAACAGGACCGACGGCGGCATCATCATGTCGGCCAGCCACAATCCCGGCGGCCCGACCGAGGATTTCGGCGTGAAGTTCAACATGCCCAACGGCGGCCCCGCGCCCGAGGCGGTGACCGAGGCGATCTTTGCCCGCACCCGGGACATCGCCGAATACCGCCTGTGGGACGGGCCGGACATCGACCTCGACCGGCTGGGCGAGGCGCGGTTGGGCGACATGGCGGTCACGGTCGTGGACCCCGTCGCCGATTACGCGACGCTGATGGAGAGCCTGTTCGACTTCGACGCGATCCGGGCGATGGTGACGGCGGGCTTCACCATGCGCTTCGACGCGATGTGCGCCGTGACCGGGCCTTACGCGCATGAAATCCTCGAACGGCGTCTGGGCATGGCCGAGGGCACCGTGGTGCAGGGCACGCCGCTGCCGGATTTCGGCGGCCATCACCCCGACCCGAACCCGACCTGGGCCCATGTGCTGATGGACGAGATGATGGGGCCGGATGCGCCGGATTTCGGCGCGGCCTCGGACGGCGACGGGGACCGCAACATGATCGTCGGGCGTGGCATCTATGTCTCGCCCTCCGACAGCCTTGCGGTTCTGGCCGCAAATGCTCACCTCGCGCCGGCCTACAGGGGCGGCCTCAAGGGTGTGGCGCGGTCGATGCCGACCTCGACGGCGGCGGACCGGGTGGCGAAGGCGCTTGGGATCGAGGCCTTCGAGACGCCGACGGGCTGGAAGTTCTTCGGCAACCTGCTCGACGCCGGGCGCTGCACGATCTGCGGCGAGGAAAGCTTTGGCACCGGGTCGGACCATGTGCGCGAAAAGGACGGCCTCTGGGCGGTGCTGCTGTGGCTCAACATCCTTGCCGTGCGCAAGCAGAGCGTCGCCGCGATCCTGCGCGATCACTGGAAGACCTATGGGCGCAACTACTATTCGCGCCACGATTTCGAGGCGCTGGATGCGCGCGCGGCCGAAGAGATGATGAGCCGGCTCAAGGCCTCGATCCCGACGCTGCCGGGCACCGAGATCGAAGGGATGTCGATCGCCGCGGCCGACGATTTCGCCTATCACGACCCGGTCGATGGCTCGGTCAGTCGGGGGCAGGGCGTGCGCATCCGGTTTGTGGACGGCTCGCGCATCGTGCTGCGGCTGTCGGGAACCGGCACGGAAGGGGCGACGCTCAGGCTGTATCTGGAACGCTACGAGCCCGATCCCGCGCGCCATGCGATGGACCCGCAGGAGGCGCTGGCCCCGGTGATCCGCGCGGCCCATGCGCTGGCCGGGATCAAGGAACAGATCGGGCGCGACCGGCCGAACGTCATCACCTGATCCGGCAGCCGCTCAGCGGGTCCAGAGCGCGGAAAGGTAGCTTTCCAGCGCCGCCGGATCGACCGGCTTTTCCATCAGCGCCACGCCCTCGGCGGCGCAGGCGCTGCGCAGGTCTGGCGTGCGGTCGGCGGTGAGGATGCGGGCGGGCAGGGCGCCGTAGCGCGCGCGCAGCGCGCCGATGGTCGCGAGGCCCGTCGCGCCCTCGCCCAGATGCTGATCGACCAGCAGCACATCGGGCGCGATGCCGATCTCTTCCATCAGCGACAGTGCCTCCTCGCCGGTGGCGGCGTCGATGACGTTCAGGCCCCATTTCTCCAGCAACTGGCCAAGCGCAAGCCGCAGCGCGTCGTCGTTTTCCACCAGAAGCGCGATCCGGTCCTGCGGCGGCGGCACGCTCTTGCGCCCAGAGGGCCGCGCCTCGGCCGCCGCCGTCCACGGCGCGCCGCTCAGCGTCAGGGCAAAGCAGGTGCCCCGCCCGGGCTGCGAGCGGAGCGTCAGACGGTGGCCCAGCAGCGCGCAGGCGCGTTCCACGATGGCAAGGCCGAGCCCCATCCCCTCGGCAGCCGAGGCGCGCGCGTTCAGGCGGTGGAATTCCTTGAAGATATTGGCCTGTTCGTTCACGGGGATGCCGGGGCCGGTGTCATGCACCTCGACCCGCAGGCCGCCGGGGACGCGCCGTGCCCCCACCAGCACGCGGCCCGTCTCGGTGTAGCGGATCGCGTTCCCGATGAGGTTCTGAAGGATGCGCCGCAGGTAGGTGGGATCGCTCTCGACCTCGGCCAGCGCGGGCAGGATCGTCAGGCGCAGGCCCTTGGCGGCGGCGAGGGGGGCGAATTCGTCGCGAAGCTGGGTCAGCAGCGGATCAAGGCGCACGGGCTGCACCTGCACCTCGGCCCGCCCCGCCTCGAGCCGCGAGATGTCCAGAAGCGCCTCGAGGATCTGGCCCACGCTGACCAGCGCGTTCTCGGCCTTCTCGACCGTCTGGCGGGGGCCGGGGCCGATGTCGCTGTCGGCCAGCGAGGCCAGGAAGAGCCGCGCCGCCGACAGCGGTTGCAGCAGGTCGTGGCTTGCGGCCGCGACGAACCGGGCGCGGGTCGCGTTCGCGCGTTCGGCCCGGCTCAGCGCCTCTTCCAGTTCCAGCGTGCGCGCCGTCACCCGCGCTTCGAGCGTCTCGTTCGTCTGCGCCAGCGCCGCGATCGCCGCGCGCTCGGCGGTGACATCGGTGAGCGAGATCACGAAGCCGCGGCCGGGCATTTCCTCGGCGAAGACGTCGAGGATGGTCTCGGTCCCCCGCCGCATCTCGAAGCGCAGCGGCGCGCGGGGGGCAGGGGTGGCGATCCAGTCGCGCAAGGCGGCCTCGGTCATGCCGCCGCCAAAGGCGATCTCGTCGCGGAAGCGTTCAAGGATGTAGTCGAAGCTGGCCCCCAGCCGCAGCCGCGTGAGCGGCAGCGCCAGCAGCGCCGCCAGCCGCTGGTTCCAGCCGATCAGCCGGTTGTCCGCGTCGAAGATCGCCACGCCCTGCGCCAGATGGTCGAGCGTCGCGCGGATCATGCGCGCCTGATCGTCCAGAAGCTTGCTGCGTTCCTCCCGCTCCATGCGGATGATCTCGGTCACGTCGGTCTGCAGGATCACCGTCCCGCCGTCGCCCGTGCGGTGTTCGCTGACCTGCACCCAGCGGTCCCAGATCATGCGGACATTGAAGATCACGTGGCGTTCCGCATGGCGCGCGCGGCGGCGTGCGGCCCAGTCTTCGGGCGTCACCCCCTCGGGCAGTTCCAGAAACCGCGACCGGCTCACGCGGTCGATGTAGTCGTGGAAGGTGAGCCCCGGCTTCAGCCCCTCGCGGATGTCCAGCATGTGCATCCCGAAACGCGAGTTGCACATCACCAGCACGTCGTCGGCATCGAACAGCGCGAAACCTTCCTGCACCGTCTCGATCGCATTGGCGAGGTTCTGGCGCGCGGCCTCGGCCGCCCGCGTCGCGCGTTCCAGTCGGGCGTTGGAATCGTTAAGGAGGTCCAGCGTGCGTTCCAGATCGCGCGTGCGGTCGCGGACCTGTTCCTCGAGCAGCGCGGCGCGCTGGAACTGGGCATAGGCCGCGCCCGAGGCGTCGGTGTCCTGCTCGACCCTGCGCATCAGCACTTCGGCGATCTGGCGCAGCTTTTCCACCTGCCGCTCGGGCGGGTCGGCGGGGTTGATGAGCGTGAAACTCATGGCGCTTCGCCGGGGCGGTAGATCGCGACGCCGGTCATCGTCTGGTTCACATGCATCCCGTTCAACTGCTCGCCATAGGTCGAGAAGCCCACGACATGATGGCGGCGCAGCAGGTCCGAGATCGCGCCCGTCATCTGCTTCTCCTGCGCCTCCATCCGCCGCAGGATGCAATCGCACGCCAGGATCGCCTGCGGCGCGGCGGGCCGGGCGAGCGACGAAAGCTCGGTGTCGAGGTGCCGAACCATGTCCAGCGGCTCGGCCAGCGTCAGCACCAGCCCCTCGTCGATGGCCGAGAAGAAGATCAGATCGCCATTGGGCGCGACCTGCTGGATGGCGCGGACATGATGCTTGCCGCCGATGCGCACCACGACCGGATGGGCCGCGAAGGTGAAGGGGTCGAGCTGTCCGGGGTCCTTGCCGAGGATGCGGGCATATTCCGCGGCCGCCGGCTCGGCGTTGATGCGCCGCACGATGCGATGGGCGGGATCGGCTTCGGTCACGACCATGCGCGTGTCGGTGGGTCGCAGGTGATCAAGGTTGAAGACCTTCACCGGGCAGTCGGTGCGCAGGAAGGCGAGCGCGGCGGCGTTCTGCATCCGCGCGCCGTCATGCAGGATGAAGGTCTTCTCGAACCGAACGCCGTCACCCGCCGAGCCGCCGAAAAGCGGCACCGGCCCCAGACCCGACGCCAGCGCCGAGGTCAGCGCATCCTCGCGCGCCGACAGCCCGTCCACCATCAGAAAGGCGAATTCGTGCGGCCATTCCGGGCGCATCCGCGCCAGCCGTTGCCGCGCCCGGCCCAAGGTGGCGATGACCTCGTGCGGATCGATCCGGTGCAGGTCCGGCAGCGCCATCACCTCGGCCGCGAAATGACGCGCAGGCAGGCCCACGGCGACGATCTCGCCTTCGGCATAGCCGTCCGACGAAATCTCGCCCGCCGTGGTGCAGCCGATGACCGGGGTCGCGCCAAAGGCCGCGGTCGCCTGACCGGCCAGCCGGTCCAGATCGGCGGCGGGCGAGACGAACAGGATCACCAGCGCGAAAGGCCCGGGGCCAAGGGCGCGGGCAAGCCGGCGCGCCGCATCCGGCCGGTCTGCCGCGACATGGGCGGACCGCAGCACGCTGTCCGCGGCAGGCTCTGTCGCTGCGCCAAGGCTTTTCATCGCATCCTCCCCGTCATCGGGGGAAGGTATGCGCCGCTTCAGGCATCTGGCAAGAGCCGGTCAAAGCTCGCCTCGCGCGCCATCAACACGGCCTGCGTGCGGCTTTGCACCCCAAGCTTGCGCATGATCGCGGTGACATGGGCCTTCACCGTCGTCTCGGCGATGTCGAGCTCGTAGGCGATCTGCTTGTTCAGCTTGCCCTCGCAGATCAGTTGCAGGATCTTCGCCTGCTGGCGCGTCAGAAGGGTCAGGCGCTGGATCGCCTCTTCGCGCTCGGTCGCGGGGGCGGACGGGTCGGCGCAGGGGATATAGCCCTCGGGGACATAGGCCTGCCCCGCGCGCAGGGCGGCAAAGGCGGTGCGAAAGGCCTCGCGCGGGGAATGCTTGGGCACGAAGCCCGCGGCCCCCGCGCTGAGCGCCGCCCCGATCGCGCGGGCGTCCGCCATCGACGACACGACGATCACCGGCACCTGCGGCACCGCGGCCTTGAGCCGGATCAGCCCGTCGAAGCCCGTCACGTCGGGCAGGTTGAGGTCGAGCACCACGACATCGGGCGCAGGCTCGGCTTCCAGCCGCGCCAGTGCCGCATCCAGCCGCCCCGCGGTCTCGACCCGCTCGATCCCGGCGACGGTCTTCAACGTCATCGCAAGCGCTTCGCAGAACAGCGGGTGGTCGTCCACCACCAGCGCCGCCCGAAAGCCCCCGGGCCGTTCCGCAAGTTCCTGTGAGTTCATGGCCGGACCATCCTTTCGACCCACCCTACCAAGCGACGGGGGCGCGCGCCACTTGGCCCTTGGTCGAACGGCACCGGCCCGCCGGATACGACTTTGGTCAAATGGCGCGGGCGGCGGCGAATCCGTAGTCTTCCCGGAAAGGGAGAGAGATCCGATGGAACTGAACGACGCGCGCCTCATCAAGGCGGACCCGCAGACGGTCTGGGCGGCCATCCTGACGCCCGAAGTTCTCAAGGAATGCATCCCCGGTTGCGAATCCATGACCGGCTCTCCCCAGGACGGGTTCGAGGCGGTGGTGGTTCAGAAGGTCGGCCCCGTGAAGGCGCGGTTTACCGGCCTCGTGCAGCTTTCGGACATGGTGGAGGGGCAATCGCTCACCATCTCGGGCGAGGGCAAGGGGGGACCTGCGGGCTTTGCCAAGGGCGGCGCCAAGGTGCGGCTTGACCCCGAGGAGGGCGGCACGCGGCTCAGCTATGACGTGACGGCCTCGGTGGGCGGCAAGCTTGCCCAGCTGGGCAGCCGCCTCATCGACGGCTTTGCCCGCAAGATGGCCGACGATTTCTTCGAACGCTTTCAGGCGGCGGTCGAGGGGCCACAGGAAGACGACCAGCCCCCCGAAGCGGGGGACGAGAACGCGCCCAAGAAGGGCTGGTTCAAGAGGATCATCGGCTAGGCCCTGCGCCCGGCCAGACACCAAGGGAGGATTTGATGCCGAAAGTGACACTGCGCGTGAACGGGCGCGAGGTCTCGGGCGAGGTGGAGGGGCGCACGCTTCTGGTGCAGTTCCTGCGCGAGAGCCTGGGCATGACCGGGACCCACGTGGGCTGCGACACCTCGCAATGCGGGGCCTGCACGGTCCATGTGAACGGGTTGCAGGTGAAATCCTGCACGACCTTCGCGATGGACGTGGACGGGGCCGAGGTGACCACGATCGAGGGCATGGCCAATGCCGACGGGTCGCTTTCGGTGATCCAGCAGGCGTTTCAGGATCATCACGGCCTGCAATGCGGCTTTTGCACGCCGGGCATGGTGATGGCGGCGGCCGCGCTTCTGAAGGACAACCCCAAGCCGTCCGAGGCCGAGATCCGGCACCATCTGGAAGGCAACATCTGCCGCTGCACGGGCTACCACAACATCGTCAAGGCGATCCTGGCCGCAAGCGGTCAGGACGTCAGCGCGATTGCTGCTGAATAAGCAACGGGATCATGGGTTTACGGTGCGCCATTCAAGCGCCGAATGAGGGAGGAATAGGATGCCGAAAGACGGGATCGGCGCTGCGACGAAGCGGCGCGAGGACGTGCGGTTCCTGACCGGGAACGGACGTTACACCGATGACATCAACCTGCGCGGACAGGCCTATGTGTGGTTCGTGCGCAGCCAGGTTGCCCATGGCAAGATCACGAAGCTCGACACGAGCGACGCCGCGAAGATGCCGGGCGTGATCCGCATCTTCACCGGCGACGACTTCGCGCAGGTGGGCGGCGTTCCCTGCGGCTGGCAGGTGACGGACCGGCACGGCAAGCCGATGCTCGAGCCCAAGCACCCTGTGCTGGCGCAGGGCAAGGTGCGCTACGTGGGCGACGCCATCGCCGCCGTCGTGGCCGAGACCGAGGCCCAGGCCCGCGACGCGGCCGAGGCGCTGGTGGTCGATATCGAGGAACTGCCCGCGGTGATCGACATGAAGGCCGCGGTGAAGGCCGGCAGCCCGCTGGTGCATGAAGATATCGGCTCAAACCTTTGCTATGACTGGGGTTTTGTCGAAGAGAACAAGGCGGCGGTGGATGCGGCCTTTGCCAAGGCCGATCACGTCACGACGCTGGAGCTGGTCAACAACCGTCTGGTGCCGAACGCGATGGAACCGCGGGTGGCGGTGGGCGATTACGACTTTTCGACCGACCATCACACGCTTTACACCACCAGCCAGAACCCGCATGTGATCCGCCTTCTGATGGGCGCCTTCGTGCTGGGCATCCCCGAACACAAGCTGCGCGTGGTGGCCCCGGACGTGGGCGGCGGGTTCGGCTCGAAGATCTTCCACTACATCGAGGAAGCCTTCGTCACCTTCGCCGCCAAGCAGCTTCGCCGCCCGGTGAAATGGACGGCCCAACGGTCGGAGAGCTTCATCACCGACGCCCATGGCCGCGACCATGTGACGAAGATCGAGCTTGCGCTGTCGAAGGACGGCACCTTCCAGGCGATCCGCACGGAAACCTACGCGAACATGGGGGCTTATCTCTCGACGTTCGCGCCCTCGGTGCCGACCTGGCTGCACGGCACGCTGATGGCGGGCAACTACCGCACGCCGCTCATCTACGTGAACGTGAAGGCTGTCTTCACCAACACCGTGCCGGTGGACGCCTATCGCGGCGCGGGCCGCCCCGAGGCGACCTATCAGCTTGAGCGCGTCATCGACAAGGCCGCGCGCGAGCTGAAGATGGACCCGATCGCGCTGCGCCGGAAGAACTTCGTGACCGAGTTCCCCTACCAGACGCCGGTCGCCGTGGTCTATGACACCGGCAATTACAACGCGACGATGGACAAGCTGTCCGAAATGGCCGACCTCGCCGGGTTCGAGAAGCGCCGGGCCGCGAGCGCCGCGAAGGGCAGGCTGCGCGGTCTTGGCGTGAACTGCTACATCGAGGCCTGCGGCATCGCGCCGAGCCACCTCGTGGGCCAGCTTGGCGCCCGCGCGGGGCTTTACGAATCCGCCACCGTCCGGGTGAACGCCACCGGCAACATCGTCGTGATGACCGGCAGCCACAGCCACGGGCAGGGACACGAGACCGCCTTTCCTCAGGTGGTGGCCGACCTGATCGGCATCCCGGCCGAGAATGTCGAGATCGTGCATGGCGACACAGCCAACACGCCGATGGGCATGGGCACCTACGGCTCGCGCAGCCTCGCGGTGGGGGGCTCGGCGCTGGTGAAGGCCACGAACAAGATCATCTCGAAGGCCAAGAAGATCGCGGCCCACCTGCTTGAGGCCTCGGAAGAGGATATCGAGCTGAAAGAGGGCAAGTTCTCGGTCGCCGGCACCGACAAGTCGGTGGATTGGGGCTCGGTCTGCCTTGCGGCCTATGTGCCGCACAATTACCCGCTGGAAAGCCTCGAGCCGGGTCTGGAGGAAACCGCCTTCTACGATCCGTCGAACTTCACCTATCCCGCCGGCGCCTATGCCTGCGAGGTCGAGGTGGACCCCGATACCGGCAAGGTGACGATCTGCTCCTTCGCCGCGGCCGATGATTTCGGCAACATCGTCAACCCGATGATCGTCGAAGGGCAGGTCCACGGCGGGCTTGGCCAGGGGATCGGTCAGGCGCTGCTGGAAGGCGCGGTCTATGACGAGAACGGCCAGCTTCTGTCGGGCAGCTACATGGACTACGCCATGCCGCGCGCCGACGACGTGCCGTTCTACAAGGTGGACCATTCCTGCCAGACGCCCTGCACGCACAACCCCCTTGGCGTGAAGGGCTGCGGCGAGGCGGGCGCGATCGGTTCGCCCCCGGCGGTGGTCAACGCGGTGATCGACGCGCTTCAGCGCGGCGGGCACGACGTCACCCATATCGACATGCCGCTCAGCCCCTCGCGGGTCTGGGCCGCGATGAACCAGGCGTAAGGAGACGGGCCATGTATGCATTCGAGTTCAAACGCCCCAAGACGCTGTCCGAGGCCGTTGCGGCGCTTGGCGGCGAGGACGCGCAGGCGCTCGGCGGCGGGCAGACGCTGATCCCCACGCTGAAACAGCGCCTTGCCGCGCCCGCGACGCTCGTGAGCCTGAACGGCATCGACGAGATCAAGGGCATCTGCACCGACGATCAGGGCCGGCTCTGCATCGGCGGCGGCACCACCCATGCGGCGGTCGCCAAGGGCGCCGGGGCCTATCCGGCGCTGGCGGCCCTTGCAGCGAACATCGGCGATCCGGCGGTGCGCAGCCGCGGCACGATCGGGGGATCGGTCGCCAATAACGACCCCTCGGCCTGCTACCCTTCGGCGGTGCTGGCCTCGGGCGCGACGGTGGTGACCAACACCCGCCAGATCGCGGCGGACGACTTCTTCCAGGGCATGTTCACCACGGCCCTGGAACCCGGCGAGATCATCACCGAGGTGCGCTTTCCGATCCCGCAGAAGGCGAACTACCAGAAGTTCGTCCAGCCGGCCTCGCGCTTCGCCCTTGTCGGGGTGTTCGTCGCGAAATACGCCGACGGCGTGCGCGTCGCGGTGACGGGGGCCTCTTCGAACGGCGTCTTCCGCTGGACCGAGGCCGAAAAGGCGCTGTCGGCGAACTTCTCCGCCAAGGCGCTGGACGGGCTGAAGGCCTCGGCCGACGGGCTGATCTCGGACATCCACGGATCGGCCGAATACCGTGCGCACCTGATCAAGGTGATGACGGGCCGTGCGGTGACGGCTGCGGGCTGATCCAAGGTTACTAGCCCCAGAAAAGGGCGCCCTCGGGCGCCCTTTTTCGCGTCTTCATCTTGGCAAAAATGTCCCCGCCGGAGGCTCCGGCGTCTGATACCGGACGCTCCGCGGGGATATTTGAACGAAAGTGAAGGGGGTTGCGCGGCGTTCTTTATGCAAGCGCCGCGAGGTAGGCCGCGCAGCCGGTGAGGGCGGCGTAGTCATCCTCGATCACCCAGACGGGGAAGTTCTGCATGAAGCCGGCAAAGCGGCCCTTGTCGCGGAAGGCATCGGCAAAGCCGAAGGCGGCGTAATGCCGGGTAAAGGCGCGGGCGACGCCGCCCACAAGAAACACGCCGCCAAAGGGCAGGTGGGTCAGCGCAAGGTTGCCCGCCTCGGTTCCGAAAAGCCGCACGAAGGTGCGGGCGGTCTCGACCGCAAGGGGATCGTCGCCGCCGTCGAGCGCGGCCATGATGTCCGCCGCGGCCTTTTCGGTGGGCGTCCCGGCCTCGGCCGATACCCAGGCGTAAAGGCGTTCCAGTCCGCGCCCGGAAAGGACATCCTCCACGCCCGGAAAACCGTGCGCGGTCTCGACGAAATGGGCCAGCCGCAGGTCGGCCTCGGTCCGCACGGGAAGGTTCACGTGGCCGCATTCCGATGCCGCGACGATGCGGCCGCCCGGCGCTTCGTGGACGGGCGCGGCGTTGAAGCCGGTGCCGACGCCGATCACCAGTTTCGCGGCATGCGGAGGCGCCTGCGGGCCTTCGACGATCGGCCGGAGGCTGTCGGCCGAGAGCGACCCAAGTGCATGACCCTGTGCCTGCAAGTCGTTGAGGATGGCCACCTTTTCCGCCGAGGTCGCGCGCGCGAGCATGGCCGGGTCGATGGTCCAGTCGAGGTTGGTCATATGCGCCACTCCGTCGCGCACGGGCCCCGCCGCGGCAACGCAGGCACCGGCGCAGTCGACGCCGCCCTCATCCTCGATATAGCGGCGGATCACCGTCTCCAGACCGGGGAAGTCGGCGTTGCGGTAGCGGCGGATCGAGCCATCCTTGAGCCGGGCGCCGCGGGCAAGCGCCACGCGGGTGTTGGTGCCACCGATATCGGCGACAAGCGTATAGACGTCGGCGGGCAACGGCATTTCGGTCTCCGCAGGATCAGCGCGACAGCGCGCGGGCGAGGGCGTGATAGGACGCTTTCGGGGTCCGCTGCAAGGTGTCGAAGTCAACGTGGACAAGGCCGAAGCGCTTGTCATACCCAAGCGACCATTCGTAATTGTCCATCAGCGACCAGCAGTAATAGCCCTTGACCGGCACGCCTTCGGCAATCGCGCGGCGCACCTGGGCAAGGTGTGCGTTGAGGTAGTCGATCCGCGCGTCGTCCCGGACCGCCCCGCCGACGATCGCATCGGCATTGGCCATCCCGTTCTCGGTGACATAAAGGGGCAGATCGCCCGTATATTCGGCCCGCGTGCGCGCGAGGAACTGGTAGAGGCCCTCGGGATAGATCTCCCATCCCACCTGTGTTTTCGGCAGCGGCCCCTCGACCTCTTGCAGCGCGGGCCAGGGCGCGGGGGCGGGGCCGATCAGCTTGCGCGTGTAGTAGTTCAGCCCGAACCAGTCGAGCTTTTCGCCGATGGTGGCGAAGTCGTCCTGCCAGCCGTCCGGCATGTGCGGGCCGAGGCCTTCGAGCACGGTGTCGGGGTATGCGCCCTTGAACAGCGCCGAGATGAACCAGCGGTTGTAGATGCCGTCGTAAAGCTCGGCGACGCGGGCCGCTTCGGGGCTGTCGTCGGCGGGCGCGGACCATTCGAAGTTGCAGACCGCGCCAAGGTTCGTCATCCCCAAGCCGCGCATGACCTGAATGGCCCGGCCATGGGCCAGCAGGACATGATGCATCGCGCGCGCCGTGGCGCGGATGTCGCGCAGGCCGGGGGCGTGCAGGCCCATGAAGTGCGACAGCCAGCCCACGCACCAGGGCTCGTTGATGGGGGCGACCGACCAGACGCGGTCGCCGATGCGGCGCATCAGCACCTCGGTGAAATCGGCGAACCAGCCCGCGATGTCGCGGTTGCGCCAGCCGCCCAGATCGGCCAGCGGCGAGGGCAGTTCCCAGTGATAGAGCGTCGCCGCAGGCTTGATCCCGCGCGCCAGAAGCCCGTCCACCAGCCGGTCGTAGAAATCGAGGCCGGCCGCATTTACCGCCCCGCGCCCCTCGGGCAGCACGCGCGCCCAGGAGGTGGAGAAGCGATAGACGTCGAAGTTGCCCGCCTTGAGCAGATCGAGATCCTCATCCATCCGGTGGAAGTGATCGCAGGCCCGCGCGCCGTCTTCCGCGCGCACCACATTGCCCGGGGTGGCCGCGAAGTCGTCCCAATGGGTGCGGCCCGCGCCGCCGAAGGCATGGCCCTCGATCTGGTAGCTGGAGGTTGCGGCCCCGAACAGGAAGCCGTCGGGGAAATCGCTGCGCTTTAAGTTCATGGTCATCCTTTGGAGGGGGCGGGGCCGGTGGACAGGCCCACCATGAGTTCGGCCTCGAACATGCGGTTGCGGGGGGCCGCGCCGGGGTTGCGGACGATGTCGATCAGCATTTCGGCCGCCTGCCGCCCCGCCTCGCGCACCGAGGATCGGGTGGCGGTGAAGATCGGCACGTCCTCGCCGTTCTTGAGGTAGGACAGGTCGTCGTCATGGGTGATGACGGAGACATCCCGCCCCATCCGCAGGCCCGCATCCTGGATCGCGCGGCGCACGCCGATGGCAATGATCATCGAGGAGACGAGGAAGGCCGTCGGCGGATCGGGATTGGCAAGCGCCGCATGGGCGGCGCGGTATCCGAAGGTTTCGGTCATCTCGTCCGAGAACATCAGGGCGGGGTCGATCGGCACGCCGCGTCCCTCGAGCGCCTGTTCATAGCCCGACCGACGGCGGATGGCGAAATCCATGAACTCGAAGCCGTTCACCAGCGCGATCCGGCGATGCCCGAGGTCGAGAAGGAATTCCGCGGCGCGGCGAAAGGCACGGCGGTTGTTCACGTCGATCCAGGAATAGGGCTCGGGCGCGCCGGTGGCGCGGCCATGGACGACGAAGGGCAGGCCGATCTCGTTCAGCAGCTCGATTCGCGGGTCGGCGGCGCGGGGGGCGTGGACGATCACCCCGTCCACCGTGCCGCGCGCCTTGAACGACCGGTAGGCGCGCGCCTCCTCGGCGTCGTTCACGACGGTCAGCACCAGTTCATAGCCCATCCGCGTGTAGGTCTCGCCCGCGCCGGCGATGAAATCGGCAAAGATCGGGTTCACGATCTCGTGCTTGGTGGCCACGTTGATGACATGGCCGATGGCCAGTGCGCGCCCGGTGGCAAGCCGGATCGCCCGGGCGTTGGGCTGGTAGTGATGGCGCTTGGCGGCGGCCTGAACGCGTTCGCGGGTCTCTTCGTTCACCTCCGGATAACCGTTCAGCGCACGGCTGACGGTTGTCGGCGAAAGCCCCAGCGTTTGGGCCAGTTCTTTCAGGTTCATCCGGGCGCTCTCAAAGCGGTTTCAAACTTCGGGGACTGTAGCGAGGGATCGCGCGGGCGTCAAAGGCTTCGAAATCCCGTTGATATGCTGCGGACGCGAAGGATCGGGCGGGTCCGGCAGCGGCCGGTGCGCCGGATTGACATAAAGGCGTGGATCGGCGACGGTGACATGTCCAAAGCGGTTTGGGAATGATTCCGATCGTTAGGTCTGACGTACGCCCAGAATGGGGCGATTAATCCGGGAGGAGTTTTGATGTTTTCCAAGCTATTGTCGGCGGTCGCCGGTCTGGCGCTGATGGCAGGGGCCGCCTCGGGGGCGGATCTTGTCTTCAAGCCGGGCGCGCAGCCGGATCGGTTCCACTGGGACAGCTACACCCAGTTCGCCAAGGATCACGCGAACCTGAAAGGGCAGACGCTGACGATCTTCGGGCCGTGGCGCGGGCAGGACCAGACGCTGTTCGAAAACGTGCTGGCCTATTTCGAGCAGGCCACCGGCGTGACGGTGAAATATTCGTCGTCCGAGAACTATGAACAGCAGATGGTGATCGACACGCAGGCCGGCAGCCCGCCGAACATCGGCGTTCTGCCGCAGCCGGGCCTGATCCAGGACCTCGCGTCCAAAGGCTTCATCAAGCCGCTGCCCGACACGACCAAGGACTGGCTGCTGAAGAACTACGCCGCCGGCCCGAGCTGGGTGACGCTGTCGACCTACAAGGACAAGGACGGCAAGGACAAGCTCATGGCCTTCCCGTTCAAGATCGACCTCAAGTCGCTGGTCTGGTATTCGCCGGGCAACTTCAAGGACGCGGGCTACACCGTTCCCAAGACCTTCGAGGATCTTCAGGCGCTGACCAAAAAGATCGTGGCCGACGGCGGCACGCCGTGGTGCATCGGTCTGGGGTCGGGCGGCGCGACGGGCTGGCCCGCGACCGACTGGGTCGAGGACATCCTGCTGCGTCAGCAGCCGGCCTCGGTCTATGACGGCTGGGTGAACAACACCGTCAAGTTCAACGATCCGCGCATCGTCGAAGCGATCAAGACCTTCGGCTGGTTTGCCAAGAACGACAAATACGTCGCCGGCGGCACCAAGGCCGTTGCCACGACCGACTTCCGCGACAGCCCGAAGGGTCTCTTCACCTCGCCGCCGAAGTGCTACATGCACAAGCAGGCGTCGTTCATCCCCACCTTCTTCCCCAAGGGCACGCAACTCGGGCCGAACAAGGATGCGGACTTCTTCTACTTCCCGCCCTACGCCAGCAAGCCCGATCTGGGCCGTCCGGTTGAAGGCGCAGGCACGCTGTTCTTCATCACGAAGGACAACCCGGCCGCCGATGCCTTCATGGAGTTCCTGAAGACCCCGATCGCCAGCGAAGTCTGGATGGCCCAGTCGGGCTTCCTGACCCCCTACAAGGGCGTGCACCTCTCGGCCTATGCCAACGACGTGATGCGCAAGGAAGGCGAGATCCTGCTGAACGGCACCACCTTCCGCTTCGACGGGTCGGACCTGATGCCGGGCAAGATCGGCGCGGGCGTGTTCTGGACGGGCATGGTCGATTACGTCGGCGGCAAGTCGGCTCAGGACGTGGCGGACAACATCCAGAAGACCTGGGATTCGCTGAAGAAGTAATCCTTTCGGAAAAGACCGGAGGGCGCTGTCAGGGCGCCCTCCGCACGACAGAGCCGGTCACCGGCCAGAACGACCGCGTGCGCCCGCCGCGCCGCGCCAAGGGGGGGATCTGGGATGCTTCAACAGCTTTTGACGGCTGCCATCACGATCGGGATCGGGATTGCCGCGGCCTTCGCCTATTTCTACGGCTCGAACATCCTGATCGACAGGATGTTTCCCGGCTCTGTGCCCGGCGACCGCGGAACCCGCAACATCCGCATCGCCTCGGCGATCCGGCCGTGGCTGTTCCTGTTCCCGGCGATCTTCGCCCTTACGCTTTACCTTGTTTACCCGGTGATCGACTCGATCTGGCTCAGCTTCCACGGGCCGTCCGGGGTGAAATGGGTCGGTCTGAAGAACTACATCTGGTTCGCCAACAACGGCACGATCCACGAGGCGCTGTTCAACAACTTCCTCTGGCTTCTGGTGGTGCCCGCGGCCTCGACCTTCTTCGGGCTGATCGTGGCGGCGCTGACCGACCGGATCTTCTGGGGCAACATCGCCAAAAGCCTGATCTTCATGCCGATGGCGATCTCGTTCGTGGGCGCCACGGTGATCTGGAAATTCGTCTATGACTACCGCGGCCCGGGCCAGACGCAGATCGGCCTGCTGAACGCGGTGGTCACGTGGTTCGGCGGCTCTCCGCAGGCCTGGATCACCCTGCCGTTCTGGAACAACTTCTTTCTCATGGTCATCCTGATCTGGATCCAGACGGGCTTTGCCATGGTGATCCTGTCCGCTGCGCTGCGCGGCATCCCCGAGGAGACGATCGAGGCGGCCGTGCTTGACGGCGCGAACGGCCTGCAAATCTTCTTCCGCATCATGGTGCCGCAGATCTGGGCGACCATTGCCGTTGTCTGGACGACGATCACGATCACGGTGCTGAAGGTCTTCGACATCGTTTACGCGATGACGAACGGCCAGTGGAACACCGACGTTCTGGCCAACGAGATGTACACCTGGATGTTCGAGGGGGGCGGCGACTTCGGCCGGGGCGCGACCATCGCGCTCATCATCATGCTCCTCGTCGTTCCGATCATGGTCTGGAACATCCGCAACGCGAACCGTGAAATGGGGGGGCACTGACATGCTGTCGATCGGAGGCCGCAAATCCCCCCTGATCTGGGCGGTGCACCTGTCCGTCCTGCTGCTTGTCGTGATCTGGACGATCCCGACCGCGGGCCTGTTCATCACCTCGTTCCGCACCGCGGACCAGATCTCGGTCTCGGGCTGGTGGACGGCGCTGTCCAGTTCGGAACGCAACGCCGTCGCCCGCACGCCGGATGCCAGCACCGCCAAGGAGGTGAACGGCAAATATGTCGTGACCGGCAACGTGCTGCAAAGCGGCGGTTCGGTGGCAAAGTTCGGCTGGTCGAGCCTGCATCCCACGCAATATGACGTGGGGCAGGTGGCGCAGCTGCGCGACGGCACGACCCTGACGGTGGCCAAAGACGGCACCTACCAATGGGCCAACGACAAGCCCTTCAGCGGGACGCGGCGGATCTTCTTCACGGCAAAGACGCCGCCAAGCTTCACGCTGGACAATTACGTCCATGTGCTGACCGCGAACGGGATGCTGCGCGCCTTCATCAACTCGCTGACCGTGGCGGTGCCCGCGACCGTGATCCCGATCCTCATCGCGGCCTATGCCGCCTTCGCGCTGGCCTGGATGCAGTTCCCCGGTCGGTCGCTCTTGATCGCGATCGTGGTGGGCCTGCTGGTGGTGCCGCTTCAGATGTCGCTGATCCCGCTGCTGACGCTTTACAACGCGATCGGCCATGCGACGGTGGTGCCGGACAGCAGCCTGATGGGGCATGTGCTGACGATCTCGGGTCTTGGGCTGCATTCCGACGACGGCAAGATGATCGGGATCAACCCGAAAAGCTATCTTGGCATCTGGCTGGCCCATACCGGCTTTGGCCTGCCGCTGGCGATCTACCTGCTGCGCAACTACATGGTGGGCCTGCCGCGCGAGATCATCGAGAGCAGCCGCGTGGACGGGGCGACCGATTTCCAGATCTTCCGCAAGATCATCCTGCCGCTGAGCTTCCCGGCGCTGGCAAGCTTTGCGATCTTCCAGTTCCTCTGGACCTGGAACGACCTGCTGGTCGCGACCGTCTTCCTCAGCCACCAGCAGGATTCCCTCGTGATGACCGGCAAGCTCAAGGACCTTCTGGGGTCGCATGGCGGGGATTGGGAAATCCTCGCGGCCTCGGCCTTCATCTCGATCTCGGTTCCGCTGCTCGTGTTCTTCGCGCTGCAGAAATACCTCGTGCGCGGCCTGCTGGCCGGCTCGGTGAAATAACCCTTGGAAAGCAGACCTAAATGACGAACGAATGGTGGCGCGGTGCCGTTATCTACCAGATTTACCCGCGCAGCTATCAGGACACGAACGGGGACGGCATCGGCGATCTGAAAGGGATCACCGACCGGCTGACGCATATCGCCTCGCTCGGGGCGGATGCGATCTGGATCAGCCCGTTCTTCACCTCGCCGATGAAGGATTTCGGCTACGACGTCAGCGATTACTGCGACGTCGATCCGATCTTCGGCACCCTTGCCGATTTCGACGCGCTGGTGGCGCGGGCGCATGAGCTGGGGCTGAAGGTGATGATCGACCTCGTGCTCAGCCACACGTCGGACCGGCATCCCTGGTTCAAGGAAAGCCGGTCGAACCGCACGAACGACCGGGCGAACTGGTATGTCTGGGCCGATCCGAAGCCCGACGGGACGCCGCCCAACAACTGGCTGTCGATCTTCGGCGGCTCGGCCTGGGCCTGGGACACGCGGCGCGAGCAGTATTACCTGCACAATTTCCTGACCTCGCAGCCCGATCTCAACCTGCACGAGCCGGCGGTGCAAGATGCGCTGCTGGACGTCGAGCGGTTCTGGCTGAAGCGCGGGGTGGATGGCTTCCGGCTTGATACGATCAATTTCTACTTTGCTGACAAGTATTTGCGCGACAATCCTTCGCTGCCGCCCGAACTGCGCAACAACACGATCGCGCCGTCGGTCAACCCCTACAACCACCAGCTTCACCTGTTCGACAAGAACCAGCCCGAGAACCTCGCCTTCCTCAAGCGCTTCCGGGCCGAGCTTGTCCCCTACAACGCCGCCGCGGTGGGCGAGGTGGGCGACGCGCAGCGGGGGCTCGAGATCATGGCCGAATACACCTCGGGCGGGGACAAGGTGCAGATGTGCTACCCCTTCGAGATGTTGCAGCCCAAACGTCTCACCGCAGGCCTCGTGGCCGAGACTTTTGCCCGTCTGGCCGAGGTGTCCGAGGATTTCTGGCCCTGCTGGGCCTATTCAAACCATGACGTGATCCGGCATGTGACCCGCTGGAACCTGTCCGAGGCCGCCGCGCGCTGCTACACGGTCCTGATGATGTGCCTGCGCGGCTCGGTCTGCCTGTATCAGGGCGAAGAGCTTGGACTGCCCGAGGCCGACATCGCCTATGAGGACCTGCAAGACCCCTATGGCATCGAGTTCTGGCCCGAGTTCAAGGGCCGCGACGGATGCCGCACGCCGATGGTCTGGTCGAAGGATCAGGTGAACGGCGGCTTCTCGCCCGCGCGGCCCTGGCTGCCGGTGCCGGCCGAGCATCTTGCGCAGGCCGTCGATGCCGCCGAGGCGCAGCCGCAGGCCCTGCTGCACCACTATCGCCGCGCCATCGCCTTGCGTCACGCCCATTCGGCGCTGGCGGGGGGCGCGTCGCAGGACATGGTGGCGGACGGCGATCTGATCTCCTTCCTGCGCCGCGATGGCACGGAAGAGATCTTCTGCGCCTTCAACCTTGGCGAGGCGCAGGCGCGTGTGACGCTGCCGGCCGGCCGCTGGGACGCGCTTGGCGCGGACCTCGGCGCCGTTCAGACTGGAAACAACACAATCGTCGATCTGGCGCCCTGGCAGTTCTGCCTTGCGCGTCGCACGGCGTGAGGGGGAGGAGAGACACGTGGCAGATCTGATACTGAAGGATGTCGCCAAGTCCTATGGCGACGTGACGGTCCTGTCGAACATCAACCTCGACATCAAGCAGGGCGAGCTGATCGTCTTCGTGGGTCCCTCGGGCTGCGGGAAGTCCACGCTGTTGCGGATGATCGCGGGTCTCGAAGGGATCACCGGCGGCAAGCTGACGATCGACGGGCGGGTCGTCAACGACGTGCCGGCCGCCCAGCGCGGCATCGCCATGGTGTTCCAGAGCTACGCGCTTTACCCCCACATGACCGTGCGCGACAACATGGCCTTCGCCCTTCAGATTGCCAAGAAACCGCGGGCCGAGATCGACGCCGCCGTGGACAAGGCGGCCCGGATCCTTCAGCTCACCCCCTATCTCGACCGTCTGCCCAAGGCGCTGTCGGGCGGCCAGCGCCAGCGCGTCGCCATCGGTCGCGCCATCGTGCGCGACCCCAAGGTCTACCTGTTCGACGAGCCGCTTTCGAACCTTGACGCGGCCCTTCGCGTCGCGACCCGGATCGAGATCGCCCAGCTGAAAGAACAGATGCCCGAGTCGACGATGATCTACGTCACGCACGACCAGGTCGAGGCGATGACGCTGGCCTCGCGCATCGTGGTGCTTGCGGGCGGCGGCATCAGCCAGGTCGGCACGCCGCTGGAGCTTTACGAGAAGCCGCAGAACGAATTCGTGGCGCAATTCATCGGCTCGCCTGCCATGAACCTGCTGGCCGGCGAGGTCGTGGGCACGGGCGCGATGACGACGATCAGCCTTGCCTCCGGCGGCACGGTTCGGGCGGCCATCCCGACCCGCGACGGCGACATGGGGCTGAAGGTCAATGTGGGCGTGCGTCCCGAAGACATGGTGCCGACCGAGGGCGAGGATCACGTCTATGAAGGACGGGTCGATATCGTCGAGGCTCTGGGCGAGGTCACCCTCCTGTATTTCGAGACGAAAGGCGGTGCCGCCCCCGTGATTGCCAAGCTGCCGGGTATTCATGCCGACCTGCGCCACAAGACCCTGCGTCTTGCCGCCGATCCGAAGAAGATCCACCTGTTCTCCAACGGGCAGTCGCTGATTTACCGCTGAAGTCCTGAGAAAGTGTAAAGGAACGGGTGCCGCAGGGCCTTCTGCTGCATTGAAAGACGCGCGCGTCTGGGGCAGGGAAGGGGGGTAGAACGGAGAGTCGCGATGCACCGCCCGATGCCCCCCGGAAAACGCCCCAAGCTTTGGGCCGGAACGCCTCCGGCGATCTTTCCCGCGCTTTCGGGTCTGCTGATGCTGGGGCTCGACCTGCGGCAGGTGCTGTGGAATTCCGTTCTGCCTCAAGGCATTGCCGATCTTTTCCTCGGCGCGGTGACGCTTCTGTTCCTGTTCGGCCTGTGCGCCTATCTCGTCAAGGCCGCGCGTCGTCCCCGCGCGGTGGTCGAGGATCTGCGCACCCTGCCCGGGCAGGTCGGCCTTGGCGCGCTGGCCTCGGGCGTGGTTCTCCTGTCCCCGACGCTGATCGCCTATGACCCGGCCGCGGCCCTTGTCCTCTTGTGGGTAGGCCTCGCCGCCCAAGGGGTGTTGATCCTGGGCTTTCTCTGGCATCTCGGCCGGGCGCCCGAGCCTCAGCGCAAGGTATCGCCGTCGTGGCACCTGATCTTTGCGGCGCCGCTCCTGGGCTCTATCGCGGCTGCGCCCTTCGGTCTGCTGCTGCTGGCCAAGGTGCTGTTCGGCCTGTCGCTCGCCTCTGCGCTGGCGATCCTTGTCGACAGCGCGTTGCAATTCGCGCGCGATACCGTGCCGCCGCCGCTGCGGCCGGTCTTGTCGCTGCACATCCTGCCGCTTGCGCTGGCAACCGTCGCCGCGGCAGAGCTTGGCCTGCCGATGGTGGCGACCGCCTGCGGGGTGCTGGCGATCGGCGTCGCGCTCGTGCTTCTGGCCGAGATCTACTGGGTCTGCGCGGCGGGGTTCACAGGGCTCTGGGGGGTCTTCGCCCTTCCCATCGCCAGCCTGTCGGCGGCTTGCCTTGCGCTTGAAGGGATCGGCGCGGGCGCCGTCGCGCTTGGCCTTGGCCTCTTCGTCCTTGGCATCGCGGGGCCTGCGGTGACGGTCCTGTCCTACCGCATTCTGCGGCTTTGGGCCCGGGGCGAGCTTGGCCCCCGCACGGGCGCATCGGTCGCCTGAGAGATTTCGCCCTTTTCATTCCCCGCCATGCGTGGAATAGGGAACCGCCAAACGAAAACTCCCAAGGAGAGCCCCATGGAGATTCGCGAGGCCCTGACCTTCGATGACGTCCTTCTGGTTCCGGCCGCCTCTTCGGTGCTGCCGTCGGAAGCCGATACATCGACCTATGTCACCCGTTCGATCCGGATGAACATTCCGCTGCTGTCGTCGGCGATGGACACGGTCACCGAGGCGCGCATGGCCATCGCCATGGCGCAGGCGGGCGGCATCGGCGTGATCCACCGCAACCTTGGGGTGGAAGAGCAGGCGGATCAGGTCCGGCGGGTGAAGCGGTTCGAATCGGGCGTGGTTTACAAGCCGATCACGCTGCGGCCGCATCAGACGCTGGCGGATGCCAAGGCGTTGCAGGACCGCTACAACGTCACGGGCTTTCCGGTCGTGGACGAACGCGGCCATGTGGTCGGGATCGTCACGAACCGCGACATGCGCTTTGCCTCCGACGACCGGACGCCGGTCAGCGTGATGATGACCTCCGAAAACCTGGCCGTGCTGCGGGAACCCGCGGACCTTGACGAGGCGAAAAGCCTCATGAAGGCCCGGCGGATCGAGAAGCTTCTGGTGACGGATGCCAAGGGCAAGCTGACCGGGCTTCTGACGCTGAAGGACACCGAAAAGGCCGTGCTCAACCCCCATGCCTGCAAGGACGAGCTTGGCCGGTTGCGCGTGGCCGCCGCCTCGACCGTCGGGGATGCGGGCTTCGAACGCAGCCAGGCGCTGATCGATGCGGGCGTCGATCTGGTGGTGATCGACACCGCCCATGGCCATTCCGAAGGGGTGGCGCGGGCGGTCGAACGCATCAAGGCGCTGTCGAACGCGGTGCAGGTCGTCGCCGGGAACGTCGCCACGGCCGAGGCCACGCGCGCGCTGATCGATGCGGGCGCGGATGCGGTGAAGGTCGGGATCGGGCCGGGGTCGATCTGCACCACGCGCATCGTGGCGGGTGTCGGCGTGCCGCAACTGACCGCCATCATGGATGCCGCCGTCGCGGCCGGGGATGTGCCGGTGATCGCGGACGGCGGGATCAAGTATTCGGGCGATTTCGCAAAGGCGATCGCGGCGGGCGCATCCTGCGCCATGGTGGGGTCGGCGATCGCGGGAACCGATGAAAGCCCGGGCGAGGTCATCCTGTATCAGGGGCGCAGCTTCAAGAGCTACCGCGGGATGGGCAGCCTTGGCGCGATGGCGCGCGGCTCGGCGGACCGGTATTTCCAGAAGGATGCGGCCTCTGACAAGCTGGTGCCCGAAGGGATCGAGGGGCAGGTGCCCTACAAGGGGACGGCCGCGGCGGTCATCCATCAGCTGGTGGGCGGCCTGCGGGCGGCAATGGGCTACACGGGAAGCGCGACGGTTGCCGAGATGCGGCGCAATTGCCGCTTTGTGCGCATCACCGGGGCCGGTCTGAAGGAAAGCCATGTGCATGACGTGCAGATCACCCGTGAAAGCCCGAACTATCGCATCGGCTAGGCCGGCCCGTCCGGCCTGCGGGGATCAGCCATGACCCCCGCGGCACGGGTTCAGGCCGCGATCGAGATCCTCGACCGGATTGTGGCCGGGCAGGCTGCGGAACAGACACTGACCGGTTGGGCGCGCGGGAACCGGTACGCGGGCTCGTCCGATCGTGTGGCGATCCGGGATCATGTCTTTGACGCGCTGCGCCGGCGTCGGTCCGCGGCAGCGCTTGGCGGGGGCGAGACGGGCAGGGCGCTGATGATCGGGCTCTTGCGGCAGAGGGGCGAAGATCTCGACGCGGTCTTTTCCGGCGGCCCTCACGCACCCGGCCCCCTGACGGAGAGGGAACGCCATACGCCCGACCCAGGCTTTCAAATGCCGGAGGCGGTGGCCGCCGATCTGCCCGACTGGCTCTTGCCGCTCTTTCGCGAAAGCCTCGGGGACCGGGCGATGGCCGTGGCAGAGGCGCTGCGTCATCGGGCGCCGGTCTTCCTGCGCGTGAACCTTGGGCGGGCAACGCGCGAGGCCGCACAGTCCCGCCTCGCGGCCGAAGGGATCGCCACTGAACCCCATCCGCTCGCCGGATCGGCCCTTCTGGTGACCGCGAATGCGCGGCGCGTGCAGCAAGGTGCCGCCTTTCAGGAGGGGATCGTCGAACTTCAGGATGCCGCCTCGCAGGCCGTTGTGGAGCGCATTCCCCTGTGCGACGGGGACCGCATCCTGGACTATTGCGCCGGTGGCGGGGGCAAGAGCCTTGCCCTTGCCGCGCGCGCGAATGTCCGCGTCTTTGCCCATGACATCGACCCCCGGCGGATGACCGATCTGCCGGCGCGGGCGAAACGGGCAGGCGTTCGGATCGCGCAGCTGACGACCGATCAGACCCGGACGGAGGCCCCGTTCGACATCGTTCTGACGGATGTGCCGTGTTCGGGTTCGGGCAGCTGGCGGCGCGCGCCCGAGGCGAAATGGACCCTGACGCCCGATCGGCTTGCGGAGCTGGAGACATGGCAATCCTCGATTCTTGCCCAGGCCAGCACGCTTGTCCGGCCCGGGGGCTATCTGGTCTATGCCACCTGTTCCTTGATGAAGCGTGAAAATCAGGACCAGATCGCGCATTTCCTGTCCGGGCGGACGGAATGGAAACAGGTGGACGCGCTGCAGCTTACGCCGCTGGACGGGGGCGACGGATTCTACTGCGCAATCTTGAGGTGTAATCTTCGTTGAGGCGAACCGCTTTACGTGCAAGGCTGGGCTTTAATCGGCAATTAAGGTTTTGCGCCCAGAGTGCGGCGACGCGAGTCTCAAACGGAGCTTCAGGTGACAGATCCGACCGCCCGCCGACTTTCCCTGGCCGAAACGGCCGCGGGTGTGTTCAGCCGCAGCAGGTGGCTGATCGCGGTGGCGATTGCCTGCATCGCGACCGCCGTCTGGGTGGAGGAATCGCGGTCCAAGCTCGTGCTCACCAGTGCGGGCGTCGTCTTCAGCATGATCGCGGTGATTGCGGCATCGATCGTGGCCTTTGCGCAATTCTCGGCCCGTCGGCTGCGCAGGCAGGTGCTTGCCATCGTGGAACACGACGCGGCGCCCACGTTCTGCACCGATTTCGAAGGCGAAATCCTCTTTCAGAACCGCGCGGCCGAACTCCGGTTCGGCAAGCAGGGGCGCCAGAGCCTGCCGCGCGCCATGGCCGGCCTGTTCGCCAATCCGGCCGCGGTGATGTTCCGTCTGCAATCGCGCGCGGGACGGGGCGGCGCCTCGCGCGAAGATGTCGTCACGCGACGCGGCCACGCTCGGCTTTCGGTGCACCGGATCGGGCGGCGGCAATTCCTCTGGCGGCTTGAAGAGATGATGGAACGCGGCGACGCCGCGGGCAGCGTCAGCAACATGCATCTTCCGATGATGATCGCCTCGAAATCGGGAACGGTGGTCTTCATGAACGACGCGCTGCGCATGATCGTGAAGGGGCGTCCGAAAACGCTGGACCGGGTCTTCCTGAACCTGCCGATCAGGTCGGGGGAAGAGGCCATGATTTCAACGCCGGACGGCCCGATCCGCACGATGGTGGCAGAGATTGCGGGCTCGGGCGACCGGCGCGAGATCTACCTGCTTCCGGTGTCGGACGGGGATGGCCAAGACCTCAACGACCAGGACGCGCTGTTCGAAAACCTTCCCGTGGCTCTGGTGCGCATTTCCTCCACCGGACTGGTCGAGGCGGCCAACCAGCTTGGGCGCGACTATCTCGGGCTCTCGGCCGAGGAACAGCCGGCCTTCGGTTCCATCGTGGGCGGGCTTGGGCGCCCCGTGGGCGACTGGATCACCGACACGCTGGCCGGTCGGGCAGACGGCCGACCAGAGGTGTTGCGGGCCAGCCGTCGAAAGGAGGATCGGTTCTTCCAGATCAGCCTGCGGCGCGTGTCCACGCGCGGAACGCCGCAGGTCTTTGCCGTGCTGAATGACGCAACCGATCTGAAAACGATGGAGGCGCAGGTCGTCCAAAGCCAGAAGATGCTGGCGATCGGCCAGCTTGCCGGGGGAATCGCGCATGATTTCAACAACCTGTTGACCGCCATCACGGGCCACTGCGATCTTCTCTTGCTGCGCCGCGATGAAAACGATCCAGACTATGCCGATCTCATTCAGGTGCAGCAGAATACCAACAGGGCGGCGAGCCTCGTGCGTCAGTTGCTGGCCTTCTCTCGCAAGCAGATCCTCCTGCCCGAGGTGATCGACCTTCCCGACATCCTTTCGGACCTGTCGCATCTTCTCAATCGCCTCGTGGGCGAGCGTGTGTTGGTCGAGCAGGCCTGGAACGAAGAACTGGACTACATCCGCGCCGATCGTCGCCAGTTCGAGCAGGTGCTGATGAACCTCGTCGTGAACGCCCGTGACGCGATGCCTGACGGCGGGCGTATCTGGATCGAGGCCGAGAATTGCACCCTGCCCGAGGCGCTTCACCGCGATCAGGCGGTGGTTCCGGCGGGAAAATACGTCATCGTTCAGGTCCGCGACGAAGGCATGGGGATTCCCGCCGAACGGATGCCCAAGATTTTTGAACCCTTCTTCACCACCAAGGGCCCGGGAGAGGGGACGGGGCTTGGCCTGTCGACCGCCTATGGCATCGTCAAGCAGACCGGCGGCTACATCTTCGTGGACAGTGTGGTGGGGGCCGGCACGACCTTTTCTCTGTATTTTCCGGCGCTCGATTACGGACCGGAGGTGCCCAAGGACGGCAGTCTGGCCGGTGCGTCACGGCGCGTCGCGGCAGGGTCCGGCCATTTCTGCGAGCCGGGGGGCGTCGTTCTGCTTGTCGAGGATGAGGCCCCGGTGCGCGCCTTCGCGGCCCGCGCCCTGCGCCTGCACGGCTACGAGGTGATCGAGGCGGACAGCGGCGACGAGGCCCTGCGCAAGCTTGCCGACCCACTGCTTCGGATCGACGTGATCGTGTCGGATGTGATCATGCCCGGCGTGGACGGTCCGACCTGGGTGCGCGAGGCGTTGAAGACGCGCGACGCGGTCCGTGTCGTCTTTGTTTCCGGCTATGCCGAGGATGCCTTCAGCGAAGTCTATGAGGGTATCCCGAATTCGGCCTTCCTGCCGAAACCCTTCTCGCTTGCCGAACTCACGTCCATGGTGCGGGGGCAGATCCACTAGCGCGCCGCGAAGTGCGCGCTGTTGCGCGGCGCGCCTTGCGGTTAGACCATCATTTCCTTCGTGGCGGTCAGTTTCACCTCCGGGTAGTCACGCTGAACCCGGTCGATGTCCCATTGCAGCCGCGTCAGATAGACCAGATCGCCGTCATTGTCCGTGGCGATATGCCCCTTGTTGACATTGACGAATTTCTCGACCGCGACCTTGTCGCCCGACACCCAGCGGGCCGATGTGAACTGAGACGCCTCGAAGCGGACGGGCAGGGAATATTCCTGCTCGATCCGGCTCGCCAGAACGTCGAACTGAAGCGCGCCCACGACCCCCACGATGAAGCCCGAGCCGATCATCGGCTTGAAGACTTTCGCAGCGCCCTCTTCGGCAAACTGCATCAACGCCTTTTCCAGATGCTTGGCCTTCATCGGATCGCCCGCCCGCACGCCCTGCAAGAGTTCCGGCGCGAAGCTCGGGATGCCGGTGAAGCGCAGCGTCTCGCCCTCGGTCAGCGCGTCGCCGATGCGCAATTGCCCGTGGTTGGGAATGCCGATGATGTCGCCCGCCCAGGCCTCTTCCGCCAATTCCCGGTCGGCGGCCAGGAACAGGACCGGGTTCGACACCGCCATCGGTTTCTTGGACCGCACGTGCAGAAGCTTCATCCCGCGCGTGAAGTGACCCGACGCAAGGCGCACGAAGGCGACGCGGTCGCGGTGCTTGGGGTCCATGTTCGCCTGAACCTTGAAGACGAAGCCCGCGACGGTCGCTTCCTCGGGGGCGATCTGGCGTTCGGCGGCCGACTGCGGCTGCGGCTCGGGGCCGAATTCGCCGATGCCGGTCATCAGCTCCTTGACGCCAAAGGAGTTGATGGCCGATCCGAACCAGATCGGCGTCATGTGCCCTTCGAGAAAGGCCCGACGGTCGAAGGCCGGCAGCAGTTCGCGCGCCATCTCAAGCTCGTCGCGCAGCTTCGACAACTGATCGGCCGGCACGTGCTGCGCCAGTTTCGGGTCGTCCAGCCCGTCGATCTTGATCGACTCCGCGACGCGGTTGCGGTCGGCACGGTCCATCAGCTCGAGGCGGTCGTGAAGAATGTCGTAGCAGCCCAGGAAATCGCGCCCCATCCCGATCGGCCAACTGGCCGGGGTCACGTCTATGGCCAGGTTTTCCTGGATCTCGTCGATGATCTCGAAGGTGTCGCGCGACTCCCGGTCCATCTTGTTGCAGAAGGTCAGGATCGGCAGATCGCGCAGGCGACAGACTTCAAACAGCTTGCGCGTCTGGCTTTCCACCCCCTTCGCCCCGTCGATCACCATGATCGCGGCATCCACCGCCGTCAGGGTGCGATAGGTGTCCTCGGAAAAGTCCGAGTGGCCGGGCGTATCGACAAGATTGAAGCGATATGTGCCGAAATCGAAGGACATGGCCGAGGCCGAGACCGAGATCCCGCGCTCCTGTTCCAGCTTCATGAAGTCCGACCGCGTGCGGCGCGCTTCGCCCTTGGCGCGGACCTGCCCGGCCATCTGGATCGCGCCGCCGAACAGCAGGAACTTTTCGGTCAGCGTCGTCTTGCCGGCGTCCGGGTGCGAAATGATCGCAAAGGTCCGGCGGCGTGCGATTTCGGGCGGAAGGGCGGGGCGATTGTCAAGCATGCCGGGGCTATAGCGTGGCACCGCCCGCCCGACAAGCCGGGGCGTCGCGCGCCACTCCTCGCGGCGCGGTCGTTGTCGATGTGGAAACGGACTGATGATCACGCCAACGTGCGCAAGGCCGCTCATCCTTGGCGTGTAACCTTTCGATAATGTTGAACGCTGCGCGGTTCAGCAACCGCACCGGCGCCGGCACCTTCGAGGGATGAGTGACATGCGTGACACCACGATCGGCCACCAGAAGATATCTGCGCTTCTGCTGATGGCACTGTTGGCCGGATGCGGCGGGGGCGGCGGTGCGGTGGGGGGCACCGCGTCCAACACGGCGGCGCCGACCGCTGCAAGCGATCCTGTCTCCTATACAAATGCCGTGCTTGGGCCGGGCTATCAGACCGATCTGGACACGCTGGTCGGCGATCCCTTCGACGGGACGACCGGGACGCCCAACAGCGCCTTCAAGGCGATCCCCACCTCCGGCACAGCGACCTACGCGGGCTTTGCCCTGATCGGGATCAATCGCGCCAATACCCTGCCCGGGGCTCCGCGGTTGACGATCGAGGGAACCTCGACCCTTGCGGCGGATTTCGGGGCGGGGTCGATCACGGGATCTGCGACGAATTTCGTGGGAGAGCCAACCGGTGATCAGAACACCACGACCGGCAAATTTCCGGCGCTGGCGGCGCCCACCTATTTCCCCGGGACGATCTCGATGACCGGATGCATCGGCACGCAGAACGGTTGTTCCGCGACCCGTCCGAATCAGGTGGCGGTGACTTACACGGGTCAGTTGAGCAACGGGACCTATGCCGTCTCGACCAGTGGGTCCACCACGGGAGACTTCAAGGGCACGCCCATCAAGGGGATCGCGATCACCGACGGCGGGGCGACCTATATCGTGAACGGCACGGCAGAGCCCGGGGTGCTGGCCGTTCTGGCCAAACCCTGATCGACGGACCGCGGCCCGGCCGTCAACTCGCCCGCGCCTGACGGAAGAGGGCCGCCGGGCCGATCCGGTCCAGCACGTGCCGGCTGGCCTCGGTCCCGAAATGCGGGCGATGCGACAGTCCGGGAAAACGCCCCTTCAGCTCGCGGGCGAGGTCGTCGGGCAGGCGCGTCAGCGTGGCCTCGGTCACCATCAGGCTTTCGGCGGGGATGCCCTCGGCGTAGATGATCTCGTGGCGGTCGAAGATCAGGCTGAAATAGTCGGTCATCCCGCCCTCGCGCAGGAAAATGCGCGTGTCGTCCACCAGGTGCTTGGCTTGCACGAGAACCTCGGCCGTTTTGGCGAGCCGCGCCTGACGCTGATACAGGAACAGCCGGTGGTGCTGGCCGACGATCAGGTCGCCTTCGTTGCCAAGCGTGCCGGCCGAGATGACGACCGGCGCGAAGCTCCCCGAGGCGCGCAGCGTGGCCCGCCCGATCCAGCGCAGGGGTTGCGCGCCGTGATCGCGCGTCAGCACGCGGTCGCCGGGGCGCAGGCTTTCCACCGCCGCCTGCCGCCCATCGGACAGCGTGATCTTGGTGCCGCGCCCGAAGGAGATGCAGACCAGATCCGCAAGCCGCACCTCGCGCGGGTCCTCGCAGACCGCGACCAGCGTGTAGTCGCTTTTGGCGACAAGCGGAGACAGGGGCAGGGCGTAGATGGCGGGTCCGGCTGCCCCGTGATGCACCAGAACCAGCACATCCACCACGTCCCCCTCGGCCCCCATGAAGGTCAGCCGCGCGGCGATCTGCACGGCCTCGCCGGGCTGGCCGATCTCGGACCCCTGCGCGATGGGCTGGCGGATGCCGTCCGCGGCGCTGGCAGGGGTGATCGCAAGGCGCAGCGCCCGCGCGTCGGGGGCAAGCTGGTAGATGTCGCCCGCGCAGACCTCGTCCGCGGGTGCGATCGGATCATGCAGGTTGGCCCCCGCCGTCACGGCAAAGGCGGCGGCCGGGAAAACCTGACAGGTCGCCGCCGGTGCCCGCGTGCTGATGTTGCCCTGATCGCTTGCCATCATCCAGCCTCTCTGTCGTTCGGGTCCGCTGTGACAGCAAATAGCGTCAAACATGGGGCGGTGCGGTTTCGACTTGCGGGATAGATCGTTGCCAAATCGGAAACGGATGGCGGGCCATGCGTGCCCTTGCCTTTCCCGCCCCCGGCCGCAATGGTGTCGCCCAGCTAAGGTCGGAGGGCAGGATGGATCTGGGCATCAAAGGAAAGCGCGCGCTGGTCTGCGCCGCATCGAAGGGGCTTGGCCGGGGCTGCGCGATGGCGCTGGCCGAGGCGGGGGTTGATCTGGTCATCAACGCGCGCGGCGCCGAGGCGCTGGAGGCGACCGCGACCGAGATCCGCAACCGCCACGGCGTGACGGTGACCGCAATCGCCGCCGACATCACGACCGAGGCGGGCCGGGCAAACGTCCTCGAGGCGGCCGGGTCCGTCGATATCCTTGTCACCAACGCGGGCGGCCCGCCGCCGGGCATGTGGAGCGACTGGAGCCGCGAGGATTTCATCAAGGCGCTGGATGCCAACATGCTGACGCCGATCGCGCTCATGCAGGCGCTGATGCCGGGGATGATGGACCGGGGCTGGGGCCGCGTCGTCAACATCACCAGCCAGTCGGTCAAGGCGCCGATCGGCGCGCTTGGCCTGTCGAACACCGCGCGCACGGGGCTTACGGGCTTCGTTGCGGGCACCGCGCGGCAGGTGGCGGGCAAGGGCGTCACGGTGAACAACCTGCTGCCCGGCATCCATGCGACCGACCGGGCGATCTCGCTCGATGCGGCGATGGCCAAGACCCAGGGCATCACCCCGGCCGAGGCCACCGCCAGACGCGCCGCGACGATCCCCGCCGGGCGCTATGGCACTGCCGAGGAATTTGGCGCGATGTGCGCCTTCCTTTGCTCGATGCATGCGGGCTTCATCGTGGGGCAGAACATCCTGCTTGACGGCGGGGCGATCAACGCCACGCTGTGAGGCAGAGAGCCGCCGGACAGAGCGAAAAATCCGCCCCGATGCGGATTCGGGCTTTGATCCGGGGGGATGACACAATATGTCGGTAGCGAGAGGCCGCGCGTTGGGGGCGCAGGCCGGTCAAGGAGGATAGCATGCTCAACAACATCGGGCTTCCCGGCCTCATAGTGATCGCGGTGGTCTTCATCGTCCTGTTCGGCAAGGGCAAGGTCAGTTCGATCATGGGGGAGGTCGGCAAGGGCGTGACCGCCTTCAAGAAGGGCATCTCTGACGGTCAGGCCAGCGAAGAGGCCAAGACCGAGGACAAGAAAGACAAGGCCTCAGGGCCTTGAGAACGGACTGAGGCGCCATGTTTGATATCGGCTGGTCCGAGCTGATGCTGATCGGGATCGTCGCGCTGATCGTGGTCGGCCCGAAGGATCTTCCGCGCATGTTCCATGCCCTCGGGCAGTTCACCGCCAAGGCCCGCGCCATGGCGCGCGACTTCCAGTATGCGATGGAACAGGCCGCCCGCGAGGCCGGCGCCGAGGACATCACCAAGGATCTCAAGAACCTCAAGTCGATGACCTCGCCTTCGGCGTTGGGTCTCGATGCCCTGTCGTCGGCCGGGGCCGCCTTCGATCGCTGGGACGAGAACAAGCGGCGCGGCATCGATGGCGAACCGGAACCGGACGCCGAAGCGGCCGCCGCGGCGCCTCAGACGCCCGAACACGGGCCCGCGACGGCGGAACTTGCGGCGAAGGTGAAGGCAAAGACCGCCGCGGCAGAGGCGAAAGCGGCCGAAATCGCAAGCGCGGCCGCCCAGACCGGGACGGAGGCCGCAGCCAAACCCGCCCGCAAACCGCGCAAGAAGGCAGCACCCACGGCGGAAGCAACGCCCGAAGCGACCCCGGTTGCCGAAGCCGCGGCCCGCAAGCCCCGGACCCGCAAGACGGCTGCGGCTGATACGCCCGCCGAAGCCGCGGCGACGCCCAAGCCCGCCCGCAAGCCGCGCGCGACCGCGACCCGAACGGCCAGCGCGGATGCGACCAAGCCCAAGACCCCGCGCAAGCGCGCCACGCCCGGAAAGACTGACGCATGAGCGCCGACGATATCGAAAGCTCCAGTGCTCCGCTGATGGAGCATCTGGCCGAGCTGCGCCAACGCCTGATCTGGTCGGTCAGCGCGTTCATCGTGGCGCTGATCCTGTGCTACACGGTCTCGGACCCGATCTTCAATTTCCTCACGCAGCCGATCTGCCACGCGATGGAGGCCCGCCATCAGGCCTGCGGGCTGACCATGATCAAGCTGCAAGAGGGCTTCTTTGTCGCCATCCGCATCTCGGCGCTTGGCGGTCTGGTGCTGGCCTTCCCCGTCATCAGCTACCAGCTGTGGCGGTTCGTGGCGCCGGGACTTTACAAGAAGGAACGTCAGGCCTTCCTGCCCTTCCTGATCGCCTCGCCCGCGATGTTCATCGCCGGGGCGGCCTTTGCCTATTACCTGATCCTGCCGATGGCCTTCGGCTTCTTCCTGAGCTTCCAGCAGCCCGGCGCGCCGGCCGCGGAAGGCACGGGCAAGGCCTTGCAGCAGGCGGGCATCATCTATCAGGGCTCGATCGAGGCCTATCTGTCGCTGACCACGACCTTCATCACGGCCTTCGGTCTGTGCTTCCAGCTTCCGGTGCTGCTCACGCTGATGGGCAAGGCCGGGATCATTTCGTCGCAGTCGCTGGTCAGCATGCGGAAATACGCGGTTCTGGTCATCCTGATCCTTGCCGCGGTCGTCACCCCGCCGGATGTCGTGTCGCAGCTTCTGCTGTTCTCGGTCGTCTATGCGCTTTACGAGGTCTCCATCATCCTGATCCGGCGGATCGAAAAGCAGCGCGAGGCTGAACTGCGGGCCGAGGGCCTGTGGGTCGATGATCCCGACGACGAGGGCGAGGCGAAGTGATCGACCCGCTGGAACGGATCGCGGCGGCGCTGGAACGGATGAGCCCGCCGCCCGGCCGCGCGCCCGACTTCGCCGGGGCCGAGGCGTTCGTGTGGCATGTGCGTCCCGACCGGCTGGAGCCGGTGGAAGAGGTGAACCGGGTCGATCTGTCCCTGCTTCTGGGGATCGAACGGGCGCGGGACACGCTGCTTGAGAACACCTTGCAGTTTGCGCGCGGCCTGCCTGCGAACAACGCGCTTCTCTGGGGGTCGCGCGGGATGGGAAAGTCAAGCCTCGTCAAGGCGATCCACGCCGAAGTTCAGACGCGCGGGCTGCCCCTCAAGCTGATCGAGGTCCAGCGCGAGGATCTGCCCTCCATCGGGCGGCTGCTGAACGTGCTGCGCGAGGCGCCCGGGCTGCGGTTCCTGCTGTTCTGCGACGACCTGTCCTTCAGCCATGACGACGAACACTACAAGAGCCTGAAGGCCGTGCTGGACGGCGGGATCGAGGGGCGGCCGAAGAACGTCGTGTTCTATGCCACCTCGAACCGCCGCCACCTGATGCCGCGCGACATGATCGAGAACGAACGCTCGACCGCGATCAATCCCGGCGAGGCGGTGGAAGAGAAAGTCTCGCTTTCGGACCGGTTCGGGCTGTGGCTCGGGTTCCATCCCTGCACGCAGGACGAATATCTTGCGATGATCCGCGGCTATTGCGACGCCTACCGGGTCGAGATCGACGATGCCACGCTTCGCGCCGAGGCGATCGAATGGCAGGCAACGCGCGGTTCGCGTTCGGGCCGTGTGGCCTGGCAATACTTCACCGACCTCGCGGGGCGGCGCGGCGTCGCGCTTTGACCCGTGAGCGGGCGCATCGCCCGGCCATCCTCTCGGACGGGCCGGGCCGCGCGGTCATCACTGGATATATTTCGTCGGATCGACGCTGTCGGTGCCTTCGAAGACCGCAAAGTAAAGCTGCGGCGGATTTCCCTGGGCGACGCGGCCGATCGTCTGGCCGCGGGTCACGGTGGCGCCCTTGGTCACGGTGATGCCCGTCAGGAACTTGTAAACCGTCAGCAGGTTGCCGGAATGGCGGATCACCACGATCTGCGCCCCCTTGGTATCGCTGGTGACGGTCGCAACCGTTCCGTCGGCCGCGGCCTGCACCGCCGTTCCCGCGGCGGCAGAGATGTCGATGCCCTTGCGGTTATGGGCCGGGTCATAGGGGCGGATGATCATCCCGCTGACCGGCATCAGCAATTTCGACGCGCTGGCCGATGTCCGGTCCTTGCCGAGATTGGCCGTGGCGGGCACCGCGACGGGGGCGCTGGCTGGCGGCGGGCTGGTCGTCGGCAGCGGCGTCGCGGCGCTCGGGGGTTCGGGCGTAGGCGATTGCTGGCCCGGCGCCGAAACCGCGCCCGCGGCCTTGATCGACCGCGACGGATCGACGACCGGGATCAGCAGAACCTGACCCTCATGCACCGACAGGTTCGGGCCAAGCCCGTTCCAATCGGCGAGGGCGCGCACCGGCACATTGTAGAGCCGGGCGATGGAATAGGCCGTCTCGCCGCGCTTGACCTTGTGCTTGATGGGTTGGGTCGCGGTGGTGTCCGGCGCGCTTTTCATCGGCTGCGGCAGGGCGGGGGCCACGGTCTCGGCGGGTTTGGCGGCGGGCGGGCTCGGCAGGGCCGAGGTGCCGATGGAGGCGCTCGCCCCCGCCGCATCTCCGCCGCTTGCCCCTTGCCCCGCCTGCGCGCGGTTGATCGCGCCGGTCGCAAGCTGGGTGATGTCCACCGCGCCATTCGAGGGCGTCAGCGGCCCGGTGGTGGCAGAGCCCGTGGCGGGCGAAGGTTCGGCCACGCGCGACGGCAGCGCGATCACCGCGCCGGCGTTCAAGGGCGTATCCACGGCAATCGCGTTGTAGCGGGCGACCGATCCGGGCGACAGGTTCAGGCGGTTGGCGATCGAGGCGACGGTGTCGCCGGGTTTGGCCACGACGACCTGATAGCCGGGATAGGAGATCACGCCCCGATTGTCGGGCTTGGGCCGGTTGAACGTCGCCTGTTCGGCCGCGCTGCTGGTGGAGAATGCCCCCCCCATCGCGCTGCGCATGTCCCAGTCCTTGACCGAACCGCAGCCCGTCAGCGCGGCGACGCCGGCCATCAGCAGCAGGTTTCGATGAAACGCCGTCAGTTTCCGTGCCATGTCCTGCCTCATTCTGCTTGATCGGGACCCGGTGTGTCCGGGTCTGTCGTTACTCTGACGCAATCCCCTCGACCAGCGGCACGAAGCGCACGGGTCGCAACTCTTGATAATCGAAGCCGGATTCGGTGCGCAAGACGCGCAGCAAGGTCTGCACCGCCCCCGACTGGCCCACCGGCAGCACCATGATACCGCCGATCCGGAGTTGGGCCAAGAGGGGCCCCGGCGGGTCCTCGGCCGCGGCGGCCACAAGTATGCGATCAAAGGGGGCCTGTTCCGGCAATCCCCGCGTGCCGTCGGCGGCGACGGCGGTGATGTTGGTCAGGTCCATCTGGCGAAAGACCTCTTCGGCCTCGCGCACGAGGCGGCGGTGGCGGTCGATCGTATAGACCCGGCGGGCAAGGAAGCTGAGGACAGCGGCCTGATAGCCCGAGCCGGTGCCCACCTCCAGCACCTTGTCGCGCGGCCCGACCTCAAGCGCCTGCGTCATCAGTCCCACGACCGAGGGCTGGCTGATCGTCTGGCCGCAGGCGATGGGCAGCGGCACGTCTTCCTGCGCGCGGGCGGCGAAAAGGCCACGCACGAACAGGCCGCGGTCAACCCGTTCCATGGCGGACAGCACGCGCGTGTCGGTGACGCCTTTCGAGCGCAGAGCGAACATGAATCGCATCTTCTGCTCGGCGGCATCGGTCATTCAAGACGCTCCCTCAGGGTGTCGAGCTGGTCATGGGCGGTCAGGTCCGCGCGCATCGGCGTGACCGAGATGTAGCCCTCGACATTGGCGGTGACGTCGGTGCCGGGGCCGGTCGGCAGGTGCTGCGGCCCGCCCTTGATCCAGAGAAAGCGCCGGCCGGCAGGCGATTGCACCGGCTCGACCGAGAAGGTGGTGTAATCGCGGAAGCCCTGCGCCACGACCTTGGTGCCCTTCACCTCGGCCGCGCCGCAGGGCGGGAAGTTCACGTTGTAGAAGGTGCGGTAGGCGCGGTTTTCCCAGTGCCCGTGGTCCAGAAGCTGGCGCACGACGCGGGCGCCGTGGTGGATGGCGGCTTCGAAGGGCGTGTCCAGCTCCATTGTGCGCGGCCCCATGAACTGCGACAGCGCGATGGCGGGCAGGCCCTGAAGGGCGGCCTCCATCGCGCCGCCGATGGTGCCGGAATACAGCGTGTTCTCGCCCGAGTTGTTGCCGCGGTTCACCCCCGACAGCACCAGATCGGGGCGCGCGTCGCTCAGCACGTCGAAGATCCCCGCCAACACGCAATCGGCAGGAGAGCCTTCGGCGGCGTAGCGGCGGGGGCCAAGTTCGGCGATCATCGTCGGATGGGTATAGCTGATCTTGTGGCCGACGCCCGATTGTTCGAAGGCGGGGGCGACGGTCCATACCTCGCCCGCGGCTCCCGCGACCTCGGCCGCGATGGCTTCCAGAACCGAAAGGCCCGGGGCGTTGATGCCGTCGTCGTTCGTGATCAGAATGCGCATGGTCCCCTCCGGCTGTCCCGATCCTGATTAGTCGAGGGGGAGGGAGGGGACAAGGCGCTTGCGCGGGCAGGCGCCCCCTGTTGCGCGCAGGTGCCGGTTCCGGGGGCGGGCGTTACAAAGTGGCGACGATCCGGGCCGCTTCATCCTGCGGGCGGGCCAGCCCGTCGCGCTCTTCTCCGGGGAAGAAACGGGCGCGGGTCGCGGTCGGCATGGGGGCGGGGGCGTCGATCAGAACCTTGTGATGATCGAGCCGGTCCGTCTCGGCCTGCCAGCTCCGCACCAGCGCCATCTGCGCGGCCTTGGTCGCGCCGTAGGCGCCAAAGAAGATCTCGCCCGCGCGGGGATCGTCGAAGAACAGCCCACGGCCGCGCGGGGCGGCGCGCAGAAGCGGCTCGACCATCTGGATCAGCGTCGCGGTGGCCTTCACGTTGACGGCGATGGACTTTTCGAAGTCCTTGGCGTCGATATGGGCGGCGGGCGAAAGCTGCGTGGCATGGATCGCGGTATGCGCCCACAGGTCCACATGGCCCCAGCGGTCGTAGATCCCGCGGCAAAGCTGGCGCATCGCGTCGTCCACGGTGATGTCCATCGGCGCCAGCGTCGCGCTGCCGCCCGCGGCCTGGATGCGGTCGTCCAGTTCCTCCAGCGCGCCCACGGTCCGGGCCACGGCAACCACGTGCCATCCGGCGCCCGCGAGCGCCTGGGCCAGGGCAAAGCCCAGCCCGCGGGAGGCCCCGGTGACAAGGGCGATACGGTCAGTCATGTCAGCTTTCCTTCACTTCGGCAGCAGCGCGTCGGGGATCTCGAACATGTCCGAGCCCGGCGCCGCCGTCTTGATCCCGTAACGGCCAAAGACCTCGGTATTGAGGGGCGGGGTCTCGGGCGCGGCGCAGCGGATGTCGGCGATGTCGTGTCCGTCCTTCGTGACCACGATCCCCGCCGTGGTCATCCCCTCGCCGTTCTTGCCCCAGCGGCCGATGGCCGAAAGCACCGTATAGCTGTAGGCGCCCCTGGTCGCGCGCAACCACGCGCCGCCCCCGCCCGAGAACATCCATTCCCCGCCGAAGAAGACGTTGGCGGCCGGGATTCCCTCGGCCGGATAGGCGATGTCGAGCTTGGCGGGCGTGCCGTAGCGGTATTGCAGCGACGTGCCATCCGCCATCCCGCAGATCGAGGCGATCCTGTGCCCGGTCGAGCAGGAGAAAAAGGCCCGCTCTGTCGGCTTGCAAAGCGTGATCGCGCGGGCCGGTCCGGTCGCCAGGACGGCCAGGGGCAGGGCAAGGAACGGCAGGAGAGCGGCACGCATGGTCAGGCTCCGGAACGGCGATGCCCCTAGCTGCCAGAAGCGCCGCCGCCATGCAAGCACGCGCCATGCGGCTATTCGGCCGCCTTCATGGCAAAGCCCTTTTCCAGCATGTCCGACGGGGCCACGGGATATTCGCCCGAGAAGCAGGCATCGCAGTATTTCGGCGCCTTGGGGTCGCGCCCGGCTGCCTCGCCCGCCGCGCGATAAAGCCCGTTGAGCGAGATGAACTTGAGGCTGTCCACGCCGATGAAGGCGCGCATTTCCTCTTCGCTCATGGAGGCGGCCAGAAGCTTCGCGCGCTCGGGCGTATCGACGCCGTAGAAGCAGGGCCAGGCGGTGGGGGGCGAGGCGATGCGGAAATGCACCTCGGCCGCGCCCGCTTCCTTGATCATCTCGCGGATCTTGATCGATGTCGTGCCCCGCACCACCGAGTCATCGACCAGCACCACCCGCTTGCCGCGGATCAGCGCACGGTTGACGTTCAGCTTCAGCCGGACGCCCATGTTGCGGATCTGCTCGGTCGGTTCGATGA
>JAGWVA010000124.1 GCA_028875855.1 Paracoccaceae bacterium
AGGCGACGCTGTTCGCCGCCCGCGCCGCCGATTGGGACAACGGCGCCCGCCCCGCGCTGAGGGCGCTGGCCGAGCGGCTGAAGATCGACCTGCCCGAGCGGCTTTGACCCGTCCCTTTCAGTCTGTCTGTCAAATATCCCCGTCGAAGGCATCCGCCATCTTCGGCGGAGCCTCCGGCGGGGATATTTGAGCAAGGTGAAAGCGGCTTACCGCACGCCGATTTCCGCGAGGGCCGCGGCAAGGCTCGCGGGAAGGGCGTCTTCGCGTGCGCTGCCCTGACGCAGATCGCGCGGAGCCTCTGACAGGGAGAGGTAGCGCCAGCCCTGAAACGGGCGGCGGGGCTGGGGTTCGGTGCGGATCACCTGCGGGTCCAGAACGATGGCGCAGCGCAGCACGCCATCGGCGCCCTGCCGCTCGTCCAGCCGCAGGATGCGCTGGCGGGCCAGCACCAGCCCCTTGAACACCCAGTAAAGAGAGCCGCCGTTCAGCACCTCTTCGGCGCGTTTGGGCCACATGCGCGTGACGTGCTGGGTTTCCCAGCCGGGCGTTTCGGCACGGCGGCGGTCCTGCCAGTCGATCAGATCCTCGACCCGTTCGGCGCCGACGCAGAGCTTCACAAGATGTACGCAGTCGTTCATGCCCGCCCCCCAGCAGATGGGCCTATTATAGTCCGACGGCGGTCGAGTTCAATTGACCGCCCCCGCCCCCCGGCCTATCTTGTCGCTTCCGCCAAGCCGTCAGAGGATGCCACCATGAGCCGCTTCGCCGCCCCGATTGCCGAGCAGATCTGGGACATGAAATACCGACTGAAAGCGGCGGACGGAACGCCCACGGACAATACGCTGGAAGACACCTGGCGGCGGATCGCCGGGGCGCTGGCCTCGGTCGAACAGGACCCGTCGGCGTGGGAGCCCAAGTTCTACGCGGCGCTTGAGGATTTCAAGTTCCTGCCCGCCGGCCGGATCACGGCGGGCGCTGGCACGGGCCGGTCCGTGACGCTGTTCAACTGTTTCGTCATGGGCACGATCCCCGACAGCATGGCGGGCATCTTCGACATGTTGAAGGAAGCCGCGCTGACCATGCAGCAGGGCGGGGGCATCGGCTACGACTTCTCGACCATCCGGCCGCGCGGGGCGGCGGTGCATGGGGTGGCAGCCGACGCATCGGGGCCCTTGTCGTTCATGGACGTGTGGGACGCGATGTGCCGCACGATCATGTCGGCGGGGTCGCGGCGCGGGGCGATGATGGCCACGATGCGCTGCGACCATCCGGACGTCGAGGCCTTCATCGAGGCGAAGCAGGACCCGGCGCGGCTGCGGATGTTCAACCTTTCCGTCCTTGTCACGGATGCCTTCATGGAGGCGGTGAAGACCGGCGCGACGTGGGAGCTGACCTTTGACGGCAAGGTCTACAAGACCCTGCCCGCGCGCGATCTGTGGAACAAGATCATGCGCTCGACCTATGACTATGCCGAGCCGGGCGTGATCTTCATCGACCGCATCAACGCGATGAACAACCTCAACTATGTCGAGACCATCGCGGCGACGAACCCCTGCGGCGAGCAGCCCCTGCCGCCCTATGGCGCCTGTCTGCTGGGCTCGATCAACCTTGCCCGGCTGGTCACCGACCCGTTCGATGCCGGGGCCCATCTTGACGAGGCCGCACTGGACGATCTCGTGCGGACCGCCATCCGGATGATGGACAATGTGGTGGATGCGAGCCGCTTCCCCCTGCCCCAGCAGGCGGAGGAGGCCCGCAACAAGCGCCGCATCGGGCTGGGCGTGACCGGGCTTGCCGATGCTCTTCTGATGATGGGGCTGCGCTACGGGTCCGACGAGGCGGTCGCGCAGACGGAACGGTGGATGAAGGCGATCGCGCGCGCCTCCTACCTCGCCTCTGTCGATCTGGCCCGGGAAAAGGGCGCCTTCCCGCTGTTCGAGGCCAAGGGCTACCTTGCGTCCGGCAACATGCAGCAGATGGATGCCGACGTGCGGGACGCCATCGCCCGGCATGGCATCCGCAACGCCCTGCTGACGTCGATCGCGCCGACCGGAACGATCAGCCTTTACGCGGGCAACGTCTCCTCGGGGATCGAGCCGGTCTTTGCCTATGCCTATACGCGCAAGGTGCTGCAGAAGGACGGAAGCCGGACCGAGGAGGAGGTGGTGGACTATGCCGTCTCGCTCTGGCGCGCGAAATTCGGCGATGCCCCCCTGCCCGACTGGTTCGTCGATGCCCAGACGCTGCCGCCGCTCGACCATGTGAAGATGCAGGCGGCGGCGCAGAAATGGATCGACAGCTCGATCTCCAAGACCATCAACTGCCCCGAGGATATCAGCTTCGACGCCTTCAAGGAGGTCTACATGGCCGCCTGGGACGCGGGCTGCAAGGGCTGCACCACCTACCGGCCGAATGCCGTCACGGGATCGGTTCTGACCGTGTCGGAAGCGTCGGAAACCCTGCCGGCCGAAGCCGCGTCGGAGGCCGCTTCCTCGGGTGAGGTGATCTACCTCTCCGAGCCGCTCGACCGCCCGCAGGAACTTGAGGGCGCGACCTACAAGCTGAAATGGCCCGACAGCGAACACGCGATCTACATCACGGTGAACGACATCGTGGTGGCCGGCCGCCGTCGCCCGTTCGAGGTCTTCATCAACTCGAAGAACATGGAGCATTACGCCTGGACCGTTGCGCTTACGCGGATGATCTCGGCCGTGTTCCGGCGCGGCGGAGACATATCGTTCGTGGTCGAAGAGCTGAAGGCCGTCTTCGATCCGCGCGGCGGCGCCTGGATGGAAGGACGCTACATCCCCTCGATCCTGGCCGCGATCGGTGGCGTGATCGAACGTCACCTTGTTTCCATCGGGTTCATCGACGGGGAAGGCATGGGCCTGAAGGGCGACCCGAAGGCCGCCATCGGCGCCACGTCCAGCGGACGCGGCAAGGCCTGCCCGAGTTGCGGCAGCTACGAGATGCGGATGGTCGAAGGCTGCATGACCTGCGCCAGTTGCGGCTTCTCGAAATGCGGCTGACGGGCTTAGTCCGGATGTTGTCGAGACTGTAATGACAGGCAATTCAGAGCCATTTTTGGGAAAAAACCTTCCACAAACACGGCATATTTCTTCCACTACCGCGTAAGCTACTGAAATCAATTAGACCCCGGTTCGCCGCCCCTCACGAGGGGCGGCGGCTCTATTTTATGCTCGAGACATTGTCACCGGACTTGACCGAAGGCGTGAAACGGCCCATCCCAGAGCTATGAAAGCGCACCGAGACATCCGCCTCATACGGTCCATCTGACCGCGTTCCAAACGGAACGTGCGCGCATCAACTTGATTGCTCGGGTCGACAAGACCTGACCATTCCCAACAGCCGGATATATCTCTCATGCAATACATCAAGTTCAGGCCCGAGGGGGCTCATTGTGAAAATGTCGAAGCGATCGCCGGGTATCTGG
>JAGWVA010000017.1 GCA_028875855.1 Paracoccaceae bacterium
CTAGCGTATCCTATGGGGGAGCACTCCCGGCCCCTGCCGGGTCTCCCGTTTGCATGGCGGCCCCATTGCCGCCGCCCCCAATCCTTCTCGCACGCGCCCGGGGGCCGAAAGGCGTCACGTCTCAGATGGCGGGCGGATACAGCAAAACCGGGGGTTTGGGAAGCGGGATTGCAGAAGGCGGCGGATCTGGGTCGCAAACGAAAAAGGCCACGGACGATGCCGTGGCCCTGATCGTTTGCCCTTGGGCTGCGCTTAGCGGCGGATGCCGAGGCGCGCGATGAGCGACTGATAGCGCCCCTCGTCCTTGCCCTTGAGGTAGTCCAGCAGCTTGCGGCGCTGCGCGACCATCATCAGAAGGCCACGACGGGAGTGGTTGTCCTTCCGGTGGGTCTTGAAGTGCTCGGTCAGCGTCGCGATGCGCGAGGTGAGGATGGCGACCTGAACTTCGGGCGAGCCGGTGTCGCCTTCCTTGGTCGCGAATTCCTTGATCAGGCGGTTCTTCTCTTCAACCGTAATCGACATCGGGGTCTCCTTTCGGAAGGTGATGGCGCAGGCCGGGATGTCGTCCAGCAGGGCCCGTGGAGGTCAGTCCGCAGAGCGGATGCGCGCGTATAGGGGAAATCCCGCAGGAAGAAAAGCGGAAATGCAACCGTCGCGGCAGGGCCGGGCCGTGACAGGCGCCGGAAGGGCGGCGGTCGCCGGTCGCATTAGTCCAGCATTAATGACAAGGGCAGATCGGCCTTTGGCACGGGCCTCTGTTCTGATATAATCATTATATTACATATGTTTAACCGAAATCATGGTTAACCGGCCGCCCGGTCGCGCGGCATGGGGTGATGGGTATGTTGGGACTGATCGGGCTTCTGGGGCTGGCCGTCGCCAGCGTGTTTCTGGACCTTTCGCCCTCTGATGCGGGCCATGACGATGAGCAGGACGCCGATCCGACCGCGCCCCAGCACGGCGAGGATGAAGAGGGCGCGGATGGCTCGGGGCTGACCGATACGGCGGGCATCCCGGGCATCGAGGATTTCCTGAACCTGCACGCCAACACGACCGAGGTGCCGACGGACGCGCATGGCACGGAGCAGGGCCCTGCCGCGACGGACCAGCCCCTCGACCCGGGCGACCCTGCCGCCGGCAGCCAGACTGCCGGCACGGACGCCCTGTCCCCGCTCGATCCGTCGGTTCCCGCTGTGCCGCCCGGGGATACGGGCGCCGGGTCCGTGAACGAGCCGCTCGACCCTTCGCTTCCGGCCGAGCCGGTGCAGGACCCCGGTGCGACGGGCCCCGCGGAACAGCCGCTCGATCCCGCCGCCCCAGCCGTTCCCGATCACGACCCCGCCGCCACGGGACCGGCCGATCAGCCGCTGGACCCGGCGCTGCCCGCGGACCCGGGGCAGGATACGCTGACCGGCGCCGTCGTGGCGCCGCTGCTCCCCGATACGCCGCAGAGCTTTGCCAGCCCCTACGGCGACAGCCTCACGGGCGCCGCGGGCACCGATGCGATCGCCGGGACGGACGGCACTGACACGGTCGATGGCGGGGCGGGGCAGGATACGCTGACAGGCGGCGCGGGCGACGACAGCCTGACAGGCGGCGCGGGCAATGACGACCTGCAAGGGGGGGACGGGAACGACACGCTGACGGGCGGTGCGGGCGACGACAGTCTTGCCGGGCATGCGGGCGACGATTCCCTTGATGGCGGCGCGGGCGACGACACGCTTCTGGGGGGCGACGGGGCCGATACGCTCATGGGCGGGGCGGGGAACGATCAGCTCCTTGGCCATTCCGGGGATGACAGCCTTGTCGGCGGGACAGGGCAGGACACGCTGATGGGCGGCGATGGAAACGACACGCTCTGGGGCATCGATCCGCACATGCAGGGCCATGATCCGCAGGCCGGGGCGGCCGACGATGCGGACCACCTCGATGGCGGGGCCGGGGATGACCGGATCGTCGCGGGGGCCGGCGACCAGGTCAGCGGCGGCGACGGGGCCGATACGATTGTTGCGGGCGACTGGATCGCGACCGGCGACGCCGCCAAGATCCACGATTTCGACCCCGCGCAGGACCGGATCGAGGTGCAATACGACCCCGTGACCCATCCCGACCCGCATCTTTCCATCGACCCCGGCCCAGAGCCGGGCGCGGTCTATGTCACGCTGGACGGAGAGCGGTTGTTGCAGGTGATGAATGCCGACGGGTTGACCCCGGAGTCTGTCGATCTGGTGCGGATGACGGGCTGAGCGTCAGGGCACCAGCGGAACGCGGCCCGCCTCGGTCAGGCGGAAGACGTCGCGCCCCTCGATCACCACCGAGGTCAGCGGCCCGCCATAGGCGGCGCTGGAATCGATGTTCACGCGGTTCCCGTAATGGGTGGGCGCGTCCAGCGCGGTATGGCCATGCACGACCAGAAAGCCATGATCGCGCGGATCGTCGAGGAAGCCCTGACGGATCCAGACAAGGTCATCCTCGCTTTGCGCCTGCATTGGAACACCGGGCCGGATGCCGGCATGGACGAAGAGCACGTCGCCGCGCCGGACCCATGTGGGGCGGGTTTCAAGGAACACGCGATGCGCCTGCGGCACGGCGGCCAGCGCCTCTTGATGCACCGGGGCCAGCGGCCGGTCGCCGGGATTGGCGATGCCGTAGGACGCAAGCGTCGCCGCGCCCCCAAGCCGGGGATGCAGCCAGCCAAGGTCGCTGCGCAGGCCCGGATCGTGATAGCGGATGTCGTCGAGGAAGGAATAGAACATCCGGTCGTGGTTGCCCTTCAGGACGATCCACGGCTCTCCCGCCTCGATCCCTTTGCGCAGGTATTCGATGACGCCCGCGCTGTCGGGGCCGCGGTCCACCAGATCGCCGAGATGCACCACGGGCGCCGTGGCGTCCCCGGTGCGTGCACGGTCGGCGGCGATGCGGGCATGGACCTCGGTCAGCAGGCCGATATGTCCGTGGATATCCCCGATGGCGTAGGTCCGCATGTCCGTTCCTCGTCCTGTCGCGGCATCGGCCCAAGCAATCCACGCCCGATGAGCAAGGCGCAGGGTGCAGAGAGTGCGTGACGGCCCCTGTGCCGGGGCCGTCTGCGTCGTCAGCCCTTCTTGAGGCAGCGCTTGCCCAGCACTTCGGCGATCTGCACCGCGTTCAGCGCGGCGCCCTTGCGCAGGTTGTCGGACACGCACCAGAGGTTGATGCCGTTGTCGATCGTCGAATCCTGACGGATGCGGCTGACGAAGGTGGCATAGTCGCCGACGCATTCGATGGGCGTCACGTAGCCGCCGTTCTCGCGCTTGTCGACCACCAGAACGCCCGGGGCTTCGCGCAGGATGTCGCGGGCCTCGGCCTCGTCCAGATGATCCTCGAACTCGATGTTGATCGCTTCGGAATGGCCGACGAACACTGGCACGCGCACGCAGGTCGCGGTCACCTTGATCGACTTGTCGAGGATCTTCTTCGTCTCGGCGACCATCTTCCACTCTTCCTTGGTGGACCCATCCTCGAGGAAGACGTCGATATGCGGGATCACGTTGAAGGCGATCTGCTTGGTGAACTTGGACGGCTCGACCTCGGCGCCGGGGACATACATCCCCTTGGTCTGGTTCCACAGCTCGTCCATGCCTTCCTTGCCGGCGCCCGAGACGGATTGGTAGGTCGCAACCACCACCCGCTTGATCTTCGCGCGGTCGTGCAGCGGCTTCAGCGCCACCACCATCTGCGCGGTCGAGCAGTTGGGGTTCGCGATGATGTTGCGCTTGGCGTAGCCATCGACGGCTTCGGCGTTCACTTCCGGCACGACCAGCGGAATGTCCGGGTCGTAGCGATAGAGCGACGAATTGTCGATCACCACGCAGCCCGCCGCGGCGGCCTTGGGCGCATAGGTCTTCGTCGGGCCAGAGCCGACGGCGAAGAGGGCAATATCCCAGCCCTTGAAATCGAACGTGTCCAGATCCTGCGTTTTCAGCGTCTTGTCGCCAAAGCTGACCTCGGTGCCCAGCGATTTGCGGCTCGCCAGGGCGGCGATCTCGTCAACCGGGAACTCGCGCTCGGCGAGGATGTTCAGCATTTCGCGGCCCACGTTTCCGGTGGCGCCCGCGACGACGACCCTGTAACCCATGAGGATCTCCTTTCACGCCATAGGACGGCGCCATGTAGCGCATGCGCCGGCGGTGTAAAAGGGAAATCGCGGGATCAGTCGGCGGCGCAGGGATGCAGCGTGACGCGGGGATCGCGCGTCAGAAGCGCCTCGACGAAGCTCTTCTCGTCGGTGAAATCGTGCGGCACCTGATCGGCCGACCGCCGCCCCGAAAGCGACAGCGAGGCGAAGAAGTCGAAGCCGTAAAGGTCGATCTTCGCCGCGCGGGACCGCGCCAGCAGATCGATCATCATCAACCCCGTCGTCGGCTGCGCGCCAAGGCTTTGCCAGATCCGGCGGATGTGATCCTGCGGGAACAGGTAGAAGCGCCGCGTCACCACCGCCCAGGGCAGCCGCTTGCGCTTGTGGCTCATCCACAGTGTCAGCCGCGGGTCCAGCGCCGCAAGTGCCGACCGATCCAGCCGCACCGCCAGCGCAAGCCAGTCCGTGCGCCGCCCATGCGAGGCGGCCGCCGGCATCGGCGCGCGATTGATCCGGATCACGATGTCATGGGCGTCGATCTCGGCCCCGGCCTGCCCCTGCGCAAGGGCGCGGGCATTGCCCACCAACGCCACGCGCTTGCCAGCAAGGTCGTCCAGCATCGCGTCTTCGGCAATCGACCAGCGGGCCAGCGCCCTCTCGTTCCGCGTCAGGCGGGCAAGGCGGAACCGCAGCCAGTCGATCGGTCCCCTCACGCGGATTTCCTCGGCTTGCGGTCGAACCATTGCGCGGCGGCATCCCGGTCGTATTCCGTGGCGATCCAGTCCGCGAAGGGGATCGGCCCGCGTTTGAGCCGCTCGTCGTAAAGGTCAAGCACGTGATCGAGGATGCCGGTTTTCGTCTGCCGGAAGTGCAGGAACCGCGGATGAAGCTGCCGACGCGCGACGGAAAGCGGCGCGTTTTCGTAATGCATCAGGTAGATCGCCGCGGCGAGGCCGGTGCGGTCGGCCCCCGACTTGCAATGCATGAGAAAGGGCTTCTCGATCTCGCCCATGACGCGGATCAGGTTCAGAAGCGTCTCTGCCTCGGGCGCGGTGCGGGCCGACATCGGCACGGTGACCAGTTCCAGACCCAGCTTGCGGCAGCTTTCTTCCTCGAACTTGTGGTGGGCGAGGTGCTGGCCGCCGCGCACGTTCAGGATCGTGCGAATGCCGCGGGCAACCATGTCCTCCAGCCGGTCGTGGTCGGGGTGGTTGGACCGGAAGACGCCCGGGGCGACCTTCTCGTAATTGTGCCACAGTCGCCGCAGCACGCCGTGATCGAACCAGTCCACGTAGATCTTGGATTGCCGCCGGTGAAACGGGTCCACGATGTCATGGGTAAAACGGTCGTGAAGCGACCTTTCCCATTCATGGATCTTGCGGAACAATCGTGCAATCATCTCATGCCTTGCGAATTTACTCGGCACCAGATGGCCGATCGAAGGCTATATTGCAATGGCGGAAGCCCGTGATCGCCGCGGCGTCATCGGCCCTGCGGCACGGGGCGGGGCCCTTGGGCGTGGCGCTTCGCGTGCAAAGAATTCTCGTTCGCGGCGGTGCTGCGTGTATGGTAACGATACCAAATGTCACCTATAACGCGGTCAACAGCGATATCCGACACGTCCATCTAATGGGGGCAAGAGCCATGAGCAAAGCCGAAATCGGCCTGATCGGTCTGGGAACAATGGGGGCCTCGCTGGCGCTCAACATTGCCGAGAAAGGCTTTGCCATCGCGGTCTGGAACCGCACGGCCGAGACGACGCACGCCTTCCACGCGGCGGCGCAGGGCGCGCCGTTCGCCGACCGGATCACCCCCGCCGAAACGCTGGAGGCCTTCGTCGCAGCCATCGCGCGGCCGCGGGCCATCATCCTGATGGTGCCCGCAGGCCCGGTCGTGGACGAACAGATCAAGCGGCTCACCCCGCTTCTTGAGCCGGGCGACCTGATCATCGACGCGGGCAACGCCAATTTCCACGACACAGATCGCCGCGCGGCGGATGCCGCCAAGGGCGGGCCGCGCTTCCTCGGGATCGGTGTCTCGGGGGGCGAGGAAGGCGCGCGCCACGGCCCTTCGATCATGGGCGGGGGCGAAAAGGCCGACTGGGATCGCGTGTCCCATATTCTTGAGGCGATCGCGGCCAAATACGAGGGCACGCCCTGCGCGACCTACATGGGGCCGGGCGGCGCGGGCCATTTCGTCAAGGCGGTGCACAACGGCATCGAATATGCCGACATGCAGATGATCGCCGAGGTCTATGGCGTGATGCGCGACGGCTTGGGCATGACGGCGGGCGAGATCGCCGACGTGTTCCGCCGCTGGAACCGGGGGCCGTTGCAAAGCTACCTGATCGAGATCTCGGGCGAGGTGGCCGCCGCGACCGACCCCATCGGCGGGGGGGCGATGCTGGACGCGATCCTCGACCGAGCGGGCCAGAAGGGCACCGGCCGCTGGACCGCCATCGAGGCGCAGCATCTGGCCGCCCCGATCACGGTGATCGAGGCCGCCGTGGCTGCCCGCAACATCTCGGCCCGGCTGCCCGAGCGGAAGGAGGGGCAGGCTGCCTTCGGCGCCGCCCCGCAGCGCACCGACGCCTTTGGCATCGACACGCTGGAACAGGCGCTGATCTGCGGCAAGATCCTGTGCTACGCCCAAGGCTTCGCGATGATCGGCGCGGCGGCGAAGGCCTTCGACTGGCCGCTGCCGCTGCCCGAGATCGCCCGCGTCTGGCGCGAGGGCTGCATCATCCGTTCGGCCATGCTGAACGACATGGCCGAGGCGCTGTCGGGCGCGCCCGACCGCAACCTGATGCTGGCGCCGGCCTTCGCGGACCGGCTGAAGGCCACGCATGGCGCGTTGCGTCAGGCGGTGGCGGCGGCGGCGATGAACGGGCTGCCGATGCCGGCACTGTCGGCGGGTCTGGCCTATTTCGACATGATGCGCACCGAACGGTCCACCGCGAACCTGATCCAGGGGCAGCGGGATTTCTTCGGCGCGCATGGCTTCGACCGGCTCGATGGGGCGGACAGCCACCACGGGCCGTGGGGCAGCCACGGCTGAGGTCGGGGGCCGGCCGGCGGCGCTGCGCGCCGTGATTGCGGGCCGACGTAGCTCTGCTTCACCCCCGGTCGAGCAGCGTGCGATAGACGGCGATGACGCCTTCGGCCTCGCGCTCGATCGGGAACTGCGCCTCGACATGCGCGCGGCAGGCGGGCCGCGCCTTGGCCAGCCGGCCCGGCGTCTCGATCCAGTCCCGGATCGCCTGCGTCAGCGCCGTGCCATCGTCGGGCGGCACCACCGTGCCGGTCACGCCCTCGTCGATCAGTTCGCGATAGGCGCCCACGTCGCTGGCGACCACCGGCGTGCCGCAGGCCATGGCTTCGAGCGGGGTCAGGCCGAACCCCTCCCACCGGGCAGGCGCGACGTAAAGGTCAAGCGACTGGTGCAACTTCACCAGCTGCGCCCACGGCACCTCGCCCAGAAAGCGGATGCGGTCGGCCAGCCCCGCGGCGGCGATCTTCGCATCCAGCTCTGCCTTGAAGCCTTCGTGCTTCGGCAGCAGGCGGCCAGAGAAAAGGACGATGGCCTGCGGATGGGCAGGCAGCAACTCGAGCGCCGCGGCGACCAGCAGGTCCACCCCCTTCTGCGCCCGGATGCGGCCGAAGCAGCCGATCAGCAGGGCGTCGCCCGGCAGGCCCAGTTCCCGCCGCAGGGCAGCGCGATCGGGGGCCGGGTGGAAGGTGTCGGTATCCACGCCATGCATGACCACGGTCGCGGGGCGGTCCAGATAGCTCGCGGCCTTCTGGCTGGTGGCGATCACCGCGTCCTGCTGCATGACCAGCCATTTCGTGAGGCGCGTATGCCGACGCTGCGCGGCGGAGGTGAACAGAAGCCGCAGCTTCCGCCGCAGCACACGGCGCAACAGAAGACCCACGATCATCTCGTTGTTGCGCCGCGCGTGCCAGATCCGCCAGCGGTCGCGCGGCAGGCTGACAACGGCCCGGAGCGGCACCTGCGGCACGTCCCTCGGCAGCCCCGGCCCGGTCGCAACGATCCCGATCCGCCGCGCCTGCACCGGCACCAGCCGCAGGATCGTCGCCGTCACGCCGGACAGGCGGCGCTTGAAATTCGGGGCGATCACCTCGGTCTTCGTCCAGTCGATCGGCGTCCCGCTCACCCGTGCCCCCTGTTGCGATGCCAGGACCGCATATCGGGCAGGGGGCGGGCTGTCAAAGCCAAGGCTCAGTCCACCCGGTCGGCGCTGAAGAGATACAGCACCAGCGACAGCGCCACGAAGGCCGCGAAAAAGAGGAAGATCGCGCCATAGGCACTGGCCGCGGGCCCCGTTGCGAAGGCGCGGTGAATGCCGCCGGTGACGACCTGCATCGCCCCGGTTCCGCCGATCCCGATGAGCGTGAGGAAGGTGACCCCGCGTCCGACCAGATGCGGCGGAAAGAACGCCCGTCCATGCGCCATCACCGCCGGATAAGAAGCGCCGACAAAGCCAAGCGCGGCCAGCCCCGCCACCGCGGGCCAGAGCCCCGCGGCGGGGAACAGGCCCAGACCCAGCAGGCAGAGCATCGCCAGGACGTTGCCGCCGAAGACCCCCCATTTGCGCGACCGCAGCAGCCGGTCGAGCGGGCCATAGGCGAAGTTCCCCGCCACCATCGCCAGCCCCATGATGAGGCTCGCCCAGCCGATCCCGCCCGCCTTCAGCCCATAGACATCCGCGAGGTAGGGGCCGACCCACAGCCCCCGCACATCGGCGGCCGGGGCATAGCCCGCGATCATCATCGGCGCGATGAACCACAGCGCGGGCTGGCGCAACAGGTCCAGCAGGCTGCCCTTGGCCGCGCCGTGCGGCAACCGCTCCGGGTCGCGGATGTAGCGTGCCAGCGCCGCCGCCACGCCCAGTGTCACGAGGGCCGACAGAAGCACCGTGACGCGCCAGCCGATCGTCGCCACGGCCCATGCCAGCGGCAGCGTCCCCGCGATGTTGCCGAACGACCCGAAGCCGATGGACAGGCCCGCCAGCGTGCCGAACATCGCGGGCGGGAACTCGCGCGCGTAGATGTAGTAGGCCGCGACCAGCACCGGCGCGCAGCCGATCCCGATCAGGACCATGGCCGCCGTGATCGCCCCCGGCCCCTGCGCCGCGGCGAACAGCACCGCCCCGCCACCGCCGCAGACGGCCAGCGGCACCGCCGCCGTCAGGCGCGGGCCGATCCGGTCCAGTGCCCAGCCAACGGGAAGCTGCGAGACCGCGAAGGCCACGAACCACAGCCCCGAGGCCCGCGCGAGGCTTTCGGCAGAGGCGCCGATATCATGGATGAGGTAAGGCGCCATGACGGCAAGGAAGGCGCGGTAGAACTGGCTCAGGACATAGCCCAGAACCAGAAAGACGATACCTTTGCGCATGATCCCTCGCCTGCTGACCCGGGGGACTGTGACGAAGCGGCGGGCGGGCGGCAAGCCCCTCTGTCGTCGTGGCTTTCTCCTGCCGTCCGCAGCCGCTATCCTGCTGCCGGGAGGCCCGGATGATTGAAAAGCTGGAAATGTTCATCGCCCTTGCGCGCGAACAGCACTTCGGTCGCGCGGCCGAGGTCTGCGGCGTCACGCAGCCCACCCTGTCGGTGGCGATCCGTCAACTGGAAGAGCAGCTTGGCGTCCAGCTTGTCTGGCGCGGGTCGCGCTTCGGGGGGCTCACACCCGAGGGGCTGCGCGTGCTCGACTGGGCGCGCAAGATCGTGGGCGACAGCCGGGCGATGCGCGACGAGATGCGCGCCGCGCGTCAGGGCCTGTCGGGGCGCATCCGCATCGGTGTGATCCCGACCGCGCTGACGGTGGCAACCCAGCTTTCCATGGCCTTTTCGCGCAGCCATCCGAACGTGCATTTCACCTTCTTCTCGCGCACCTCGATCGAGATCCTGTCGATGATGGAGAACCTCGAACTGGATGCCGGGATCACCTATCTCGATAACGAACCGCTTGGCCGTGTCACCAGCATCCCTCTTTACCGCGAGAAGTATACGCTGGTCTGCGCGCCGGGGCACATCCTGTTCGAGCGGCTGGAGGTCGGCTGGGCCGAGGTCGGCGGCTCGCCGCTTTGCCTTTTGACGCCGGACATGCAGAACCGCCGGATCATCGACCAGTGTCTTGCCAAGGCGGGTGTCACGCCGCTGGCGACCGTCGAATCGAATTCCACGGTGGTCATCATCGCCCATGTGGTTTCGGGCCGCTGGGCGACGATCCTGCCCACGAAGCTGGCCGAGTTCCATGCAAAGGGCAAGAAACTGCGCATGATCCCGATCCGCGACCCGGATGTGGAGCATTCCGTCGGCCTGATTGCGCCGCATCGGGAACCTCATACGCCGGTTTTGGCTGCGCTGATGCAAGAGGCGGGTGCGATATCGGAGGGGTGAGGGTTTGATAGAGTTTTTCTATCGACCGACGAAACTTCGATATTGAATCGTGGCCTGACTGTGACAAAACCCACCGCAGGCGCCATTCGGGAGGACATCATGACTGCGGACGCGGTTCAGCAGCGCACGGACGATATCGTCGCGGAGCTTTCCGGTCTTGAGGGACCGCTTCTGCCCATTCTGCACGCGGTGCAGGAAGCTTTCGGCTACGTGCCGCAGGACGCGCTGCCGCGGATCGCGGAGCGGCTGAACCTGACGCGGGCCGAAGTGCACGGGGTGATGTCCTTCTACCACGATTTCCGCACCGAGCCCGCGGGCCGTCATGTCGTGAAGATCTGCCGGGCCGAGGCCTGTCAGGCGCGCGGCGCGGATGCGGTCGTCGATCATGCCAAGCAGCTTCTGGGGGTGGATTTCCACGAGACGACCCCGGGCGGCGGCGTGACGCTGGAAGAGGTGTTCTGCCTTGGCCTTTGTGCCTGTGGACCGGCCGCGATGGTCGATGGCAAGCTGGTCGGAAACCTTGACGTGGCGCGGCTTGAGAAGATCCTGACGGAGATGGGCGCATGAAGATCTACGTTCCCCGCGACGCTGCCGCGAAAGCCCTTGGCGCCGACGATGTGGCCGCGGCCGTCCTGACCGAGGCGAAGGCCCGTGGCATCGACGTGACGCTGGTGCGCAACGGCAGCCGCGGCATGGTGTTCCTCGAACCCCTGCTGGAGGTCGAGACCGCCGAGGGCCGCAAGGCGTTCGGCCCCGTGACCGCCGCAGATGTGCCCGCGCTCTTCGACGCGTCCTTCGGCGATCACCCGCTTGCCCATGGCCTGACCGAAGATATCGGCTGGCTGAAGTCGCAGACCCGCCTGACCTTTGCCCGCGTGGGCGTGGTCGATCCACTCAGCCTTGCCGATTACACCGCCCATCACGGCCTCAAGGGTCTGAAGCGCGCGCTGGAGATGGCGGCCGAGGACATCGTGGCCGAGGTCACCGAAAGCGGCCTGCGCGGCCGTGGCGGTGCGGGCTTCCCCACCGGCATCAAGTGGAAGACCGTTCAGGGCGCGAAGGCGGATCAGAAATACATCGTCTGCAACGCGGACGAGGGCGACAGCGCCACCTTCGCCGACCGCATGCTGATGGAAGGCGACCCCTTCACCCTGATCGAAGGCATGACGATTGCCGGCATCGGCACCGGGGCGACGCGGGGATATGTCTATATCCGGTCGGAATACCCCGATGCCATCGAGGTGATGGAAAACGCGATCGAGATCGCGCGGGCGGAAGGCATTCTTGGCCAGTCCGTCCTGGGGTCCGGCAAGGCCTTCGACATGTGGGTCCGCGTTGGCGCGGGCGCCTATGTCTGCGGCGAAGAGACATCGCTGCTCAACAGCCTTGAAGGCAAGCGCGGCGTGGTGCGGGCGAAACCGCCGCTGCCGGCGCTGGAAGGCTTCCTTGGCAAGCCGACGGTGGTGAACAACGTGATCTCGCTGGCGACCGTGCCGGTGATCTTCGAACGGGGCGCTGCCTTCTACAAGGACTTCGGCCTTGGCCGGTCGCGCGGCACGATCCCCTTGCAGATCGCCGGAAACGTCAAGCGCGGCGGCTTGTTCGAGACCGCCTTCGGCCTGTCGCTGGGCGAGATCGTGGATGATATCGGCGGCGGCACGGCGTCCGGGCGGCCCGTCAAGGCGGTGCAGGTCGGCGGCCCGTTGGGCGCCTATTTCCCGCGCGCGCTGTTCGACACGCCGTTCGGCTACGAAGAATTCGCGGGCAAGGACGGGCTCGTCGGCCATGCCGGTCTGACGGTGTTCGACGACACCGCCGACATGCTGAAGATGGCCCGTTTTGCCATGGAGTTCTGCGCCATCGAATCCTGCGGGAAATGCACGCCCTGCCGGATCGGCGCCGTGCGCGGGGTCGAGACGGTTGACCGGATCGCCCGCGGCGACAGCTCTGCCATCCCGATCCTGACCGATCTCTGCAACACCATGAAGCTGGGTTCGCTCTGCGCATTGGGGGGCTTCACGCCCTATCCGGTGATGAGCGCCCTGACCCACTTCCCCGATGACTTCCGCACCGCCCAACAGGAGGCTGCCGAATGAAAGACTTCATCATTCCCGATGCCGATTACGGCACGCCCGCGTCCCGGTCCAAGGAACAGGTGACGCTGACCATCGACGGTTTCGAGGTGACGGTGCCCGCGGGCACGTCGGTCATGCGGGCCGCCAAGGAAGCCGGCATCACCGTGCCGAAGCTTTGCGCCACCGACAGCCTCGAGGCGTTCGGCTCCTGCCGCCTTTGCGTGGTCGAGATCGAAGGCCGCGCCGGCACGCCCGCGTCCTGCACCACGCCGGTCGCCCCCGGCATGGTCGTGCACACCCAGACCGGCAAGCTCAAGCAGCTTCGCAAGGGGGTGATGGAGCTTTACATCTCCGACCACCCGCTGGACTGCCTGACCTGCGCGGCCAACGGCGATTGCGAGTTGCAGGACATGGCGGGCGCCGTGGGTCTGCGCGATGTGCGCTACGAGGCGGTGGAAACCCACTTCCGCCCCAAGAACACCAGCGGCGAGGCCAATCCGACCTGGCTGCCGAAGGATGACTCGAACCCCTATTTCACCTTCGATCCGTCCAAGTGCATCGTGTGCTCGCGCTGCGTGCGCGCCTGTGAGGAAGTGCAGGGCACCTTCGCCCTGACCATCCAGGGCCGCGGCTGGGACAGCGTCGTGTCTGCCGGGATGGCTGGCGATAACTTCATGTCGTCGGATTGCGTGAGCTGCGGTGCCTGCGTTCAGGCCTGCCCGACCGCGACGCTGCAGGAAAAATCCGTGATCGAGATCGGCACGCCGGAACGCTCGGTCGTGACGACCTGCGCCTATTGCGGTGTCGGCTGCTCGTTCAAGGCCGAGATGCGCGGCGACGAACTGGTCCGGATGGTTCCCTACAAGAACGGCAAGGCCAACCGCGGCCATTCCTGCGTCAAGGGCCGTTTCGCATGGGGCTATGCCCAGCATCAGGACCGCGTGCTGAAACCGATGATCCGCGAGCGGATCGAGGACCCGTGGCGCGAAGTGAGCTGGGACGAGGCCCTTGGTTTTGCCGCCAAGCGCCTGCGCGACCTGCAAGCCAAGCACGGCAAGGAGTCGATCGGCGTCATCACCTCGTCGCGCTGCACGAACGAAGAGACCTACCTCGTGCAGAAGCTCGCCCGCGCGGTCTTCGGCAACAACAACACCGACACCTGTGCCCGCGTCTGCCATTCGCCGACCGGCTATGGCCTTGGCCAGACCTTCGGCACCTCGGCCGGGACGCAGGACTTCGACTCGGTCGAACAGAGCGACGTCATCATCGTGATCGGCGCAAACCCGACCGACGGCCACCCGGTCTTCGGCTCGCGCATGAAGAAGCGGCTGCGGCAGGGCGCGAAGCTGATCGTGATCGACCCGCGCCGGATCGATCTGGTGAAGTCGCCCCACATCCGCGCCGCGCATCACCTGCAACTGAAGCCCGGCACCAATGTTGCCGTGCTGACCGCGCTCGCCCATGTGATCGTGACCGAGGGGCTGATGAACGAAGAGTTCATCCGCACCCGCTGCGACTGGGACGAGTTCCAGGACTACGCGGCCTTCGTCTCTGACCCGAGCCGCAGCCCCGAGGCGACCGAGGCCAAGACCGGCGTCCCGGCCGCCGAACTGCGCGCCGCGGCGCGTCTTTTCGCCAAGGGCGGCAACGGCGCGATCTACTACGGGCTGGGCGTCACGGAACACAGCCAGGGCTCAACCTCGGTGATCGGCATCGCCAACCTCGCCATGCTGACCGGCAACATCGGCCGTCCCGGCGTGGGCGTGAACCCGCTGCGCGGCCAGAACAACGTGCAGGGCTCTTGCGACATGGGGTCGTTCCCGCATGAACTGCCGGGCTACCGCCATGTGAAGAACGACGACGTGCGCGCGATCTACGAAACCCTCTGGGGTGTCGAGATCCCGAACGAACCCGGCCTGCGCATTCCGAACATGCTGGATGCCGCGGTCGATGGCACCTTCAAGGGCATCTACATTCAGGGCGAGGACATCCTGCAATCCGACCCGGATACGCATCACGTCTCTGCCGGTCTGAAGGCGATGGAGTGCGTGATCGTCCACGACCTGTTCCTGAACGAGACCGCGAACTACGCCCATGTCTTCCTGCCCGGCTCGACCTTCCTTGAAAAGGACGGGACCTTCACCAACGCCGAGCGCCGCATCAACATGGTGCGCCGCGTGATGGCGCCGAAGAACGGCTATGCCGACTGGGAAGTGACGCAACTTCTGGCGAACGCCATGGGCGCGAACTGGACCTATACCCATCCCAGCCAGATCATGGCCGAGATCGCGGCGACCACGCCCAGCTTTGCCGGCGTGACCTACGAGAAGATCGAGGAAATGGGCTCGGTCCAGTGGCCTTGCAACGACAAGTCGCCGGACGGAACGCCGCTCATGCATGTTGACGGCTTCGTCCGGGGCAAGGGCAAGTTCATCAACACGGAATACGTGGCGACCGACGAAAAGGTCGGACCGCGCTTCCCGCTGTTGCTGACCACAGGCCGGATCCTGTCGCAATACAACGTGGGCGCGCAGACCCGCCGGACGGAGAACACCGCCTGGCACCCCGAGGATCTGCTGGAAATCCATCCGCAGGATGCCGAGGACCGCGGCATCAACGACGGCGACTATGTGCGCCTGTCGTCGCGGACGGGCGATACCTCGCTCAAGGCGCGGGTGACGGACCGGGTGGCGCCGGGCGTGGTTTACACGACCTTCCACCACCCGACGACGCAGGCCAACGTCATCACCACCGATTATTCCGACTGGGCGACCAACTGCCCGGAATACAAGGTGACGGCGGTGCAGGTCGCGCCCTCGAACGGGCCGACCGAGTGGCAGACCGAATATGCCGCGCAGGCGGATATGTCGCGTCGCGTCCTGCCCGCGGCCGAATGATGGCCGAACGGTCCGCCAGCGTGCCCTGTGTTACCGTCCGTCCGGGCGGTGCGCATGGCGGCTTGCGGGCCGTCCCCGAAGAAACCCCGGTGGCCATGGTCTATAACGGCTCCACCCATGCCGTGATGATGGCCACGCCGGACGACCTTGAGGATTTTGCCGTCGGGTTCAGCCTGACCGAGCATGTGATCACGTCTCCCGCCCAGATCGAGCGGATCGAGGTCGTGGCGCATGAGCGGGGCATCGAGGCGCAGCTTTGGCTGCCCGAGACGCTGGCCGATGCCATGGCCGCCCGCCGCCGCGCGATGGCGGGGCCCGTGGGCTGCGGCCTCTGCGGGATCGACAGCCTGGAGGAAGCGCTGCATCCCGTGGCGCGGGTGCCGGAGAGCGACGTGACCCTGACCGCCGCGCAGGTTCTGACGGCGGCCGAGGCGCTGCGCCATGCCCAGCCGCTCCATGACCAGACCCGGGCCGTTCACGCGGCGGGGTTCTGGCGTCCGGGCGACGGGCTGGTTCTGGCGCGCGAGGATGTCGGCCGGCACAATGCGCTGGATAAGCTGATCGGCGCGCTGGCGCGGCGGGGCGTTGACGCGACGACGGGTGCCATCGTCCTGACCAGCCGTGTCTCGGTCGAGATGGTGCAGAAATGCGCCGTGGCCGGGGCGCCGATCCTGATCGCGGCCTCGGCCCCCACCGCCCACGCCCTGCGCCTTGCCGAAGAGGCGGGCCTGACTGTCGCCGCGCTGGTGCGCGACGGCGGCTTTTCCCTGTTTTCCCATCCGTCGCGGATCGATACCGGAGCGTCCCAGAATGTCGCCTGACAAGCTCGTCTATATGGCCAACCAGATCGCCACCTTCTTCCACTCGCAGCCCGAGGGGGAGCGGGTCACCCGCGTCGCCGGCCACATCAAGGACTTCTGGGAACCCCGGATGCGCAAGCAACTGTTCGAGATCATCGACGGTGGCGCGGCCGGGCTTGACCCCTTGGTCCTGTCCGCGGTCGAAAAGCTGCGTAAAGCCGCCTGATCGGGGGCGCCAGCCTCTGGCGTCACCCTGTTCGTGCGCGCAGATTGCGACCCCTTTTGCGCTATGGCGGATTGGCGGCAATGGGCAAGCCGGCAGGACGCTGCCCGCGCGATGACAGCTCTGCCGGCATCGCGTCAAAATCACGAATTGGTGCAATGAAGCCCGTATATATTGCGCGCATGTCCTGCTAATCGGCAGGCCTGACTGGCGCGGGGTGTTCTTATGCGTGAAATGACCGACGACGTTGGCGATGACGATGCCGCAGAGGATATCTGCAACGTTTGCGGCAAGACCTTCCGCATGCACGAACTGCGCCCGGTTCGCGCCATTCGCCCGGGCATCCTTGCGCTGATGCGCGAAGATCATGTCGATCTTCCCGAAGACGGCCATGTCTGCCGTGACGACCTCGCCCGTTATCGCAGGCTCTATCTCGAGGATCTTCTCGAGGAAGAGCGGGGGGAACTGTCCGAACTGGATCGCGAGGTCATCGAAAGCTTCGAGACGGGGGAGATCCTTGCCCAGAACCCCGAAGAAGAGATCGAGGAGAAAGAGACCTTCGGCGAACGCATGGCCGATCACGTTGCGGGCTTCGGCGGTTCCTGGACGTTCATCATCTCCTTTCTGGTGGTTCTTGCCGGCTGGATCGCCCTCAACTCTCACTACATCGAAACGCGCCCGTTCGACCCCTATCCCTACATTCTGCTGAACCTCGTCCTGTCCTGCATCGCGGCCATTCAGGCGCCGATCATCATGATGAGCCAGAAACGGCAGGAGGCGAAGGATCGCCTTCGGTCTGAAAACGACTACCAGGTGAACCTGAAGGCGGAACTGGAAATCCGGCAGTTGCATGAGCGGCTTGACTACCAGATGGCCCGCCAGTGGGAAAAGCTTGCCGAATTGCAGCGCCTGCAGATCGAATATCTGGAGGCCCGCAACGAGGCGGAGGACGATCACCCCCAGGGGCCGGCCAGTATCGAAGCCGTCTCCGCATCGCGTCCTCCTCAGAAGTAACTTCGGACAAGGGCGCCCGAGACCAGCGCCCATCCGTTGGCCACCACGAAGAACCCCAGCTTGAAGGGCAGCGACACCATCGCCGGCGGCACCATCATCATGCCCATCGACATCAGGACGGCAGAGACGACCATGTCGATGATGAGGAAGGGCAGGTAGATGACGAAGCCGATGGCAAAAGCCCGTTGAACTTCGCTCAACATGAAGGTCGGGATCAGCACCGACAGCGGGGCTTCCTGCGCGGAGACGCCCGCCCCGATGTCCGGGCGCAGGGCGCGCAACGCGTCGAAGGTGGCGCTGTCGATCCGCCCGGCCATGAAGGTGCGAAACGGGGCGATCCCGCGCGTGAACGCGACATCCATGCCGATGGCGCCATCGATCAGCGGTTTCACTCCCTGCGCCCAGGCATGCAGGAAGACGGGCTCCATCACGAAATAGGTCATGAAAAGCGCGAGGCTGACGATCAGCATGTTTGGCGGCGCCTGCTGCAGGCCAAGCGCCTGGCGCAGGATCGACAGAACCGTGACGATGAAGGGAAAGCAGGTCACCATCATCGCAAGGCCCGGCGCGAGGCTCAGGACCGTGATCAGCGCAAAAAGCTCGACCGTTCGTGTAGTGAGCGATCCACCGTCGCCCAGCGAAACCGAAAGGCTCTGCGCCCAAAGCGGCGTGGCCGCGCCTGCGATCGCGGCGGCAAGGGCAAGGGATCGCAGGTCAAAGCCCGTTCGCAAGGTCGGCCACCTCTGTCAGCCTTACCGCAAGCTGGCCGGCGCGGTCCCCGTCCAGTTCCTGCAATTCGCCCCGTGCGATGAGGCGGTCGCCGACGTAAAGTTCCACCGGGTCATCCACGCGCCGGTCGAGCGACAGCACCGAGTCGATCTGCAACCGCAAGAGGTCGCGCACTTGGGGGCGCGCCTTTCCGACAGAGATCAGGATTTCTATCGGAACCTGGGTGAAAGGATTGCTGTGCGTCGCCTCTGCGCCACGCGGTGTGCGTTCATCCATGGGCTTCTGCCTCCAAGCTGGTCTGGAAGAAGGCCTCGACCATCGCGCGCATCTGCGCGATTGCGCGGTCAAGGTTGATCTGCGTTTCGCGCGCACCCAGACGAAGGTAAACCTGCCCTTCGCTCAGTGTCGGTTCCTCGACGATGCGGAACGGTGGTGCATTTTCCCCCTGCAGCAGAGCGTTCAACATGGGGGCGGAGGCCGGGTGAACCTCAAGCGTTGCGGGCGTGTCGGCCAGGCTTTCGGCCAGTTCCGACAAGTGCCGGATCACGACCTCCGGCAGGCTCTGCCGGGCGATTTCGGGAAGAAGCTTGGCGATCATCACCGAAAACAACGGGTGCACGGCGTCCAGAACATGCGCGCGCGCCTCGTGATAGGTGAACGACAGGCCCTGCAGGTTGCGCGACAGCTCCGCCTGCTGGCTTGCCTTGTCTTCCTTCTGTGCGTTGATCGCGTCCTCCCACCCGGCCGCATAGCCGGATTCGAAGGCAGCCAGCCTCGCCTCTTCGAGTTCCAGGCTTTCCCCGCCGGCCGTACCCGGGGGCCGTTCCGCCGCTTCGAAGCTTTCCAGTCTGAGGGAACTGCTCAAGACGCGCGCTCCTCCCTGTCTTCCACCCAGGTCTTCAGGACTGCGAGCGTTTCATCCTGCCGCTGTTCGATCAGCCGCCTCAGGCGCGCGACGGGATCGGTCGGCATGTCTTCGGGGCTACCTGTCGAGGAGATCAGGCTAAGGTTGGCCGGCATCTCTTCCCGATCGTCGATCTCCCCGGTCAGGACCCTTTCGGATGCAGGTGATACCGCGGCATCCGGTTGCGGTGGTGGCAGCGAAGCGGCCGTTCGGCGCGCGCCGGTCAGCACGGGGCGCAAGACGAACAGGCCGAGCCCCAAGGCCACGAGGGCAAGCAGCGCGATCTGGATCAGGGACATCGGATCGGCCTGCAGGCGGGCCAGGAAGGGCTGATCCGACCCGACGCCGCGAACCGGGACCGGCTGGAACGGCAGCGACTTGATCGTGATCACATCCCCCCTCTTGGCATCGAACCCGACGGCAGAGGCCACGAGGTCCTGAAGGGCCGCGATTTCAGTGGCTGGCCGAGGCTCCCAGACCGTTGCGCCCTTTGCGTCCGTCGTCGTCAGCCCGTCCACGAGAACGGCCACGCTCAACCGCTTGATCGTGCCCGGCGCCCGGATGACCTCACGCTGGGTCGTAGAGACTTCGTAGTTGGTCCGTTCCCGGGAATTCGTGCTTTGGCTCTGCGAGGTGTTTCCCGGCGCATTGGCCTGTCCGTTCGGAAGGTTGCTGGCCACGGTAACGGCCGCGTTGCCCTGATCGGTCGAGGAATTCGACGCGTCCGTCGTGTCCGTGCTGATCGCGACCCGGCCATTGGGATCGATCGTCTTCTGAACGATCGATTCCCGGTCCGTCACCGTCTCGATATTCACGGCCACCACGGACTTTCCCGGGCCCACGCGCGCCTGCAGCAAAGCCTCGACGTTTTGTTGGAGCCGTGCAGCACGGTCGGCGGCCGCATGGCTCGCATCCGTTCCGCCGTCGGCCGCGATCAGCCCTGCAAGCGAATCGACGATGACCACGTTGGCCGGCTGCAATCCGGCCACCGCCGAGGCCACCAGATAGCGCAGGGCCTTGGCCTGGTCGGGGCCGATGCTTCCGCTTCGCATGGTCACCATCACACTGGCGGTCGGCGCTACATCCTTTTGGAAAGGCTGGGATTTTGCCGGCGCAATATAGACCCGTGCCGACCGGATATCCGGGCTGGCTGCGATTGTGCGGGCCAGTTCTCCCTCCTTCGCGCGCCAGTACATCGCATCGAACATCTGGGTCGTCGTGCCGAAGCCCGAGAGGTTGTCCAGTAATTCGTAGCCCGCATTCCCGTTGGCCGGCAGGCCCTGGGCGGCAAGCGTCATGCGCAGCTGGTCGCGCCGGCTGGCATCCACCCAGAGCGAAGGGCCGCGAACCTGGTAGGCCACCCCCTGCTGGTCGAGCGCTTTCACAACGTCGCCGGCCGCGGCCGGTTCGAGCCCCGCATAAAGAAGGGCCATGCGAGGGGAAGCCCCGAAAGTCGACAGCCCCAGAATCGCTGCGAACATGGCTGCCGTCGCAACTGTCACGATCAGTTTGCGGCGAAGGTCGAGTGCCCCCCAGAGCGCCAAGATTTGTTGCACGCGTATCTCCCGTAAATCGGCCGAGTCGTTCTGACTGCCCTCAAGTTCTGCGGTCCGGCTTAACATTCGGTTAGGAGGAACCGGCCTATAGCTGACGGCGAACAGCGGTCGGAGGCAGTGATGGCAGACGCGACGGTGGAGGCCGGCGACAAACCGAAAAGGGGCAAACTTCCCCTTCTGATCGGCGTTTTGCTTGCCCTGATCCTTGGCGCCGCGGGGTTCTTCGTCACTTACAGCGGCAAGGTGCCGGGGCTCGCCGCAGCGCCCGCGGCAAAAGGGCCGGCAAAGGGCGATTCGGCGATGGAGGCCGTCTTTGTTCCGGTGCCGCCGCTGATCGTCTCGCTCGTGCCGACCGCGCATGCCACCCATCTGCGGTTTACGGCCCAGCTTGAGGTCAATCCCGCAAGCCAGGCCGCGGTCACCCGTCTCATGCCGCGCATCCTCGACGTGATGAACACGTATCTTCGGGCGGTGGAGCCCTCCGATCTCGAGCAGCCATCGGTTCTTGTCCGTCTTCGGGCGCAACTGCTGCGCCGCATCCAGATCGTCACCGGCGAAGGCAGCGTCCGTGACTTGCTGGTTACGGAATTCGCTTTGAATTGAAGGAGTTGGAAATGACCCTCATTGCCGATTTTCTGCTCGCCTTCGGGGCCTTTGGCGCTGCGATCTACTGTCTTGTCCTGTCGCGGCGCCTCACGCGTTTCAGCACCCTGGAAAGCGGCATGGGCGGGGCCATTGCCGTGCTTTCTGCGCAAGTCGATGAAATGACGGCCGTGCTGAAGAAGGCCGGCGCCACGGCTGAAAGCTCGAGCGCGTCGGTCGAAGACCTGACGATGCGGGCCGAGGCTGTGGCCAAACGGCTCGAACTCCTGCTGGCCTCCATGCACGACTTGCCCGACGCTGCCGAAGCGCCTGAGGTGCAGGACAGCCGCAAGCCGCGCTTTGTCCGCCGGCGCAGCTCGCGTCTCCATGAGGAGGCAGCCGAATGACGTCCCGGCTTACCACACGTCCGCCGTCGCAGCGGCCAAGACGCCCGCGCCAGATGATTCTGTTGGTGCTCATGGCACTGTTCCTGAGTTCGGGCGGATTGCGCCTGATCCTCGGACTGAACGAGGCCTGGGCCGTCGTTCAGTCAGACGCGGCCAATTCGCCTGCGCCCAAGCCCGCCGCCGAGACCTGCCCGCCTGCCGGTCCCGCTGACGGGAAGTTCTTGCCGCTGGTCGAAGCGCTCAAGGCGCGAGAGGCGCGCGTCGCCGAGCAAGAGACGGCGCTCTCTGATCGCAGCAAGGTCCTTTCCCGTGCCAAGCAGGACGTCGAAGCGAAACTGGCAGAGTTGAAGGCCGCCGATGACCGCCTGTCCGAGCGTCTCACGCTTGCCCGCGGCGCGGCGGAGGGCGATGTCGCCAAACTCACGGCGATGTATGCGGAAATGAAGCCGAAGATGGCATCGGCCATCTTCGAGAAGATGGCGCCCGATTTCGCCGCAGGGTTCCTTGCCCGGATGCAGCCCCAGGCGGCCGCCTTGATCCTCGCCGGCCTGACCCCCGAAAAGGCCTATACGGTCAGCGTCATGCTTGCGGGGCGAAACGCCGCCGCACCCAAAAACTGATGGACGGCGGCGCATCCCGACCCCGGCCTAGAAAGTGGAGAACGCCAGATGATCGGTCTTGTCGGTATTGCCGTGATCTTCATCATGGTCTTTGGCGGCTATGCGCTGGCCGGCGGCAAGCTCGGCGTGATCCTCGAGGCCTTGCCCCATGAGATGATCGTCATCGGGGGCGCGGCCGTCGGGGCATTCCTGCTTTCGAACGATATTGCTGCGGTAAAGCATACGCTCAAGGACATCGCCAAGGTCTTCAAAGGCGTGAAGTGGAAGGCGGCCGACTATCGCGACTTGCTCTGTCTTCTGTTTGAATTGATCCGGATCGCCAAGCAAAGCCCCGTCTTGCTGGAGCAGCACATCGAGGCGCCCGAGGATTCCGCGGTTTTCAAGAAATATCCGCGCATTCTTGCGGACCGGGCGGCGGTCGAACTCATTTGCGATACGCTCCGGTCCGCGTCGATGAACTACGACGATCCCCATCAGGTGGAGGACGTTCTTGAAAAGCGCATGGATTCGCAGCTCAAGGATGGTCTGCACTCCAGCCATGCGCTGCAGGCTTTGGCGGATGCGCTTCCCGCGCTCGGTATCGTGGCGGCCGTGCTGGGCGTGATCAAGACAATGGGGTCGATCGATCAACCGCCGGAAGTGCTGGGTCACATGATCGGCGGCGCCCTCGTCGGCACGTTCCTCGGCGTTTTCCTCGCCTATGGCATTGTCGGCCCCATGAGCACCAAGCTGCGGGCGATCATCGAAGAGGATAACCATTTCTACAGGCTGATCCGCGAGGTATTGGTCGCCAATCTGCATGAGCATCCGACCAACATCTGCATCGAGGTCGGTCGCCAGAATACGCCGCAGCACGTTCGGCCAAGCTTCGCGGCGCTTGAAGACGCGCTGCGGACGATCAAGCAGGATGCTGCATGAGATATGCGTTCCTGCTCCTGTTTCTTGTGCTGGCCACGGCGGCGCATGCGGAAAGGGTTATCATCCAGTCCGGTGAACACGACGATTTTTCGCGTCTGGTCTTGCAACTCCAGCGCCCGTCTGACTGGGTCTTCGGGCGCTATGGCGCCGGCTATCAGCTTCGGCTTGCGCGGCCGGGAATAACGCTCGATGTCACACGTGTTTTCGACAGGATACCCAAGCGCCGCCTTGAAGGGGTCAGCGTGGGACCCGGTGAAGGTGTCCTTACTCTGCGCCTTCCCTGTGTCTGCAATGCAACCGTTTTTCAGGATGGTCCGCTTGTCATCGTGATCGACCTGCGCAACGGGCCGCCGCGCGAGGCGTCCCCGTTCGAAGATGTGTTGCCGCCCCTCACGGATACGGCCGATCCCGGGCCGATCTACAATTGGAAGACCAATACACCGGGCATCGCAATCCCTGTGCCCAAGCCCCCGCCGGTGCAAGCCGACCCCGGGCCCCCTGCACGCGTGGTCGGCGACGGTCTGGGCATCCCTTCGGCGGGGGTGCAGCCTCCGACGGACGCGGCCGCGCATGTCCAGTTGATGGAAAGACTGCTGGCGGCCGACATCGCGCGCGCCACGACGGCCGGCTTGCTGGAGCACGCGTCCCCCCAACCCTCTGCCGAACTCCGCGCGGCGCTGGCCGAGGCCAACACGTCGGTTGGCCAGGTGACGCTTCAAGGCAAACTTGATCTTCTTCCGTCGCACGCCCAACGCATCGCGATTGCCGCGCCATTCGGCGATCAACCGGCCACGAAGAAGCCCGAAAAAGCCAAACCAGAGTCCGCCTGCCTGCCGGACAACCTGTTCGATTTTCGCGCCAAGACCCCGAATGTCGCGCCGTCCGAGCGCATTGCCAATCTCCGGTCACGCCTCGTGACGGAGTTCGATCGCCCGGACGTCACCGTTGTCCGCGACCTGGTCCACGTTTACCTGTCTTTGGGCTTCGGGGCAGAGGCGCAGACACTTCCCGAAGTCATGAAGGTAAAACTGCCGGATCAGGCGCTGGTGGACGTGCTGGCGCATGTCGTCGATAACCTCCCGATTACGGATCCGGGACCCTTGCGCGGACAGGAGACCTGCGATGGCCCGGTGGCGCTTTGGGCGCTGCTGGCCTCTGCGGATCAGAAGACGCCGGTCAAATTCGATCGCGGCGCCATACTGCGCGGTTTCGCAGCGCTTCCCCTGAACCTTCGGCGCCTGCTTGGGGGCAGGCTTGCAACCCGACTGCTTGATCTGGGGGACACTGCGGGGGCGCATGCCGTCACGTCCGCCCTGTCCCGGATCCCCGGGGCCGCGACTCAGTCAACGCAGCTTGCGCAGGCACGACTCGATCTCGCGACCGACCGGACGCGGCAGGCGGATGCCACGATCAGCCGGATTGCCGAATCCAACGGCCCAAAGGCGGCCGAGGCCGCGCTGCTACTGGTCGAGACGTCGTTTCAGGCGAACCGAAAACTCCCCAAGGAACTGCCGGCGACAATAGCCTCCTGGGCCAAGGACTATCGCGGCACGCCCTTGGGCGCGCGGCTCGAGGCTGCCTATCCGCTGGCCTTGGCGCTTGGCGGACAGATGGATGCCGCGTTCTCTGCCCGGACCCCTGCAGCAGAAACTTCCGGGGCGCAGCACGAGGGCGCGAACGTGCTCTTTGCCGCGCTTGCCCGCGACGGGACGGATGAGGACATCTTGCGCCACGGTCTTGCCCCGGACCGTCGCGTGCCATCCGATGTGCGCGAAATCCTTGCCCGGCGCGTCCTTGCTTTGGGATTTCCCGAGGCTTCCCTGGCGTGGCTCGACGCTGCCGGCGCTACGATGCCGCAAGACCTCACGCCGGCGGGGCGGCTCCTCGTGGCAAGATCCGCCCTTGCCCTTGGCCGCACCGATCTGGCGCAGCGGGCGCTGGCGGAGCTTGAGGGGCCCGATGGTTCGGCGCTTCGGGCGCAAGTCTTGAAGGCAGAGGGCGCGGTCGATCCTGCTCTGGCAGCCGATGGTGGCGGCACGGCAAAATCGGGCGCATCCCCCTTGGTTCCGCCACCAGGGATTAAGTCCGCGCCCGTGGCCCCGATCGGGGAGGCGGGGGCCGCCGGTTCAGATCCGGCATCGCGGACAGGCGCGTCCGACACTTCGGCAGAGACGAAAGCCCCGCCGGGGCCCTTGTCGCTTGCAGACCAGCGCCTGAAGGAAGGCAAGCAACTTCAGGACGATATCCGAAAACTGCTGAACGACAGCGCGACCGCGCCACCCGCGCAACCGTGACCGCCGCAGAAATTGGCCAAGGCGGATGGCTTGCGGTCGAGGCCAACGCCACCCGACCAGACGGGCCCAAGATCGCGGGGCCGCCCACGTCGGGCCGCCCCGCGAAAGGTCATCTGCGTGGGATTTCGATCCTAGGGGGGCGCTGCCGCGTGACGGAACGGGGGGCTGGGATAGCGGATGACCGGGTCGCCGCCTCAGCCTTTCATGCCATCCCAGAAGCCCCGAACCTTCGAGAAGAAGGAGGACCCTTCGGGGTTGTTGTTTTCTTCCGCGATGCGAGAAAACTCTTGCAGGAGTTCCTTCTGGCGCGCGGTCAGATTGACTGGCGTTTCCACGGCCATTTCGATCAGCATGTCGCCATGCCCGCCACCGCGCAGCGCCGGCATTCCCTTGCCGCGCAGGCGCATTTGCTTGCCCGTCTGACTGCCGGCCGGAACCTTCACCTTGCTGCGGCCCCCGTCAATCGTGGGAACCTCGATCTCGCCGCCGAGGGCCGCCGCGGTCATGGCAATCGGCACGCGGCAGTAAAGATGCACGCCGTCGCGTTGGAAAATCGGGTGCTCGCGCACCTCGATGAAGATGTAGAGATCCCCGGTAGGTCCGCCGCGCAAACCGGCCTCGCCCTCACCGGCAAGCCGGATGCGGGTGCCGGTTTCCACCCCCGGCGGGATGTTGACCGACAGCGCGCGTTCCTTTTCGACCCGCCCGGCACCACCGCAGCTGCGGCAGGGGTTCTTGACGATCTGGCCGATGCCCGAACATGTGGGGCAGGTGCGTTCGACGGTGAAGAAACCCTGTTGGGCCCGCACCTTGCCCATGCCGGCGCAGGTCGGGCAGGAAACGGGTTCGGCCCCGCCTTCGGCACCCGTGCCGTTGCATTCCGAGCACGCGACCGAAGCGGGCACGTTGATGGTCTTCTGCAGACCGGAATAGGCCTCTTCGAGGGTGACACGCAGATTGTAGCGCAGGTCGGAGCCGCGCTGGGCCCGACTGCGGCCGGGACCGCCGCGCCCCCCCATGAAGTCGCCGAACAGGTCTTCGAACACGTCGGAAAACGCCGAGGCAAAATCCGCCCCGCCGCGCCCGGCCCCCATTCCACCCATGCCGCCCTCGAAGGCGGCGTGACCGTAACGGTCATAGGCCGCGCGCTTGTCCGCGTCTTTCAGGGTGTCGTAGGCCTCGTTGACGTCCTTGAACAGCGCTTCGGCATCCGGGTTGTGGGAATTGCGGTCAGGATGCAGCTCTTTCGCCTTCTGGCGATAGGCTTTCTTGATTTCGTCCGCCGATGCGCCGCGCGCAACGCCGAGCACCTCGTAGTAGTCCCGCTTAGCCATTCAGTGTCCCTTGCTGAAACGGCGGAAGCGGCCCATCGCTGGACCGCTTCGCAGCTGTTCCCTTCGATTACGACCGCTTCTTCTTGTCGAGGTCTTCGAAGTCGGCATCGACGATGTCGTCGTCGACCGCGCTCGGCTCCTGATCCGACGGCCCACCCGAGGCGTCAGCCTGTTGCGCCTTGTAGATCGCCTCGCCAAGCCGCATCGAGGCTTCGGTCACGTTCTGGATGCCGCTCTTGATCTTGCCGGTGTTGTCAGAGGCAAGCGCCTCTTCCAGCGCCCCGATGGCAAGTTCGATCGCTTCGATCGTGGATTGATCGACCTTGTCGCCATGTTCTTCGATCGACTTCTTGGTCGAATGGATCAGGCTCTCGGCCTGGTTCCGGGCCTCGACCAGCTCCTTGCGGGCCTTGTCGGCTTCGGCGTTCGCCTCGGCGTCCTTGACCATCTTCTCGATCTCGTCATCCGACAGACCGCCCGAGGCCTGGATGGTGATCTTCTGCTCCTTGCCGGTGCCCTTGTCCTTGGCGGACACCGACACGATGCCGTTGGCGTCGATGTCGAAGGTCACCTCGATCTGCGGCATGCCGCGCGGGGCGGGCGGGATGTTTTCCAGGTTGAACTGGCCCAGCAGCTTGTTGTCGGCCGCCATCTCGCGTTCGCCCTGGAACACCCGGATCGTCACCGCGTTCTGGTTGTCCTCGGCGGTCGAGAAGATCTGGCTTTTCTTGGTCGGGATCGTCGTGTTGCGGTCGATCAGGCGGGTGAAGACGCCGCCCAGCGTTTCGATGCCCAGCGACAGCGGGGTCACGTCGAGCAGCACGACGTCCTTTACGTCGCCCTGCAGAACGCCCGCCTGGATCGCCGCGCCAAGCGCCACGACTTCGTCCGGGTTCACGCCCTTGTGGGGTTCCTTGCCGAAGAACTTGGTCACTTCCTCGACCACCTTCGGCATCCGGGTCATCCCGCCGACCAGAACGACCTCGTCGATGTCGCCCTTCGAGCAGCCGGCATCCTTCAGCGCGGCCTCGCAGGGTTTCAGCGACTTCTTGATGAGGTCGGCGACAAGGCTTTCCAGCTTTGCGCGCGTCAGCTTCATCACGAGGTGGAGCGGCGTGCCGCCGTTCGGGTCCATCGAGATGAAGGGCTGGTTGATTTCGGTCTGCTGGCTGGACGACAGCTCGATCTTGGCCTTTTCCGCGGCTTCCTTCAGCCGTTGCAGGGCCATCTTGTCCTTCGTCAGATCGACGCCGTGTTCCTTCTTGAACTCGTCGGCGAGGTAATTGACGATCCGCATGTCGAAGTCTTCGCCGCCGAGGAAGGTATCCCCGTTGGTCGATTTCACCTCGAACAGGCCGTCGTCGATTTCCAGGATCGTGATGTCGAAGGTGCCGCCGCCAAGGTCATAGACGGCGATGGTCTTCGTGTCTTTCTTGTCGAGGCCATAGGCCAGCGCGGCAGCCGTCGGTTCGTTGATGATCCGAAGCACTTCAAGGCCGGCGATCTTGCCCGCGTCCTTGGTCGCCTGACGCTGGGCGTCGTTGAAATAGGCGGGCACCGTGATGACGGCCTGCGTCACCTCTTCGCCAAGGTAGCTTTCGGCGGTTTCCTTCATCTTCTGAAGGATCATGGCCGAGACCTGGCTGGGCGAATACTTGTCGCCGCGCACCTCGACCCAGGCGTCGCCATTGCCGCCGTCGATGATGTGATAGGGGACGAGCTTCTTGTCCTTCTCGACCTCGGCGTCGTTGACGCGGCGGCCGATCAGGCGCTTCACGGCAAAGACGGTGTTGGTGGGGTTGGTCACGGCCTGACGCTTGGCCGGCTGTCCGACAAGGCGTTCCCCTTCGGTGAAGCCGACGATCGAGGGCGTCGTGCGCGCCCCTTCGGAGTTCTCGATGACGCGGGGCTGCGACCCATCCATGATGGCAACGCAGGAGTTCGTCGTCCCGAGGTCGATCCCGATGACTTTAGCCATATGCTTACCTCTTCCTTCGGCGATGTTGTGGGGAAGGCCCGGCTGCGGCGCCCATCCCCGATCCCAAATCATGACCGGACCGCGTCTGGTGCCGCGTGGTCCGATCGAGCTTCTGGGCGTATATAAGTTGGGGTCCGGAAGCCTGCAAGCGCCGGGGCCGCGCGAAATCCGGGGCTGGGTGATGAAAACGCAAGTCGAAATGTCGGCATATGCCGGGCCAAGGGTCGATGTCGGCGGGGTGACGGTTTGCCCGGGCTGGCTTGGCCCCGCCGAACAGTCGGCGCTGGTCGAGGAACTGCGCGGCGTGATCCGGGCGGCCCCGCTGTTTTCCCCCATGACGATGCGCGGTCAGGCCATGAGCGTTCGGATGACGTCCGCCGGGCGGTATGGCTGGTATTCGGACCGCAAGGGCTATCGCTACATCGCGCAACATCCCTCTGGCACGCCATGGCCGCCGATACCGGACCGCGTTCTTGCGATCTGGCGGGCGCTCGTTTCGCGCGACAGGGACCCGGACTGCTGCCTTGTGAACTTCTACGGCCCCGAGGCGAGGATGGGTCTGCATCAGGATCGGGACGAGGCGGATTTCTCCTGGCCCGTCCTGTCCGTCTCGTTGGGCGACGATGCGCTGTTTCGTGTAGGTGGCACCACGCGCGGGGGACGGACGCAAAGCCTGTGGCTGCGCTCGGGCGATGTCGCGCTGCTCGGGGGCGTGGCGCGTCTGGCCTATCACGGCATCGACCGGCTGCGGCCCGGGACCTCCACCCTGCTTCCAAAGGGTGGGCGCATCAACCTGACGCTGCGGGTCGTGGATTAGCGACCCGCGTTCCAGCTCAGCGAGGCATGCTGGCTGGTGTAGAATTCCCCGATCAGGCCGATCATCGTGCAAGCCAGCGCCACATACAGCGGGTAGGTGTAAGACGTGAAGTGCGGCACGTAGTTGATGAAGACGAAGCCGCGGCACTGGTCGATCACGTGGAACAGGGGGTTCCAGTCGAAGAAATAGCGCAGCTTCGGCGGCAGGCTGTTGGCCAGGAACATCTTGCCCGAGGCGACCATGTCGGCACGCATGAAGATCGTCGTGGCGATCGACACAAGCTCGGGCTGCCAGGGCTTCGCCGCCCGGAAGATCAGCCCGATCCCGACGCCGCTGAGCCAGGCGATCAGAACCATGCCAAGGGCCGCGGCGGGCTGTTCGATCGTCACGGGCTGCATCACCACGACATAGATGCCCAGCACGACCAGCATCGACAGAAGCTGAAGGTAAAGCGACGACAGCGCCGCCGCCGCGACCGTGACGAACGAGTTCAGCGGCCGGTGCAGCATCATGGACGAGGTCGAATTCTCTGCGCTGGACACCGCGCCAAGCGCGCGGGTGTGAACGAAATAGAGGAACACCCCCGACATGATATACAGCACGAAATCGCCCCGGACCCGCATCGAGGTCATGCCGAGGACTTTGTACATGACGTAGAAGGCGATGATCATCATCACCGTCTGCATCATGTTCATGATCAGGCCGATGACCGGGTTGCCGTGGGTTTTCCGCACATTGCGCACTGCGACGTGGTAGATCAGCTCGCATTCGCCAAGAAAGCTGCGGTGATGCGGTTTGCCCGTAAGTCGACTCATGACGCCCAGATCCTTGGTTGGCCGGAAAGCACTGACAGATTCGATGCGCTACGGGGAAAACTTGCCCATTTCATGGCAATTGAGGATATGAGGGGTCAATTTTCGTTTAACGCCGTCGGGAAGGCGGCGAAAAGGGGCGGGCGATGGACTTTGAACGGCTTGCGGATGTGTTCCGGCGGCTGGCGCTTCAGGCCGGGGCGCGGATCATGGAGGTTTATGACTCGCCCGATTTCGCCGTGCGCTCGAAGGCGGATTCAAGCCCCGTGACCGAGGCGGACGAGGCCGCGGACGCGCTGATCGCGGCGGGTCTGCGGGAAGCCTTTCCCGATGTGGCGCTGGTGACCGAAGAGCAGGCGGACACCCACGGGCAGTCGGTGGACACGTTCCTGATCGTCGATCCGCTGGACGGGACCAAGGAATTCGTGCAGCGCCGCGGCGATTTCACCGTGAACATCGCCTATGTCGAAAATGGCGTGCCCCTGCGAGGCATCGTCTATGCGCCTGCGCGGCAACGGCTTTTCTTTACCACTGCCGAGGGTCTCGCGGTGGAGGAGGATGGCCCCTTCGATCCCGACAGGCCCGGCGCGCTCCGGCCGCTCAAGGTCTCGACCCCCGACAACGGCGCGCTGATGGTGGTCGCCTCGAAATCCCACCGCGATCAGGCGACCGACGATTACATCGCCAGATACGCCGTGCGCGACATGACCAGCGCGGGCTCGTCGCTCAAGTTCTGCCTTGTCGCGACGGGGGAGGCGGATCTTTATCCGCGGCTGGGCCGCACGATGGAATGGGACACGGCCGCCGGCGATGCGGTTCTGCGCGGGGCCGGTGGGCGGGTCGTGCGTTTCGACGATCACGCGCCCCTCACCTATGGAAAACCCGGTTTCGACAACCCGTTCTTCATCGCCCATGCGCCGGGCGTCCACCTCAAGGAGTGATGATGTCCGTCCTGATCGCCATCCCCGCCCGTTATGCCTCTACGCGCTATCCGGGCAAACCGCTCGTCGAACTGCGGGGGCCCGACGGGGTTGCCAAGACGCTGGTGCAGCGCAGCTGGGAGGCCGCCTGCGCGGTCAGGGGCGCCGACCGCGTCGTGGTTGCGACCGACGACGCGCGCATCCGCGCGGCCGCCGAAGGCTTCGGCGCCGAGGTCGTGATGACGTCGGAAACCTGTCAGAACGGCACCGAACGCTGTGCCGAGGCCTATGACCGGCTGGGCGGCGGTTTCGACATCGTCGTGAATCTGCAGGGCGATGCGCCGCTGACCCCGCCGTGGTTCGTCGAGGAACTGATCGCCGGGCTGCGCGCCGATCCGGTGGCCGAGGTGGCGACGCCGGTGCTGCGCTGCGACGGCCGCGCGCTGAACGGCTTTCTGGAAGATCGCCGCGCTGGCCGCGTGGGCGGCACGACCGCCGTCTTCGGGCGCGACCGCAAGGCGCTTTACTTCTCGAAGGAGGTCATCCCCTACACCGGCCGCCGCTACGACGACGCGGAAGAGACGCCCGTTTTCCACCATGTCGGGGTCTATGCCTACCGCCCCTCGGCGCTGGCCGCCTATCCGCGGTGGGAGGCCGGTCCGCTGGAAAAGCTCGAAGGGCTGGAACAGCTTCGCTTCCTTGAACGCGAACGCCCCGTGCTTTGCGTCGAGGTCGAGGCCCGGGGCCGGCAGTTCTGGGAGCTGAACAATCCCGAGGACGTGGCCCGGATCGAGGCGATGCTGGCCGAGATGGCCGCCGGATGAGCCTGCCGCGCGCAAGCGTCGTGATCGTCAGCCGCCATCGCGCGGCGGCCTTGCGGCGCTGCGTGCTGGGGCTGCGGCAGTCGGACCATCCGCAGATGGAACTGATCGTCGTGGCCGACCCCGCGGGGCTCGCCGCTCTGGGCGAGGGGCCGTGGAAGGCTGTGGCGTTCGATGTGCCGAACATCTCCGCCGCGCGCAATCTCGGCCTTGATGTGGCCGCGGGGGACGTCGTGGCCTTCCTCGACGACGACGCGGTGCCGGAGCCTACGTGGCTGTCGCGGCTGGCGGCGGTCTTTGCCGATCCGCGCGTGGCGGCGGCCGGGGGATTCGTGCGGGGCCGCAACGGGATCAGCTACCAGTGGCGCGCGATGGAGGTGGACCGCACCGGCGCCGACCATCCGCTTGAGATTGCGGGGTCGGGGCCGGTCCTGCGCGCGGGCGATGCCACGCGTGCGGTCAAGACGCAGGGGACGAACTGCGCCTTTCGCCGATCCGCGCTGATGCAGATCGGCGGGTTCGATCCGGCCTATGCCTTCTACCTCGACGAGGCCGACGTGAACCTGCGCCTTGCCGCGCAGGGCCATCTGACGGCTATCGTGCCGGGCGCCGAAGTGCATCACGGCTTTCTCGAAAGCGCCCACCGCGCGGCGGACCGGACGCCGCTGACGCTTTTCGACATCGGCGCGTCGTCGGCCGTCTTCCTGCGCCGCCATGCGCCCGAGGCGGAATGGCATCCCGCGCTTGACAGGGTGCGGCGGGAACAGGCTGCGCGGCTTGCCGGACATGCGGCCCGCGGGCGGCTGTACCCGACGCAAATCCGGGCGTTGACGGAGACATTGGAGGCGGGGATCACCGCGGGGCTGGGCCGAGCGCTTGACGGTCTCGCGCCGCGAACGGACGCTCTGCCGCCCTTTCTCGCCCTGCCCGGCACCGGGCCGCGTCCGGGGTGTCTGCTGGCCGGGCGTGTCTGGTCCCGAAAGCGCCTTGCCGCCGAGGCAACGCGCCGGGCGGGACAGGAGATCGTCACGGTTCTGTGTCTTTCTCCCACCGCCCGGCCGCACCGGATGCGCTTTGCCGAGGGCGGTTATTGGGAACAGTCGGGCGGGTTGTTCGGGCGCTCGGACCGGACGGGGCCGCGACTGCGCTGGCGGTCTTTCGCCCGGCGCGTGCGCGACGAGGCCGTCCGGTTGGCGCGCGTTCGCCCCATCGACCGGACGCCGGCCGGCTGATCCGCCCGACCGGCAAGAATTCGCGCGGATTTCTGTGGCCGCCGTCCCGCCTTTCCATCGTCCGCCTTTTGTTGCGCAGGCCTTTACGCCATAATGGCGCTGCATTCTTTGACTAGATGACGATCGCCTTCCCGGATCGGTCCCGCTCCGGGTGGGGAAGTCGAAACGAGTTCTTTGGCGGGTAACCCGCGGAGTAAGGCACGATGAAGCGCAAAGTAACGAAAGCCGTTTTTCCCGTCGCAGGTCTGGGGACGCGGTTCCTTCCGGCGACCAAGTCCATTCCCAAGGAGATCATGACCCTGGTTGACCGTCCGTTGATCCAGTACGCGATCGACGAAGCGCGCGCGGCCGGCATCGAGGAATTCGTTTTCGTGACGTCGCGCGGGAAAAGCGCGCTCGAGGATTATTTCGACGACGCGCCCGAGCTTGAGGCCGCTCTGCGCGAGAAGAACAAGACCGATCTGCTTGCGGTGCTGGCCGGAACCTACATGGAATCGGGCGCCATTGCCTATGTGCGGCAGAACCGGGCGCAGGGTCTGGGCCATGCGGTGTGGTGCGCGCGGCAACTGGTGGGCAACGAGCCCTTCGCGGTGATCCTGACCGACGACGTGATCGCGGCCGACAAGCCCTGCCTTCAGCAGATGATGGAAGCCTACGAGGAAACCGGCGGCAACGTCGTCGCCGCGATGGAAGTGCCGCCGGCCAAGGCCTCGTCCTACGGCGTGCTGGACATCGCCGAAGACATGGGCTCGCTCGTGCGGGTGCGCGGCATGGTCGAAAAGCCCAAGGCCGGCGAGGCGCCGTCGAACCTTGCGGTGATCGGGCGCTACATCCTGTCGCCGAACGTGATGACGCATCTGAACGCGCGCAAGGTCGGTGCGGGTGGGGAAATCCAGCTGACCGATGCGATCGCGCAGGAGATCGTGCAGGGCAATCCGGTCTATGGCTTCCGCTTCCGCGGTCAGCGCTTCGACTGCGGATCGAAGGCGGGCTTCCTTCAGGCGACGGTTGCCTTCGGTCTGGCGCGCGAGGATCTGGGCGAAGAGTTCGGGCAATACCTGCGCGAGACTGTCGCCCTGCGTGCGGCGGCGCAGTAATGCGCCCTTTGCCGCTGTCGTGACCGGACAGGCCGGTGCCCGCGGCGCGTCTTCTGGACCTCTCCCGGCTCGTGTCCCGGGCCGGGCTTGGGCCAGCCACCGGGATCGACCGGGTCGAGCTGGCCTATCTTGACCGGCTTCTGGCGGAACCCGAGCCGCTCTTTGCGCTGGTGCGCACGACGCTGGGGTTCGTGCTGCTGGACCAGACCGGCACCGCGGCGGTGCGGGACCGGCTGACCGGGCGCGCAGCGTGGGGGCAGGCCGATCTGCTGGGGCGCCTCAGCCAGCGCCATGCGCCGATGCGCGCGCGGGCGGAATCGGACCTCAGGCGGTTCTGTATCGGACGGGCGCGGCCGGCGTGGCTTGCCCGCCTGTTGCGGCGGCACCTTCCGGTCGGGACGGCTTATCTCAACGTCGGGCATTCCAACCTGTCGCCCCTCGTCCTTGATGCGGTGGGCCGGCTTCCGGGCCGCCAGATCACGGTGATGGTGCACGATACGATCCCGCTCGATCATCCCGACCTGTCCCGCCCCGACATCCCAGAACGCTTTGCCGGGCAGCTGAAGCGGGTCGGGGCGATGGCCGATCTGGTGATCTACAATTCCGCCCAGAGCCAGCGGGACGCCGAGCGGCATTTCCGGGGCTGGGGCCCGGTGCCCGACGGCGTGGTGGCGGCCCTTGGCGTCGAGGTGCCCCGGCCCGATCCGGCGGCGCTGCCCGCGGGGCTCGACCTCGCGCGGCCCTATTTCGTCACGCTGGGCACCATCGAGCCGCGCAAGAACCTTGGGTTCCTGCTCGATCTGTGGGAGGCGATGGCGACCGATCCGCCGCCGCAGGGTCTGCCGCGGCTGTTCATCGTCGGACGGCGGGGATGGGCAGGGCAGGCGCTCTTCGACCGGCTGGACGCGTTGCCGAAAGGCGGGGCGGTACAGGTTCTGGGCGGTCTGCCGGACGGGGCGACGGCGGCGCTCTTGCAGGGGGCGGCGGGGTTGCTGTTTCCCTCGCTGGCGGAAGGCTACGGCCTGCCCCCGCTCGAGGCGGCGGCGCTCGGTGTGCCGGTGGTGTGCAACGACCTGCCGATCTACCGGGAAACGCTTGGGGATTCTGCTGTTTACGCCCCGATCACCGAAAGTTATTCTTGGCGCAAAGAGATAATAAACCTTTTGGCCGCATACCCTGACGCGACGCAGGGCAACCGGCGCGCGGGGCTCACCGTGCCGACATGGGCGGACCATTTCGGGCGGGTGTTGACGCTGACGTGACGGCGCGCCGCCAAGGGGTCTGGCAGGGACATCACGGGTTTGGGCATTGCAGAAGCATATCGTTTGCGACTTGCACGCAAACACTGGCGCATCCGGGCCTTTCGCAAGCGACGGGAACTGAAGCCTGTCGCGGATCGCACGAAGCTGATCGGGGCGTCGGACATCCTGCTGTTCTCGACCCTGCGCAACGAACGCATCCGGCTGCCCTATTTCCTGCGCTACTACCGCGAGATGGGGGTGAACCATTTCATCTTCGTGGACAACGGATCGGACGACGGATCGCGCGAATACCTTGAGGCGCAGCCCGATGCCTCGGTCTGGACGGCATCCGCCGGCTACAAGCGGGCGCGCTTCGGCATGGACTGGATGAACTGGCTGCTGGGCCGGCACGGTCACGGCCATTGGGTGCTTGTCGTCGATCCCGACGAATTCTTCGTCTATCCGTTCTGCGACACGCGGCCCATCCGCGCCCTGACCGACTGGCTGGATGCCTCGTCGATCCGGTCCTTCGGCGCGATGCTGCTGGACATGTATCCCAAGGGTCCGATCGATGCCCAGCCCTACCGTGAAGGGCAGGACCCGTTCGAGATCGCCTGCTGGTTCGATGCCGGCAATTACACGATCACGCGCAACGCGCGCTACGGCAATCTCTGGATACAGGGCGGGCCGCGTGCCCGCGCCTTCTTCACCGACAACCCCGCCCGCGCACCGGCCCTGAACAAGATCCCTCTGGTGCGCTGGCATCGCAATTATGCCTATGTCAGTTCCACCCACACGCTGCTGCCCCGCGGGCTGAACCTCGTCTATGACGAATGGGGGGGCGAAAAGGCATCGGGATGCCTTCTTCACGCCAAATTCTTGCACATGTTCACCGATAAGGCTGCGGAAGAGATCACGCGCCGCCAGCATTACGGCGGGAGCAAGGAATACATCGCCTACGACAGCGGGCTGAAGGAACAGGCAGACCTCTGGTGCAAGTGGAGCGAAAAATACATCAACTGGCGGCAGCTCGAGATCCTGGGCCTCATGTCGAAGGGCAACTGGGCCTGAGGGGGCGGCCATGACGGTCGGTTTCATCGTGCTGGCCCATACCGCCTTTCACCGGGTCGAAGAGGTCGCCCGGCACTGGGCTACGCGCGGCTGCCCGGTGGTGATCCACATCGACAAGACGGCGGATGCGCAGGGGCATGACCGGCTCTGCTCCCGCCTGGGCGACTTGCAGAACGTGCGCTTCAGTCGCCGGCATGCCTGCGACTGGGGCACCTGGGGGCTGGTGGCGGCAACGCTTTCGGCCGCCGATGTCATGCTGCGCGACTTCCCCGAGGTGCGGCATGTCTACCTTGCCTCCGGCTCCTGCCTGCCGCTGCGCCCGGTGGCGGAGCTCAAGCGCTATCTGGCCGAACGCCCCGACACCGATTTCATCGAATCCGTCACGACCGAGGATGTGAACTGGACCAAGGGCGGGCTGGACGCCGAGCGCTTCACCTTCCGCTTTCCCTTCTCGTGGAAGCGTCACCGGCGGCTTTTCGATGGCTACGTTGCCCTGCAACGCGCTGTGGGCTTTCGCCGGCGCATTCCTGGCGGTCTGGTCCCGCATCTGGGCAGCCAGTGGTGGTGCCTGACGCGCGAGACGCTGGCCGCGATCCTGCAAGACCCCCGCCGCCCGGAATACGATCGCTATTTCCGCCGCGTCTGGATTCCGGATGAATCATATTTCCAGACGCTCGTCCGGCTTCACGCGCGCAAGGTGGAAAGCCGGTCGCTGACGCTGTCCAAGTTCGATTTCCAGGGCAAGCCGCATATCTTTTACGACGATCACCTGCAGCTTCTGCGGCGGTCGGATTGTTTCGTGGCGCGCAAGATCTGGCCCCATGCCGACAAGCTGTACCGTGTCTTCCTGCGCGACGAAGCCAAGGGGACGGCGCAGGCCGAGCCCAATCCCGGCAAGATCGACCGGCTGTTCTCGCGGGCGGTGGATCGGCGCACGCGCGGCAGGCCCGGGCTTTACATGCAAAGCCGCTTTCCCAACGACCATTGGGAGAACGGGCGGACCGCCGCGATGTATTCCGTGTTCGAAGGCTTTTCCGACCTCTACGAGGATTTCGAGACCTGGCTCGCGAAGACCGTCGGCAGCCGTGTGCACGGGCATCTCTTCGCCCCCGACCGGGCCGAGTTCGCGGGCGGGGAGACGATCTACAACGGCGCGTTGCCCGACAGCGCGGCGCTGCGGGACTACAATCCGCGGGCGTTCCTGACGAATCTGATCTGGAACACGCGGGGGGAACGGCAGTGCTTCCAGTTCGGGCCGGCGGATGTGCAGAAGATCGGCGCCTTCATGGCGCGCGACCCGAATGCGCAGATCTCGGTCATTTCCGGCGCATGGGCCGTGCCGCTGTTCCATTCGGGGCGCGACTTCGCGCGCCTGCGCAAGGAAGCCGCCCGTCTTCAGAAGATCGAGGGGCGCCACCTTGCCCAACTGCGCGTTCCGCAACTGCGGGCGCGGGTGCGGATCTGGACCATGGCGGATTTCGTCGAAAACCCGATGGAGGCGCTGCAACTGGTCGTGGACGAGATCAATCCCCGCGGCCCGCGCCGGCTGACCGAGGTCCCGCGAATGGTCGATCTGACCGGCTTCGGCCGCTTCCTGCAGAACCTCAAGAACGAGGGGATGCAGCCGCATCTGATGGGGGACTTCCCCGTCGATCTGGACCCCAAGACCCCGGCCGCACCGCGCAATCATCTGTACGTGGTGCGCTGAGATGGGCCGCCGCTTCGACAGCTTTGTCATCTTTGCCGAGATGCGCACGGGCTCGAACCTGCTCGAGGCCTATCTTGATGCTGTCCCCGGCATCACCTGCTATGGCGAGGTCTTCAACCCGAGCTTCATCGGACAGGCCCGGCACGAGGAACTGTTCGGCGTCACGATGGAACAGCGCGAGGCCGATCCGCTGGGCCTTGTCCGCCGGATCGTCGAAAACACCGACGGTCTGCCCGGCTTCCGGTTCTTTCACGACCACGATCCGCGGGTGCTCGACCAGTGTCTGGCGGATCGGCGCTGCGCGAAGCTGATCCTCACGCGCAATCCGCTGGAAAGCTATGTCTCGCTCAAGATCGCGGCAGAGACCGGGCAGTGGCGGCTCAAGAACGTGAAGAACCAGCGCAGCGCGCGCATCGCCTTTGATGGCGCGGAATTCCAGCGTCATCTGGATGCGCGGCAGGGGTTTCAGGTGCAGCTTCTGCACGCGATGCAGGTCACAGGGCAGACGGCGTTCTACATCGATTACGAAGACCTTCAGGATCTGGCGGTCATCAACGGGATCTTCGCCTTCCTCGGTCTCGACGACCGGCTGGAGGCGCTGCCCGACCAGCTCAAGAAGCAGAACCCCGAACCCATCGCGGACAAGGTCACCAATCCCGACGAGATGGCGGCGGCGCTTGCCCGTCTCGACCGGTTCGACCTGTCGCGCACCCCGAATTTCGAGCCGCGGCGCGGCGCGGCGATCCCGGGTCTGGTGGCGGCGGCGAAGGCTCCCGTGCTTTACATGCCCATCCGCTCCGGGATCGAGGCGCGGGTCGAAGGCTGGCTGGAGGGATTGGGGCAGGGGGTGCAGCGCGACTTCACGCGCAAGGACCTGCGCCAGTGGCGGCAGACCCGCCCCTGCCATCGCAGCTTTACCGTGCTTGTCCATCCGCTGCCGCGCGCCCATGCGGCGTTTTGCCAAAACATCCTGACCGGGCGGTTCGGCGCGATCCGCAACAGCCTGCGGCGGCATTACCAGGTGGACCTGCCCGACGACCCGGGCGATCCGACCTACGATCCGGCGGCCCATCGCGCGGCATTTCTGGCGTTCCTCCGGTTCCTGAAAAGCAATCTGAACGGGCAGACCAGTCTGCGCGTGGACCCAAGCTGGGCGTCCCAGACGGCGGTTCTGGAAGGCTACAGCCAGATCGCGGGCCCCGACTTCGTGTTTCGCGAAGATCGGCTGGAGGCGGGGCTGGCCTTTCTGGCCGCGGAGGTGGGGCAGGTTTCTCCGCCGATGGCCACGCCGCAGGAGACAGGGCCGCACCGGCTGGCGGATATCCACGATGCCGAACTCGAGGCCGCGATCCGCGACGCCTATCCGCGCGACTATGCCAATTTCGGATTTGGGGACTGGACGGCCTGACCGCGGCGGACGCGGCGCAGGCGGCCAGTGTCAGGCCGCCTGATGGTTGGCGCGCGCTTCCGTGAGGATGGCGTAAAGCTTTGCCGGGTCCTCGTTCGCGCGCAATTTGGCGCAGACGTTGGCATCGCGCATCGTCCGCGACACCAGCGCCAGGGCCTTGAGGTGATCGACGCCGGCATCGCGCGGGGCGAACAGCGCAAAGACCAGATCGACGGGCTGGCGATCGACGGAGTCGAAATCCATCGGCCGTTCCAGCCGCACGAAGATGCCCACGATCTCGTTCAGCGCGTCGATGCGGGCGTGGGGCAGGGCGATGCCATGTCCCACGCCGGTCGCGCCAAGCGCTTCGCGTTCCTGCAGCCCGTCGAAGGCCACGGCCCCCTCAACGCCATAGGTCGAGGCCGCCACCTCGGCGATCTCTTGAAACAGCCGTTTCTTGCTGGTGAATTGTCCGAAAACCTTCACCGCACCGGGCTTGAGAATCCGCGAGAGGTCCATGCGCCGTCCAGAGTTTGCCGCCCAGGGCGACCGATCATTTCGTGTTCGCGGGGTCGATCCAGCCGATGTTGCCATCGTCCCGGCGGTACACGACATTGATCCCGCTGTTCTTCTCGTTCCGGAAGACCAGAAGGTGCGATCCCCCAAGTTCCATCTGCATGACCGCTTCGCCGACGGAGAGCGAAGGGATCTTTGCCTCCATCTCCGCGATGATCATCGGTTGCAGGCTGGTGGGTTCACTCTCCTCGGCCTCCTCGGACGCGGCGAGGATATATGACGCGCCCCCGGCGAATTCAACCGGTTCCGAACGCACGTGCTGATGGTCGCGCAGTCTCCGCTTGTAGCGGCGCAGCTGCTTGTCCATCTTCTCGCGGCAGCTTTCGAAGGCGGCATAGATCTCGGTCGCCTGGCCACGCGCGCTGACGTTCAGGCCGGTGGCAAGATGGACGGTGCATTCGCAGGCAAACTGATGCGCATTGCGCGAAAAGACGACTACCGCTTCGGTCGGCCGCTGGGCGTATTTGCCCACCGTCTCGTCGATCTCGGATTTCACATGGGTCTGAAGTGCATCCCCGATGTCGATCTGCTTCCCGCTGATCTGGTAGCGCATGATGTCTCCTCCGGGCGGCCGGTCCAGCCCGCCCTTTTCTGCTCAGGACCGGATTTCCAAGGGTTTTTTTCGCATCCTCGCCTCGATCCTGGCCATATTCGGGAAATGATCCCTAGCGGCGGCGGCGTTTGGAAGAGGTCGGTATTCGCATCCATCCCCTGTATTTGGCGACGGTTCGCCTTGAAATGTCAACGCCGCTTTCGCGCAGTCTTTGACAAATGCGGGCATCCGACAGGGGGGCCTCGGGCGGTTCTTCGTCGATCATGCGGCGGATCGATGCCTGCACCGCGCGCGCCGAGACGGCTTCTCCGTCGGGGCCCGGCAGGGCGCTGGAAAAGAACATGCCAAGCGGATGCAGCCGGCCTTCGAAAAGAAGCGCCTTGCCGGCAAGGGCGCGGCTGACGGTCGCGGGGTGCAGCGCGAGGTCGGAGGCCAGATCCTGCCGGGTCTTGGGCCGCAGGGCGAGGGGGCCATGCGCGAAGAAGCCAGCCTGATCCTCGGTCAGCCGCTGACCGATTCGCAGCAGGGTCCTGCCGCGCGCCTCAAGCGCGGCGACCAGCCCCCGTGCCCGGTCGCGGCGTTCGGCCAGTTGCGGCTCGCCCGATTTGCCGACCGAACGGACCAGCGCGGCATCCAGATCGATCCGGGGCAGGGCCGCCGGGTTCAGCGCGACCGCCAGCGCGCCGCTGTCGTTCCGGGTCACGATCAGATCGGCGGTCAGCGGCGGGGCGGGCTGGCTGTCCAGCGTCACCGGGTGGGGCGTCAGCCGTTTCAGGGTTGCCGCAATCTGCTGCAATTCGTCCGGCGACATCCCCAGAAGACGCGACAGGTTGCGCCAACTGCGTTCCGCAAAGAGCGGCAGCAGTCCGACGATGCGCCGCGCCGTCTCGCGGCTGTAGCCGTGATCGCCCAGTTGCAGGGCAAGGCATTCGGCCAGATCGCGGGCGCCGACGCCGGTCGGTTCGCATCTTTGCAACGCCTCCAGCGCCTCTTCGACCCGCGACCGCGGGCTGTCGGTGTCGCGGGCGACCTCTTCCACCGTGGCGTCAAGATAGCCGTCGTCGCGCAATTCGCCCGTCAGGTATTCGGCCAGCGCGCGCACCTCGGGGGACAACTGCATCGTGCCGATCTGGCGTCGCAGGGATTCGCCAAGGGACGGCCGGGCTTCCAGCGTGTCGAAGGCGAACCGCTCGCCCGCGCGGTGAAAGCCGCTGTCAACGTGCAGAAAGGGATTGTCGTCGGCCTCGCGCAGCACCTCGGCGATCAGGTCCGGCGCGGTCATCTGCAGGATGCGCAGCCCGTATTGCAGCCCCGGCGTCAGCGCATGTTTCTGGCGCAGAGCCGGCGAAAGGCTGGGCCTGAGGCTCATGCCGGCCCCCCGCGATCAATGGATGCGGAAGTTCTGGCCAAGATACACGCGGCGGACGTTCTCATCGCGGATGACCTCGTCTGCGGTGCCGCTCATGAGGACGTGGCCCTCGTGCAGGATATAGGCGCGGTCCACGATCTCCAGCGTCTCGCGCACGTTGTGGTCGGTGATCAGGATGCCGATGCCGCGGCTTTTCAGATCGTGCACCAGATGCCGGATATCGCCGACCGCGATCGGATCGACGCCCGCGAAGGGTTCGTCCAGCATCAGGTATTTCGGGTCGGCGGCGAGGCAGCGGGCGATCTCGACCCGGCGCCGTTCCCCGCCCGACAGCGACAGGGCCGGCGCGCGGCGCAGGTGCGTGATCGAGAAGTCGCTGAGCAGTTCCTCCAGCCGTTCGCGCCGCTTGTGGGCATGGGGCTGGGCGATTTCGAGGACGGCCAGGATGTTCTCCTCGACCGAGAGGCCGCGGAAGATCGACACTTCCTGCGGAAGATAGCCGATCCCCAGCTTGGCGCGGCGATACATCGGCAGGCCGGTCACGTCGCGGCCATCCACGATGACCTGCCCGCCTTCCGGCGTGACAAGGCCCGCGATGGAATAGAAGCAGGTCGTCTTGCCGGAGCCGTTCGGACCCAGAAGGGCCACGACCTCGCCCCGGTCGAGCCGCATCGAGACGTCGCGGATCACGGGGCGCTTGGCGTAGCTCTTGCGCAGGTGCAGGACCCGCATTCCTGCCGTTCCCTCGGCCACGGTCAACTCCGGACGGGTCATTTCTTCGTCTCCGCGGGGCGGAAGACGGTCTGCACCCTGCCGGCCATCACGCCGACCCCGGTGGTCAGGTCGATGTCGAGCTTCTGGCCGGACATGGCGTTCTTCCCCTGCGTGAGCAGGACGTTGCCCGTCATCACGATCTTGCCGCTGTCCACGGCATAGTCGGCCTTTTCGCCCTGCGCCGCTTCCGTATCCGTCGTCAGCGTCACGCCGCCGGTGGCCAGCAGCCGCGAGATGTGCCCCGAGGATTCCTGGCCCTTGGCGTATTCAACGCGAACTGTGGGCGCGGCCATGCGGATCTGCCCCTGAACGACGATCACGTGGCCCGCGAAGACGGCGGTGTTGTCATTCTGGTTCACCGTCAACTGGTCGGCCGTCACCTGCACGGGAAGCGAGGGGTCCTGCTTCAGGCCGCCGAATTGCACCTGGGTGCCGGTCTGTGCGCTGACGATCGCCGGAACGGCAAGCGCGAGCAGCGCGAGGCGGAAGGGGCGGGCGTTCAGCGGCATGGCAATCCTCACTTACCCGGATTGTATAGCAAGCTGACATTGCCCGTGAAGACAAGAACATAGTCCTTTTGCGCCGTCTTGTCGGGCGTGATGGTCAGTTTGTCGGCTGTAATCCGCCCCATCGGCGCCTCGGCGCGTATGCCGCCGGTCGCCTCGAGCCTCGTCTTGTCAAGCGTCGCCTCCATGTGCGGGGCGCTGACGTGGTAGTCGTTGGACGTGTCGATCGTCACGTCGCCCGTCATCGTGGCAAGGTTGCCAGGCTGATCCACGAGGCCGGATTTCGACCGCGCCGAGGCGGTGTTGCCCGAGGGAGAGGTGTAGCTCAGCGTCGGGTCCGTCGCGAGGCTGCGCCCCTTGGTCTGCGCGTCCGGGCGCACCTCGGATGCCGTGAATTTCACCGAGGACCCGCCTTCGGTCACGCCCGAATAGGTCGGCTCGGAGATGCGGGCCTCGCGGGCGATCTTCGTCACGTCCACCTTGGCGAAGGGGATGGCGCGGGACGGGTCGATCGTGCGCGCGACAAGGAACATCACGGACAGGATCACCAGGGCTGCCAGCGGCAGGAGGATCTTCAGCCAGAAGACCACGCGGGAATAGGCGTTGTCATGCCCCGCCATCGCGTCAGACCACCCCGGCCCTCAGGCAATCGTGGATATGCAGGATGCCGACGGCCGCCCGGCTTTCCGCGGGATCGACAACGAAAAGGCAGGTGATCTTCTTCTCGTTCATCAGCGCCACGGCGGTTTCAGCAAGGGCCGAGGGCCCGATGGTGCGCGGATTGCGGGTCATCACCTCGGCCGCGGTCAGGTCCAGCAACCCCGCCATGTGCCGCCGCAGGTCGCCATCGGTGATGATGCCCGACAGCGCCCCTCCGGCATCCGTGACGCCCGCCACGCCAAAGCCCTTCTGGCTGATCGCAAGCAGCACATCCGGCATCGGCGAGGTCTCGGAGACCAGCGGCAGGGCCGTGCCCCGGTGCATGAGATCTGCCACCTTCGACAGCCGCGCGCCCAGCTTGCCGCCCGGGTGGAACTGGCGGAAATGCTCGGGCGTGAACTGCCGATGTTCCATCAGCGCCACGGCCAGCGCATCGCCAAGCGCAAGGGTCATGGTGGTGGACGTGGTCGGAACGATCCCCGACCCGCAGGCCTCGGGCGCGTTGGGAAGGAGGATCGCGACGTCCGACTGCCGCACGAGCGTGGAGCCGTCACGGCTCGCCACGCCGATCAGCGGGATGCCGAAGCGGCGGGTATGGGCGATGATGTCCGCAAGCTCCGGCGTCTCGCCCGAGTTCGACAGAACCAGCGCCACATCGCCTTTGGCCACCATGCCCAGATCGCCGTGGCTCGCCTCGGCGGGATGGACGAAATGCGCGGGCGTCCCGGTCGAGGCCAGCGTCGCCGCGATCTTGCGCCCGACATGCCCGGACTTTCCCATGCCCGAGACGATCACGCGCCCCGGCGCATCGAGGATCAGACGGACGGCTTCGCCAAAGCTTGCGCCAAGGTGGGCGGACAGCAGGCCAAGCGCCTCGGCCTCGGTCGTGATGACGCGGCGGGCGGTGCTCAGGAAGGTTTCTGTATCGCTCATCTGTGTCGCAACCGGGCTCATGGCGCCTATGTAGGCACTTGGGGTCAGCACTTCACTATCCCAAACCCGATTGCAAGCCGCCGCACCGTCGCGGCGGCCCGGGCCGGGACTAGTGGCGGAAAATGTCCATCTCGTCGCCCAGCCCCATCAGGTCCAGGGCGGCGCGGGTGGGCAGGAAGTCGAAACAGGCCTGCGCCGTTGCGGTGCGCCCCTCGCGCGCCAGCCGGCGGTCCAGTGCGTCCTTCAGCCGATGCAGGTAAAGGACGTCCGACGCGGCATAGTCGATCTGTGCATCCGTCAGCGTCTCGGCGCCCCAGTCGCTGGTCTGCTGCTGCTTCGAAATGTCCACGCCGCACAGGTCCAGCAGCAGGTATTTCAGGCCGTGCCGGTCGGTGAAGGTGCGCGTCAGCTTCGAGGCGATCTTGGTGCAATAGACCGGCGCGGTCACGACGCCAAAGGCGTTTTGCAGGGCGGCGATGTCGAAGCGCGCGAAATGAAAGAGCTTCAGCACGGCAGGGTCGGTCAGAAGGCGTTCCAGGTTCGGGGCACGCTTCTGGCCGCGCGCGATCTGCACGAGATGTGCATGACCGTCGCCGGCCGAAAGCTGCACCACGCAAAGCCTGTCGCGATGCGGCAGAAGGCCCATGGTTTCCGTGTCGATCGCAACCACGGGACCAAGATCGAGCCCGTCGGGAAGGTCGCCCTTGTGCAGATGGTTCGTCATGCGCGGTCCCTCGCTGTTCGCGGGTCACGGGGCCTCAAACGGCAAGGGCGCCCGCTTTCGCGATGCGCCCCTGTCACCCCGAAAGGTGTTGGTGCCCAGAAGAGGACTCGAACCTCCACGCCTTGCGGCACTGGTACCTGAAACCAGCGCGTCTACCAATTCCGCCATCTGGGCGATGTCGTGGAGCGCGGTCTATCCAGTGCCGTGAGGGCTGTCAACAGGCTCCGTGAGGATTTCGTCGAAAGTGAATCGCGGCTTGTTCGCGCCCCCTCGCGGGGCTAGTAAGCATCGCAGACGCGGACCAGAGGCGGAGGCACATTCATGTCGAAACTGGTGACCATCATCGGCGGATCGGGTTTCGTCGGCCGCTACATCGCGCGGCGCATGGCGAAAGAAGGCTGGCGCGTGCGCGTTGCCGTCCGCCGCCCGAACGAGGCGATCTTCGTGCGGCCCTATGGCGCCGTGGGTCAGGTCGAACCCGTGGCTTGCAACATCCGTGACGACGACTCGGTGCGGGCCGCGTTGACCGGCGCCGATGCCGTGGTCAACTGCGTCGGCATCCTGACCGAGTCGGGCAAGAACAGGTTTTCGGCGGTTCAGGCCGACGGGCCCGCGCGCGTGGCGCGCATCGCGGCCGAAATGGGCGTCAAGGCGCTGGTGCACATTTCCGCGATCGGGGCCGATGCGGGTTCCTCCAGCGAATACGCCCGGACCAAGGCCGCGGGCGAGGCCGCGGTGACGTCGGCCTTCCCGAACGCGGTGATCCTGCGTCCGTCGATCATCTTCGGAACCGAAGACCAGTTCTTCAACCGCTTCGCCTCGATGGCAGCGAAGGGGCCGATCATCCCGCTGTTCGGCGCCGCGACGAAGTTCCAGCCGGTCTATGTCGATGACGTTGCCCGCGCGGCAGTGGCCGGCGTGCTGGGGCAGGCAGCCCCGGGCCTCTACGAGCTGGGCGGCCCGGATGTGCGCAGCTTCCGCGACCTGATGAAAGAGATGCTGGCGGTGATCGACCGTCGCCGTCTGGTGCTGGGCCTGCCGTTCTGGGTCGGCTCGATCATGGCGGGCGTTCTGGGCGCGGTGCAGTCCGTGACGCTGGGGCTGTTCCACAACGGTGTGCTGACGACGGACCAGCTGCGCAATCTCAAGCGCGACAACGTCGTGTCGCCGGCCGCAAAGGGGTTGGAGGATCTGGGTATCCAGCCGACGCCGATGGGCGCCGTGCTGCCGGATTACCTGTGGCGCTTCCGTCCGGCGGGGCAATACACCGCCCTTCAGAAGTCTGCGAAGAACCTGCGCAAGACCTGACGCAGGGCGACCACGCGCAATTCGATGAAAATGCCGGGCCTTTGCCCGGCATTTTTCTTTCGTGCGGCGTGATACCATCATGGCCTGATTCTCAAGGCGATTCCGGGGGTTTTGACGTGAAAGGTAAGCATGGCTGACATTATTTTTGAGAATTATGCGTCTGAATGCGCCGAGCCGGCCAAAATTCTCACAAATAGGTCAGTAGTGTTGCCTTTTCATTCCCGCGCGGGCGAATTATGAACACGCATCCGACGTTGCACCCGAGGGAGGCGCCGCCATGGCACAGGACCGCATGCTCCAGTTCGTCACCGTGGCGAAAGAGATGCCCGAGAAGCGTCCCGCTTCCCTTCGGGCGCAGGATTTCCACGAGATCTACCGCGAATTCGCCGCGGCCAAGGCGGCCGAGCAGTCGAGCCGGTGCAGCCAGTGTGGCGTGCCCTTCTGCCAGTCCCATTGCCCCCTGCACAACAACATCCCCGACTGGCTGCGCCTGACTGCCAGCGGCCGGCTGCGCGAAGCCTACGAGATCAGCCAGGCGACTAATACCTTCCCGGAAATCTGCGGTCGCATCTGCCCGCAGGACCGTTTGTGCGAAGGCAATTGCGTCATCGAACAGTCGGGCCATGGCACCGTGACCATCGGCTCGGTCGAGAAATACATCACCGACACCGCCTGGGAGGAAGGCTGGGTCCAGCCGATCCGCCCTGCGGCAGAGCGCACGGAAAGCGTGGGCATCATCGGCGCGGGGCCGGGCGGTCTGGCTGCCGCGGATGCGCTGCGGCGTGCGGGCGTGCAGGTCACCGTCTATGATCGCAACGACCGCGCGGGCGGCCTGCTGACCTATGGCATCCCGGGCTTCAAGCTGGAAAAGCCCGTCGTCATGCAGCGGATCGCGCAGCTTGAGCAGGCGGGTGTGCAGTTCGTGCTGAATTGCAACGTCGGCACCGACATCTCGTTCGACGCAATCCGCGGCCAGCACGACGCCGTCCTGATCGCCACCGGCGTTTACAAGGCGCGCGACCTGAAGGCGCCGGGCGTCGGCGTGCAAGGCATCGTCAAGGCGCTCGACTTCCTGACCGCCTCGAACCGCAAGGGCTTTGGCGACGACGTGCCGGACTTTGAGGACGGGACGTTGAACGCCGCCGGCAAGCGCGTCGTCGTGATCGGCGGCGGCGATACCGCGATGGACTGCGTGCGCACCGCGATCCGCCAAGGCGCGACCAGCGTCAAATGCCTTTACCGCCGCGACCGGGCCAACATGCCGGGCAGCCAGCGCGAAGTGGCCAATGCCGAAGAAGAGGGCGTCGATTTCGTATGGCTCTCGGCGCCGAAGGGCTTCACCGGATCGCCGGTCGAGGGCGTCCTTGTGCAGAAGATGCGTCTTGGCGCGCCCGACAGCTCGGGCCGTCAGGTGCCCGAGATCATCGAGGGCGCGGACTATGTCGAACCGGCCGAACTTGTCATCATGGCGCTTGGCTTCGAGCCCGAGGACCTGCCCAGCGACTGGTCGGCCCCCGATCTGGCGGTCACCCGCTGGGGCACGGTGAAGGCCGATTTCCACAGCCATCAGACGAACCTGCCGGGCGTTTTCGCCGCGGGCGACATCGTGCGCGGTGCGAGCCTTGTCGTCTGGGCGATCCGCGACGGCCGCGAGGCGGCGGACGCGATCCTTGGCTACCTGGAACAGCCGGCGGCCGTGGCGGCAGAGTGACGGCAGACGCGACACCGGCCCGGCCCGGACGCGGTCCGGACTGACCTGGCAGCATCATTGACCTTTCGGGAGGCGGCAATGGCGGATTGGAAAAAGACGACGCGGCGGTTCGGCTTTCTGGCCGGGCTTGCGCTTGCAGCGCTGATCCCCGGCCTGCCGGCGAAGGCCGCAGGCGCGTTCCATGCGCCGAAGGGATGCACGGGCTTTCTGACCGTGCAGATGCGCGGCTGCCTTGTCTCGAACCACTACCATTGCAAGGGCGATGCGAAGGGCGATCAGCTGCGCGTCGATTTCGACGATCAGGGCCCCTTCTTCGCCACGCGCACCAACGCCGAGACCGAATGGCTTGAGACCTACGACCTGTCCAGCGGGACCTATGAAGTGCTGGAGCCGCATGGCAAGGCGCCGGCCTCGTTCTCGCGCCTGCTGAAGACGGGCACGGATCGCTACGACTTCGTGATGCGGGCCGAGGATGGCGGGATCGAGCATGTCACGGGCTACGACAAGCTCACCGGGGTGAAGCGCAGCGTCTCCGGCGTGACGCTCGAGCAGACCGCCTACGTCACGCAATCGGTCGATGCGAAAGGCAAGCTTCTGTGGAAATCGCAGGGCCACGAATGGATCAGCCGCGAATTCGGGCTGTTCTTCGCAGGCACCGGGCTTTGGCAGGACGACCAGGGCAAGACCAAATTCGACAACACGCCGGCGCTTCTGCTGCAGCCCGGCCAGCAGGGGTTCATGTCCACGACCCCTGAATTCGACTGCAACACAGTGCTTTCGCAGCTTTCGCTGCCCACCCCCAAGGACGAGGTGATCCAATGACCGCTTATGATGAAGCCTGGGTTGCGGCCGAGGAAGCCAAGCGCGACTGGATGAACACGCATTCGCTCTGGCGGGAAGAGGATGAACATTCCTCCTGCGGCGTGGGTCTGGTGGTGTCGATCTCCGGCAAGCCGTCGCGCAAGGTGGTGCAGAACGGCATCGACGCGCTGAAGGCCGTCTGGCACCGCGGCGCGGTGGATGCGGATGGCAAGACCGGCGATGGTGCGGGCATCCACCTGCAGATCCCGGTTCCCTTCTTCTACGACCAGATCCGCCGCACCGGGCATGAGCCGGACATGGGCAAGCTGATCGCCGTGGGGCAGGTCTTTCTGCCGCGCACCGATTTCGGCGCGCAGGAACGCTGCCGGACCATCGTCGAATCCGAAGTCCTGCGGATGGGCCACTATATCTACGGCTGGCGCCATGTGCCGGTGAACACCGACGTGCTGGGCGAGAAGGCCAACGCGACGCGCCCCGAGATCGAGCAGATCCTCATCCGCTGCGAGAAGGATATCGACGAAGAGACGTTCGAGCGCGAGCTTTACATCATCCGCCGCCGGATCGAGAAGGCCGCGGCGGCTGCGCAGATCGCGGGGCTGTATCTGTGCTCGCTCAGCTGCCGGTCGGTGATCTACAAGGGCATGATGCTGGCCGAGCAGGTCGCCGTCTTCTACCCCGACCTGATGGACGAACGCTTCGAATCGTCCTTCGCGATTTATCACCAGCGCTATTCGACCAACACCTTCCCGCAGTGGTGGCTGGCGCAGCCGTTCCGGATGTTGGCCCATAACGGCGAGATCAACACGCTGAAGGGCAACGTCAACTGGATGCGGAGCCACGAGATCCGCATGGCGTCCGCGACCTTTGGCGAGATGGCCGACGACATCAAGCCGATCGTTCCCGCAGGCACGTCGGATTCGGGCGCGCTGGACGCGGTGTTCGAAGTGATGGTGCGCGCCGGCCGGTCCGCGCCGATGGCAAAGACGATGCTGGTGCCGGAGGCCTGGTCGAAGGCCACGACCGACATGCCCAAGGCCTGGGCGGACATGTATGCCTATTGCAACGCCGTGATGGAGCCGTGGGACGGCCCCGCCGCGCTGGCGATGACCGATGGCCGCTGGGTCTGCGGCGGTTTGGACCGCAACGGCCTGCGTCCCATGCGGTTCGTCGTGACCGGCGACGGCCTGCTGATCGCGGGGTCCGAGGCCGGGATGGTGCCGGTGGACGAGGCCACCGTGCGCGAAAAGGGCGCGCTCGGGCCGGGCCAGATGATTGCCGTCGATATGCGCGAGGGCAAGCTTTACCACGACCGCGAGATGAAGGACCGCCTTGCCGCCGCGCAGCCCTATGCGGACTGGCTGGAAAAGGTCGTGGACCTGAACTCGATGCTGCGCGACGTCCCCGAGATGCCGCTGTTCGAAGGCGACGCGCTCCGCCGCCGTCAGATCGCGGCGGGCTACAGCCTTGAGGATCTGGAGCAGGTTCTTGCGCCGATGGCCGAGGACGGCAAGGAAATGATCGCCTCGATGGGCGACGATACGCCTGCCGCGGTGCTGTCGGGGCAATACCGTCCGCTGAGCCATTTCTTCCGGCAGAACTTCAGCCAGGTGACCAACCCGCCGATCGACTCCCTGCGCGAGAACCGCGTGATGAGCCTCAAGACGCGGTTCGGCAACCTCAAGAACGTGCTCGACGAGGATTCGAGCCAGACCGAGATCCTCGTCCTGGAAAGCCCGTTCATCGCCAACTCGGAATTCCGGGTGATGGTCGAGCATTTCGGTGGCAGCGTTGCGCTGATCGACTGCACCTTCCCCGCGGATGGCGCGCAGGACGCGCTGCGCAACGGGCTGGAACGCATCCGCGCCGAGGCCGAGGATGCGGTGCGTTCGGGTGCCGGGCATATCGTGCTGACCGACGAGCATCAGGGCCCGGACCGGGTGCCGATGCCGATGATCCTCGTCACCAGCGCGGTGCATTCCTGGCTGACGCGGAAGGGCCTGCGGACCTTCTGTTCGATCAACGTGCGGTCGGCCGAATGCATCGACCCGCATTACTTCGCCGTGCTGATCGGCTGCGGCGCGACGACGGTGAACGCCTACCTCGCCGAGGATTCCATCGCCGACCGCATCCGCCGTGGCCTGCTGGACGGCAGCCTTGAAGACGCGATGCGCCGCTACCGCGCCGCGATCGACGCGGGTCTGCTGAAGATCATGTCGAAGATGGGCATCTCGGTCATCTCGAGCTATCGCGGCGGCCTGAATTTCGAGGCCGTCGGCCTCTCGCGCGCCATGGTGGCCGAATACTTCCCCGGCATGCACAGCCGCATCTCGGGCATCGGTCTCAACGGCATCCAGATGAAGCTGGAAGAGATCCACGCGAAGGGCTGGAGCGGAACCGCCAACGTCCTGCCCATCGGCGGCTTCTACAAGGCGCGCCGCTCGGGCGAAAAGCACGCCTGGGAAGCGCAGACCATGCACATGCTGCAGGCGGCCTGCGACCGGGCGAGCTATGATCTGTGGCAGCAGTATTCCGCCGCGATGCGTGCCAATCCGCCGATCCACCTGCGCGACCTTCTGGACATCAAGCCGCTGGGCCGCCCGGTGCCGATCGACGAGGTGGAAAGCATCACCTCGATCCGCAAGCGCTTCGTGACGCCGGGCATGTCGCTGGGGGCGCTGTCCCCCGAGGCGCACAAGACGCTGAACGTCGCGATGAACCGGATCGGCGCGAAGTCGGATTCGGGCGAGGGTGGGGAAGACCCCGCGCATTTCACGCCCGAGCCCAACGGCGACAACCCGTCCGCGAAGATCAAGCAGGTGGCCTCGGGGCGGTTCGGCGTGACCGCCGAATACCTCAACGCCTGCGAAGAGCTTGAAATCAAGGTGGCACAGGGCGCCAAGCCCGGTGAGGGCGGCCAGCTTCCGGGCCTGAAGGTGACGAAGCTGATCGCGCGTCTGCGGCACTCGACCCCGGGCGTGACCCTGATCTCGCCGCCGCCGCACCACGATATCTATTCGATCGAAGACCTCGCGCAGCTGATCTACGACCTCAAGCAGATCAACCCGCGCGCCAAGGTGACGGTGAAGCTCGTGTCGTCTTCGGGCGTCGGCACCATCGCTGCGGGCGTGGCCAAGGCCAAGGCCGACGTGATCCTGATCTCGGGCCACAACGGCGGCACCGGGGCGAGCCCCGCGACCTCGATCAAATACGCGGGCCTGCCGTGGGAGATGGGCCTGACCGAGGCGCATCAGGTGCTGGCGATGAACAACCTGCGCGAGCGGGTGACGCTGCGCACCGACGGCGGCCTGCGCACCGGGCGCGACATCATCATCGCCGCGATGATGGGGGCCGAGGAATACGGCATCGGCACCGCCGCGCTGATCGCGATGGGCTGCATCATGGTGCGCCAGTGCCAGTCGAACACCTGCCCGGTGGGCGTCTGCACCCAGAACGAGGCGCTGCGGGCGAAGTTCACCGGCAGCGCCGACAAGGTGGTGAACCTCATCACCTTCTATGCGCAGGAAGTGCGGGAGCTTCTCGCCAGCATCGGCGCGCGGACGATGGACGACATCATCGGGCGCGCCGATCTGCTGACGCAGGTCAGCCGCGGGGCCGCGCATCTCGACGACCTTGACCTGAACCCGCTGCTGATCACCGTCGATGGGGCGTCGAAGATCCGCTACGACCGGTCCAAGCCGCGCAACGCGGTGCCGGACACGCTGGATGCCGAGATCATCCGCGATGGCGCGCGGTTCTTCGAGGATGGCGAGAAGATGCAGTTGTCCTATGCCGTGCGGAACACCCACCGCACCATCGGCACCCGCGCCTCGAGCCATATCGTCAAGCGCTTCGGGATGAACAACGGCCTTCAGCCCGACCATCTGACGGTGAAGCTCAATGGCTCCTGCGGCCAGTCGTTGGGCGCCTTCGCGGTCAACGGACTGAAGATCGAGGTGCAGGGCGATGCCAACGACTATGTGGGCAAGGGCCTTTCGGGCGGGTTGATCGTGGTGCGTCCGCCGATGGCCTCGCCGCTCGAGGCAAGCCGCAACACGATCATCGGCAACACGGTGCTTTACGGGGCGACCCGCGGGCATCTGTTCGCAGCCGGTCGAGCGGGCGAACGCTTCGCTGTGCGAAACTCCGGCGCCAAGGTGGTGATCGAGGGCTGCGGCTCGAACGGCTGTGAATACATGACCGGCGGGGTCGCGGTGATCCTTGGCTCGATCGGCGCGAACTTCGGCGCCGGGATGACCGGGGGGATGGCCTATCTTTACGATCCCGATGGCGTTGCCGAGGACTTCATCAACGGCGAGACGCTGGTGACCTGCGCCATCGGCCATCCCCACTGGGAGGCGGAGCTGAAGGGCCTGATCGAGCGTCATGCGCGCGAAACCGGAAGCCGGAAGGCCGCCGAGATCGTCGCGCACTGGGACACCGAGCGGGCGAACTTCCTGCAGGTCTGCCCGAAGGAAATGCTGGTTCACCTGCCCCATCCCCTGTCCGAAGGGGCCGAGGCGGTGCCTGCGGAATAAGACGGGCCGGACAACTCTCCCCGTTCCGGCACGTCACATTGGCCCCCGCGGTTGCACCGTGGGGGTCTTTTTCTTCTGTCCGGGGCGGTGCGGCGTTAAGGCGGCGCAAATCTTTTTCGCCTAGCCCGGTCGGGACCACCGGGGGAACAGATGGCGACGCGAACGACCGAATGGTTCTACATGATCGATCCGGCCAATCCGCCGGATTTCGGCACGTCACTTGTCCCGATACCCATGGAATTCGTCGATGCCGACGGCACCGGCGTCCTTGAGTCGGGGGACCAGATCGACGGCAAGGTCATCGCCTCGGTCTGTCATGGCGACGCGATCGTCGTCACCGACAGCAGCGGATTGCACCGGATCACGGGGGCCACCTTCTCTTTCGCGGGTTCGCCTGCGGTCTTCATGCCGGTCGATGGCTGCGTTCTGGAACCGGCCCATTTCGAATATTCCGCCCATGTGACCGCGGGCGGCGTGGTGCCCGATCACGAACTTGGCCCGCCGTGTTTCGTGTCGGGAACGATGATTGCCACGCCGCAGGGAAACCGGCCGGTCGAGACGTTGACGCCCGGCGACATGGTCTGCACGCTCGATCACGGCAATCAGCCGCTGCGGTGGATCGGTCAGCGCCAGGTCGAGGGGCGGGGGGCCTTCGCGCCAATCTGTTTCGCGCGCGGGTCGATCGGCAACCGCAGCACGCTGTTCGTGTCGCCGCGGCATCGCATGCTGGTCACGGGCTGGCGGGCGGAGCTGTTTCTGGGCGAACCGGCGGTTCTGGTCCCCGCCATCCATCTTGTGAACGGGCGCACGATCCGCCCGTCGCCGCGCCCTCAGGTCCGCTACTTCCATCTTCTTTTCGACCGTCACGAGGTGATCTGTGCCGAAGGCGCCTGGAGCGAAAGTTACCATCCCGGCGCCACGATCCTTTCCCGGGACGCCGTTCTGCGGGCCGAGCTTGCCGCGCTGTTTCCCGGGCTGGAAGGCGGTGCGCCATGGCCGCTTGCGCGCCCCGAGGTGCGCGCGCCCGTCGTCGATCTTTGCCAGCGATAGATCGAAGGCCCGCGCGGCGGGTTGAGCGAGGGCCTATCCTTCGGTTAGGTCTGCCATGTGGGGTTTGGGATCTGGGGTCGATGGCGAAACGGAAGGTGGCGGCGAACGGCAAGGGTTCGCCGGGCAAGGCAGCAGGCAGCGTATCGGGCCGATTGCGGATATGGCGCGTGGCGCGGCGCTGGCTGCTGCGTCTGGCCTTGGCTTACGCCGCGGTGATCTTCGCCCTGATCGTCCTTTTTCGTTTCGTCAATCCGCCGACGACGCCCTACATCCTGTCCCAGACCCTGAGCCGCGACCGGATCGAACGGCGCTGGACCCCGCTTGAAGGGTTTTCGCCCGTGCTGGCCCGCTCTGTCGTGGCGGCCGAGGATGCCGACTTCTGCCTGCATGGCGCCTTCGATCTGGCCGCGATCCGTGCCGCGGCCGAGGCCGGGATGCACCGGGGCGGATCGACGATCGACCAGCAGGTCGTGAAGAACGTCTTTCTCTGGCAGGGCCATAGCTGGCCCCGCAAGGTGCTCGAGGCGCTCATCACGCCGGTTGCCGAACTGGTCTGGCCCAAGCGGCGGATAATCGAGCTTTACCTCAACCTTGCCGAGACCGGCAAAGGCGCCTTCGGGATGACCGCGGCAGCCGCGCGGGCCTTCGCGGTAGAGCCGGGACGGATATCGGAACATCAGGCCGCGCTGCTGGCCGCCATCCTGCCCGACCCCGAGGGGCGAAATGCCGCGCATCCCACGCCGGAATTGCGCCGCCGCGCGCAAGAGATCGTCTCGGGTGCGCGGACGATCCATGCCGACGGCCGTGCGGCGTGCTTCGAGCATTGAATTTCCGGGCCTCTGGGGGCATTCAGGGAGGAAACCTTTTCTGGGATCTTTCTTGCAATGAACCGGCTTTATCACTCTCTGCTCTCTCCGTTCTGCCGAAAGGTCCGCCTGACGCTTGCGGAAAAGAAGATCGAGGTGGAACTGATCGAAGAGCGGTATTGGGAGCAGAGCCCCGAATTTCTGCGCCGCAACCCGGCCGGCAAGGTGCCCGTGCTGCGGCTTGACGGCATGACCCTTTCGGAAAGTCAGGCCATCTGCGAATTCATCGAGGAACGCTATCCGCAGCCGCCGCTGATGCCGCGCACGCCCGAGGAACGGTTCGAGGTGCGCCGCCTGTGCGGCTGGTTCGACGACAAGTTCAATGAAGAGGTGACGTCGAAGCTGCTGCTGGAGCGCGTGCACAAGAAGGTGCGCAATCTCGGCTACCCGGATTCGAAGAACGTCAAGGCCGGGGCCACGAAGATCAAGTATCACCTCGACTACATGGGATGGCTGCTGGATCAGCGGCGCTGGCTTGCCGGCGACGCGATGACGCTGGCGGATTTCACCGCGGCGGCCCATCTTTCGTGCCTCGATTACATCAGCGACGTGGACTGGAACCGGAACGCGAGCGTCAAGGACTGGTATGCCAAGATCAAGTCGCGGCCGTCGTTCCGCACCCTCCTGATGGATCAGGTGCCGGGGTTCCGCCCGCCGTCGCACTATGCCGATCTCGACTTCTGACGCGGCCGGCCACGATCCAACGTCGTTCAAGGCCCGGCTTCTGGATCGGGCCCGGGTCGAGGGCTTCACCGCCGCGGGCATCTGCCGCCCCGACGCGATCCCGGACGCCGCCTCGCGGCTGGAGGCCTTTGTCGCGCAGGGCCGGCACGGCCAGATGGCCTGGATGGCCGAGCGCATGGTCTGGCGCGGCAATCCCGCCGCGCTGTGGCCCGAGGCGCGATCGGTTCTGATGCTGGCGGAAAGCTACACGCCCGACGGGGACCCGCTTGCGGTTCTGCAGCGGCGCGACCTTGCGGCGATCAGCGTCTATGCCCGCGGCAAGGACTACCACGATCTGGTGAAGAAGCGCCTGAAACGGCTTGGGCGCTGGATGATCGCCGAGGCGGGGCAGGGCTGCGAGATCAAGGTTTTCGTCGATACGGCGCCGGTGATGGAAAAGCCTCTGGCCGAAGCGGCGGGACTTGGCTGGCAGGGAAAGCACACGAATCTGGTGTCCCGGCAGACGGGCAACTGGATGTTCCTTGGCGCGATCTTCACGACGCTGGACCTTGCCCCCGATACGGCTGAGCGCGACCATTGCGGCCGGTGCCGCGCCTGCCTCGACATCTGCCCGACCAAGGCCTTTCCCGCGCCCTATCAACTCGATGCCCGGCGGTGCATCTCCTACCTGACGATCGAACACCGCGGCCCGGTGGACGAAGCGCTGCGCCCCGCGCTGGGAAACCGGATCTATGGCTGCGACGATTGTCTTGCCGTCTGCCCGTGGAACAAGTTCGCCGTCACCGCGCATGAAGCGGGCTATGCCGACCGGGTGGGCAGCCCGCCCCTGGCAGAGCTTGCGGCGCTGGATGACGCCGGTTTCCGGGCGCGCTTTTCCGGCAGCCCGATCAAGCGGATCGGCTGGCCGCGGTTCCTGCGCAACGTGCTTTATGCCATCGGCAACAGCGGAGACCGGGCACTGGCAACGGTCGCCGCGGCGCATCTGGCGGCAGAGGATGAGGCCGTGGCGGATGCGGCACAGTGGGCGTTGCGGCGGCTAACCGACTGATTGCCTTTCATTTGCCGCGAATGTCACCCGATTCCCGCCGCAATGGGGGTGGATGGTTAACCAGTAGTAAACGTATCAGGTTCGGGAGAGAACGATGACCGCGTTCCTGCCATTTCCCATCGGTGTCGGTCTTGCCGCCACCCTCTATCTCGTCACGATCAACCTGCTGACGCTCTGGTCGTTCCAGTCCGACGCCCTGCGGGCCGAGGCCGGATTGCGGCGCCTGCCCGAGCGGTTGCTTGTCCTGCTTGCGATGATCGGCGGATCGCTGGTCGCACAGGTCGCGGCCGGCTGGACGGATGCGGGCCCCCACAGCACGGGCTTTCGCGGCAATCTGAAGATACTCGTCGCGGCGCAGGCCGGGATCATCCTGCTGTTCGGCCTTCCTCACGGCCCGCAGATGGCAGAGGCCGTCGGGCGTCCGCTGATGCACCTTTCGTCGCTTCTCGTCGGCGGGGCGCCGCTGGTCGGATAGGCCTGTTGCCGGGAAAGTCAGCCTGAAAGGGCGAAGATGTGCTATCATGGGGTTTCCCGAAGGACGGAGGAAACCGATGGCCAAGCACATCATGGACCGGCCGCGCACGACCGACAGCGGAAGCCGCGTGAAAGCCTATCTGGGAATCGACAGGGCGGAACATGCCCCGGGGCGGCGCGAACAGGCGCTGTATCGGGCGGCGACCGATCCCCGCGACCACGGTCAGAGGCTGCGCGAATACACCCGGATCGAGCGCGAATCCGACGCCTGATCCCTGGCCCGGCCCGGGACCGTCGGTCGGGCTCAGGCCCGCTCGACGGTCAGCCAGACGCCACCCTCGGGGCGCAGCGTGAGGATCATCACGGGGCGCGGGTTGCGGCCCGTCACAAGGCCGAACCGAAACCGTGACAGCAGGGTGGACAGGATGATGACCGCCTCCTGCACGGCGAAGGACGCCCCGATGCAGATGCGCGGGCCGTCGCCGAAGGGAAGATAGGCGAATCGGTCCGGTTTGCGCCCCGGCCCGAAGCGGTCGGGATCGAAGCGATGCGGATCGGGCCACAACTCGTGGTTCCGGTGCAACGCGTAGATCGGCAGGATCACCGTGTCCCCGGGCCGGATCTCACGTCCGCAGAGGCGGTCTTGCTTCTGGGCGGTGCGCGACAGGAAGGCAGCCGGGGGATAGAGCCGGAGCGATTCGTCAATGATCTGGCGGATGTAGGGCAGGTGCGGGACGTCCTCGGCCGTGGCGGCCCGGCCCTGCAGGACGGCTTGCGCCTCGGTGCGGGCGCGGTCCTGCACGCGCTGATCGAACGCGCAGAGATAAAGCGACCACGCCAGCGTGAGCGCCGTCGTCTCGTGGCCCGCGACGATGAAGGTCAGCAGGTTGTCGCGCAATTCCGCCGTGTTCATGCGGCGGCCGGTCTTGCCGTCTTCGCCGCCCAGAAGAAGGTCCAGCAGATCAGGAACCGGCGCGGGGCCGGCGTCGCGCCGGGCGTCGATCACGCGGTCTGCGACCTCCTTCATCTCGCGCAGGGCCTGTGTCGTGAACAGCCGGTTGAGGCGCGGTATCCAGGCCGGCGCCCCCAGCACGTCAAGCAGGGATACCTTAGCCGTTTCAGAGATATAGGCGTTGATGCCCCGATGGACGGCCGCGCGGTCGAACCCCTCGCCGCCCGACAGCGTGACATCGGCGATCACCTCGAAGGTGGCGGTCACCATCTCCTCGAACAGGTCGGCGGCGCGCCCCTCGGCGGCGGCGATCCGGGCGCTTGCGCGGTCGGCGGCGGCGGTCATGACCGGGGCAAGGTTCGCGATGTTGCGATGGGTGAAGACGGGGGCCGCGACGCGGCGCTGCCAGTGCCAATGCTGCCCCTCGGCCACAAAGAGGCTTTCGCCGATGCCGGGCCGCAGGATCATCTTCGTCACGTCGGATTTCGGATAATCGTCCAGCGCGTCGCGCAGGATGCGCCGGTTCGAATCCGGGTCCATCACCATGTGCCAGCGTTTTCCGGTGCGACCGGAAATGATCGGCACATGGGTGGCCAGTTCCGGGATCAGTTCCAGCACATTGCGCCGGGCGCTGCGGAACGAGCCGAGGACGCCCAGCGGCTCGGTGGCCAGCGGCACCTGCACGGGCAAGGGGTCCTGGGCGGCGATGATCCGGGCGGTCTGGGACATGGCTCCTCCGTTCCTGACGGGGATATAGGCAGGGTCGGCCCGCGGACAACGGTGGCTGCGCCGGCCCGGTGCAATTGCGGCTCTGGCCCGGCTGCGGTAAGGCTGGCCCAACCGGAGGACAGGATGACGCGCAACAGACCCCCGATGCGCCTTTTGGCCGTGCTGCTGATGGCTGCGTTGACCGCCGCCTGCGCGTTGCAGAGAAACGACCTGAACAAGCCGCCGCCGCCCCTGGGCCGGTTCCTTCTGGGTCTGAACATCGTCGTCGCGGACAGCGCGATGAAAAGCCCGATCTCGCGCAATGCGACGCCCGACGAATGGAAGACGGCGCTGACGCAGGCGGTGAAGGACCGCTTTGGCCGCTATGACGGCGACACCTACTACGACGTGGCGATCAACGTCGTGGGCTATGCGCTCGCGCCGCCCGGCATTCCGATCGTGCTTTCGCCCAAGTCCGTTCTGGTGATCGAGGTGCGGCTGTTCTTTGACGCGACCCAGCAACAATTGAACGCCGAGCCGAAGCGTTTCGTCGTGCTGGAGGGGCTGAGCCCGCAGACCTTCATCGGTTCGGGCCTGACGCAGACCAAGGCGCAGGAAATGAAGATCCTGTCCTACAATGCGGCGAAGGACATCGAGAAATGGCTTCTCCAGCATCCGGAGTGGTTCCCGATGGAGGGCAATCCCGTCCCCGAGACGCCGAAGCCTGCGACGGCGGAGCCGGTCAAGACGCCGGCCGGGGCCGCCCCGAAAACCGGGACGACTGCCGCCGGCAAGGCCGCAACCGCACCCGACCCGGATGCCATCATCGCCACGCCGATCCCGGCTCCGGCGAAGTGACGCTTGATTTTCCCGCGCTCTGTGAGTAAGTCGCGCCCGGTGTTTTAAACGGGTCCAGCCGGACCCCCGCTGCATGAGGCGCTGCGACCATGGCAAAGGCAAAGTTTGAACGGACGAAACCGCACGTTAACATCGGGACGATCGGTCACGTTGACCACGGCAAGACGACGCTGACGGCGGCGATCACGAAGTACTTCGGCGACTTCAAGGCGTATGACCAGATCGACGCGG
>JAGWVA010000125.1 GCA_028875855.1 Paracoccaceae bacterium
GTCGAGGATCAGCCAGACATGTTCGACTGAGATCGGACCGGACCGTACGGAACTTGCATCTCAAGTCAAGGCGCTGGGCCGGCTGCGCTGTTGCGGCACTGGGCCTTGACGGCTCTGTCAGCGAGTTTGAGCTTTTCGCTCGCCGTCTTGTTGCCGCCGGCTCGATTGCGCAACCTAGGCCATACAGAGACGGAAAATTGCTGTGGCCCAGCGTATCAGTGGTTCGCACCAATCCGGCAAACCCCTTTGAAAACGGGAGAAATTCTGGCCCTCGCGGGCGACCTAAACGGGTTCGAAAGGGTAATGGTCGCGGGCCGGTTGGGATTCGAAAGGTCGGGTCACGTCGCCAGCAGGCATCTGATTGTTGGCAATTTACTACGGTTGCGTGCCCCCCGCAACAAAAATAATAAAATAATAACAAAGTCTTAAAGGCCGCCCTTCGGGCGACTTTGTCGTTCATGCATCCCCCGTGCTACGGCGGTGCTACGCAGCGGACGGCAGTGCGCAGACATCTTAGAAGTAAGCGCTAATTTCCCTTCACCAGCGCATTGACGGTGGTGATTTCAGCGGATTGCTTTGCGACGTTGCAACGCCTCGTGATCGATCAGGGGGTCGTTGTTTTTGGGAAGTTGAAGGGCATGAGATCGTTGATATCTGCGTCTGCTGCGCGCTGTGGTAATTCGGCGAGAACATAGCGCAACCACGCGAACGGCTCGACGCCACAAGCCCGGCAGGTCAGCATCAGACTGTAGACGACGGCACTGGCCTTGGCTCCCTCGGCGGTATCACTGAACAGCCAGGATTTTCTGCCGGTGGCAAAGAGCCTGATGTCGCGTTCGAGGAGGTTGTTGTCGATCGGCATCCTGCCGTCCTCGGCGTAGCGGATCAGATATTCCCATTGGTTGCGGGTATAGGAGACGGCATCGCCGAGCTTGCTGTCCGGCAAGACCTTCGGGGCGATTTCGTCGAGCCATTCCTTGAGGGCGTTCAGGACGGGGACGCTGTGGTGCTGGCGAAGGCGGCGCGTGCTGTCGGCTTTCGTTTCGCCCTCTTGTGGCTTTTCGTCCTTCGCCTGCCTTTCAACCCGGTAGAGCTGTTCGAAGAACTTCAGCGCCTGTGCCGGCGGCCCACCACCTTTCTCTCTCGCCTTGAGGGCGTCAACAAAGCGCCGCCGCGCATGCACCATACATCCCAGATGGGTTGCCCCTTCCAGCGTACGCCAGGCGGCATAGCCGTCGCTCATCAGGATGCCGCGGTAATCGGCGAGGAAGGTCTGCGGGTAGATCTGGCCACGGCCCGGCTGGTAATCGAGCAGCACGATCGGTTCGGCGCTGTCCTCGCCACTCCGGTAAGCCCACATATACGATGTGCTGGTGGCCTCTCTGTCCTTTTCCTTCAGCACCTGAACCGTCGTCTCGTCGCCATGGATAAGGGCTTGCGCTCTGAGCCTCAGTTTCAGCGCCTCGTAGATGCGGGAGAGATGCTTTTCGCTCGAACCGATCACCCAGTGGCCAAGAGCGCCCCGGCTGATGGGTACGCCGGCGCGCCCGAATGCCTGCGCCAGCCGGTAGAGCGGCGTGCCGTCGACAAATTTGTGAACGAGCGCGAAGGCCAGCGTCGAGGCCGTGGCAATGCTGCCCGGCAAGGGCTGTGCCGGCATGGGCGCGATGACAATCGGCGTGTTGATCCCGGTGCGGTCGCACGTGCGGCAGGCATACTTGAACCGCACATTTTGCAGGACCTTCGCCGTCACCTCGATATGAAGTTGCTCCGTGACGGTCTCGCCCATGCGGTGCATCTGGCCGTCACAACACGGGCAGATCTTCTGGTCGTCGGGAAGGTCATACTCGACGCGCTCGCGCGGCAGATTTTCCGGCAAGGGCCGGCGGCCCCGCTTCCTCTCCGCCGCGCTTTCGCCGCGCGGCAAGCCCGTGTCCGGAAGCTCGACGACATCGCGTTCTGCGCCGTCGGCGGCATCCTCAGCAGCAACCTGCTCGGCTTCATTGAGGATGCGGTCAACGTGCCTTTCGCTGCGTGGCGCAAAACGGTGCAGCCGCGCCAGCGCCAGTTCTTCCTCGAGTTTGACGACACGCTGCGCAAGCGCGTCCTTCTCGGCCTTCAGCGCGGCGATTTCGGCCGCATTTGCCGCCAATTGCGCGATCAGTTCTGCAACGTTTGGTGCGCCGGTTCGATTCATCCGATTCTTGAATCGAAACCATCCCGCCGCGTCAACCGCGCAGTTCGAGCCCCTCAGCCGGCAACCTGATAGCGCCGCACAGGATGGCGGACCATTGCGTCGATATCAATTCCGTCGAGGAGCCAGTGCAATTGCTCACTCGTCAACCTCACCACCGTTTCCTGGCGCCGGGGCCAACGGAACTTGTCCTCGCTCAGCTGCTTCAGGACCAGCACAAAGCCCGACCGGTCGAAGAAGAGGACCTTCATTCGGTCGCGACGGCGATTGCAGAACGCAAAAACCCCACAAGCAAAGGGATCCAGCCCCATCGTCTCCTGAACCCGCACCGCAAGGCTATTGATCCCGGCCCGGAAGTCGATCGGGTCGCGATGCAGAAAAACTTGAACATCAGCCCCCAGTCTGAACATGACCCAACGCTCCGATCATCGCCGCCAAGGCATCAAAATCGACGTTCTCCACCGTCAGCTTCACACCGTTCGGAAACGACGCGTTCACCTTCACCGGAGAGGAAAGTCGGCCGAGTTGTGCAGATGCCGATTGCGCCACGCCACCACGAGTGGCCGTAAAATCCAGCGCAAACGCGCTGCGCTGTCGCGACATGGCATGATCCGCAGCGCGGTCAATCTCAACCGGAATGAACGCTGACGTGGAAGGCGGCACAGTCTTCACCGTAGCCTGCATCGCCAGTCGGTGCTGGCGGATCCACTTCCACAGGAGGTTCGCATTGACCCCGGCCGCCAAGGCAAGCTGTGCAACCGACGCACCAGGTCGCAAACAACTTTCGATCAGACCGGCCTTCGATGCCGGATCAAACGTTCGCCGTCCATTCGGATGTACCGCCGTCACACGAAGCTGCCGCCCATCATCTTCCATACTCTGGTGTCCACCTCTTTCATGGTGGACACCTCATGCCGCACCAAGCTCAACAGAAAAAGGTGCCGGGAAATGAGCGCTTACCTTTGAACATTGGACGCATGATGCCTCTGTCATTCCTACCGATTTCTTCCCCTATTGGCGGTTACGCTTCGAGCGGGCGCGGGCAACCCTGGCTGACCGGTGGCGGACCTGGCGCGATCCAGCCTATCTCGATCGCTTAGAGGCTCTCTTA
>JAGWVA010000074.1 GCA_028875855.1 Paracoccaceae bacterium
TGGTCTCCCTTCCGAAGTGCCGCCGTGAAAGAGCCGCAAAATTCAGCAAAACAACTCTAACTCCCGGCGATCTCCTAATCTCGAAAGACGGAACAATCGGGAAGACTGCATTCGTACCGCCTGAGTTGGCTGGTGGAAATATCACTCAGCATGTGTTGCGGTTCCCGATTTCTGACTCTGTAGACCGTCACTACATTCGCTTGGCAATTGACTCCCCGTTCTGTCAATCTTGGATGGCTGGCGAGACAAAAGGCGTCGCACTTCAGGGCGTCAACGTCGGAGATTTCAGAACGATGCCGATTCCCCTGCCTCCCCTCGCCGAACAGCACCGCATCGTGGCCAAGGTCGACGCGCTCATGGCCCTCTGCGACCGTCTGGAAGCCTCCCTCGCCCAAGCCGACACCACCCGCTCCCGTCTTCTCGAAGCCCTCCTGCAAGAAGCATTGACCCCGAAAATTGAAACCCTTGAGGCCGCGGAATAGGAGCGCTTATGCCAATCAGCCACGCCGTATGGACCGTTTCGAAAAGCCCCAGGGAGATCGCACAGGGGACCCTGCCCTCCGAGCAAATGCTCGAAGACATGATCGTGGCCCAACCCCGAATCCTGTCGTCCGAATGGATGCTGATCGGACGGCAGGTCGACACGGGCTACGGCGGCCGCCTCGATCTGTTGGCGATTGCGCCCGATGGAGGGCTCATCCTCGTGGAACTTAAGCGGGATCGCACGCCGCGTGAGGTCGTGGCCCAAGCCCTCGATTATGCGTCCTGGGTTGAGGCCCTTGATGGCGATGATGTCGCGAAGATCTACGGGCGCTTCCGTCCCGGCGCGAGCCTTGCGAATGATTTCCAAGCAACCTTTGGGCAGGCCCTCGACGAAGATACGCTGAACGAGAACCATCAAGTGGTGATCGTCGCAGCCTCCCTCGACGCCAGCAGCGAGCGGATCGTCAACTACCTCAATGATCGGGGCGTGGCGATCAACGTCCTCTTCTTTCAGGTTTTCGATCACGAGGGCCAGCAACTCCTTAGTCGCGCATGGCTGATCGATCCCGGCGACGTGCAGGTGCAGGCATCCGGCGGGTCCGGTCGCGGAGAGCAGGAGCCGTGGAACGGCGAGTTCTATGTCAGCTTCGGCAACGACAAGACACGGCGCTGGGACGAAGCGATGAAATACGGCTTCATCTCAGGCGGCGGCGGGGCTTGGTATAGCAACTCCCTTCGTATGCTGTCGGAAGGCGACCGCGTCTGGGTCAAGGTCCCCGGCAAGGGTTTCGTGGGCGTCGGGCGGGTCAAAGGGCCACGCGTGATGGCCCGGGATTTCGAGATCGACGGAAAGCCAGCCTTTGAGGTCTTGCAGGCCGGATACATGCGCGATGCAGCCGACGATCCCGAAAAGGCGGAGTATTTCGTGCCGGTGGACTGGATCAAGGCGGTTCCGGAAAGCCAAGGCATTCAAGAAGTCGGCATGTTCGGGAACCAAAACACCGTTTGCAAGCCGGTGACGCCGAAATGGCGTAGCACCGTCAAGGAACTGAGCGCGCGGTTCGGGATAGCGGGAGACTGATGGGCCGACAGTCCTCCGTTGAATGTGGGGACCGGAATGGGTTTCGTGAACCGCTGCTGAAGGTACCGCTGACGCCTCTCATCATCATAGGAACCACTGATGGCCCTCTCTCAATCCCAGATCATCCAAGCCCTTGGAGAAGCCCTTCAATGGTTTGAGAAAGAGCTTGGATGGGGCGTGGCTCCCGGCGAACTGAACCATCTGACAGGGCGTATTGGGGAACTCTACGCGGCTATGGTCACACGGGGCCAGATGGCGCTCGCCACGAACCAACGCGGTTACGATGTCATCTCGGCCGAGAACGAGCGCATTTCGGTGAAGACCGTCACGACCTCCAATCACATCACGTTCAACCCTGCGACCTTCGATCAAGTCGATCGCATCATGGTGTTGCGGATCAACGTCGACGAGCAGGAGGCATCCATCGAAGAACTGCTGGACTGCGCCGCGACCGAAGCACAGGCCATGGTGCATGCGGCTGGCGGCAAATATCAATGGTCCGTTCCGGCGAGAAAGCCTCCGACCGTGAACGTCGAGGATCTCGTTGCGATCTCGGAAGCCACTTATGATGGGAACACAATCACCCAGCTTGAAAACGGAACGATCATCGTCGCACGCGACGGCGAACAGCAGACTCCCGCTCTCCCCACGCTTCGCAAGATCGCTTCAAGAATTGGCGTGGATATCCTGAATGTCGCAGGAAATCCCAAGAACACGCGGACGCTCGGGGCCGATGTCATCCGGGCCCTGCAGGCGCTTCGCCAAACATGAAAATTCTACGGTCAAATTCCAATGATGTCGTACGTGACTGATGTCTGCCGCAGGATACCAGCCGTGGCACGGTCGCCGATTGACAACTACCTGATCAGTAGCCGAACATTTGCACGAAAATCACCCCAGAAGCCTGGTCTTGATTTCGTGGGCCCAGAAAGCTTACAGACGCATAATTATCATAAGAGCTCATCTGTGTGAGTGAGCACTTTGCAGTCAGTCGTGACTTGTGCAGCACCACTTGCCTTGCGGAAAGGAAGGGCGGACTGCCGACCTTCGCTGCGCATCGGATGAATGACCAAGATGCGCAGATAGCGGACTTTGCAAAGTTTGGATTGCCAGCTCTTTAGAAACGACGCGATCGGTCCAAACCGGGCATCGAAGAAGTGACTGCATGTTGTGGAACCGCCCGAAAAGCAGGTCTACTGGCCGTCGTTCACAGCGTGAAAGAAATCTACGCCCAACGCGGTGACGCCAAATAGTTCCGTGTCTTTGTAGGAAGATACCCGATGTTCACCCATCGAAATGCCGCCGGTGACGACTCCGGGTTTTAATAACCCCAAGCGAATTAGGTTGCGCACGGCATTCTCCACGACGTCTTCCGGAACCCTCGTGCTTTTCGACAACTTTTCCCGCGAGAACAGACTTTCCTCCCCGTTCCCCACAATGGCCAAATATTCACGAACAACGATGTCAAATATTTGAGTATCAACCGGCTCCATATCGGCGAGCATGGAAGTAAAATTTCGCCGTATAGGCTTGTCGTAAGTTGCATCCCTCGCGTTTGTTAGCAGGTTTGCCCATTTTTCCTGAAGGAGAGGCTCTTCTTCGACTGTAGCCTTCTCTATGATTGGCAGTCCGAACGCTACCGGCACGTATCGCTTATCTACACCTCGCTCTTTTAGCTTTCGATCCACGGCCTCCTGCAACTCAATGGCTTTCGTCAGGCGGTAATACGCGAGCTTGTCGCCAAGAATGCCAATGGAGTTCGTGATAGCATTGCCAAAAGTGCTATCGATAAATGAGGCAAGTTTCTTGACAGCATCAACTGAAGTATCAGCCGCCTCGGCGATATCCTTAGCCTGCCTTCCTATGCTGGGATCTGTTCCAGTCAAATCTAAAGCTCCTTGAAAATACTTGCTGACGATTTGCGCATATTTCCGATTTGAATAAAGTGGGCATATCTGCCTTATACACGAATTTTCACTTTTTTAAACAATTTCGTGCCGCGAAGGACGGCTTTCCACTCCCTCAGCTCGGAAGAAATAGCCAACACAGTGCCAGAGAGAATGTCAAGGACGGGCTGGCACCGGACCTTGTCTTCAAGCGGCGGGAACGGCAGTTCAGGGCCAGCGCTTGCAGTGCGCCGCACCCGGCACATGTGTCCGCGATACGCCGGTAGTGCCCATCGGGGGAGGCCTAGAGCTATGCCTCGCAACGTCCGTTAACTGCGCAATGCCGCCACCTGCGTGAATTATGACGCATAAATGGATAGTGCGGCCTTGCCTGACACCATTTCTCAGCAAACCCGGGTTCGCACCTTGTAAGAGCAACGGCATTTGGCCGCGCATCGCACGACCAGCAGTCCAGAGCCGACAGCATCATACTCCGTTTCGGAGGATGCAACGCGAACCATCGCTGCCTTGTCCGCTTCCACTCTGAACTTCATACTGACCCGCCGTGGGACCCGCCGTGAATAAAATTTTCGCACTCAGCTTTCGGTTTTGGCAAGCCCATCAAACAAGTCCCGCATCGCGGCCGCTTTGTCGATTGCTTTCTCACGTGTCTTCCGCGTCTTCGCGTCCGCAGGTGCGCACCGAACAAGCGACGGCTCTCGGTTTTGCACTTCGATTTCGATCAAATGCCTAAGTTTGTCAGCGAAGTCGGGAAGCTGCCTGCACAGCCTTGCACCTGTCTTCAGAATTTCAGCGTGCTCGCGGGCTATGACAAACCGGCACTCGTAAAGTCCCCGTCGATCTTGCGATGCTCGCTCTCGCTTCCTTTGAGCTGCCCTCTTGGGGTCTTTCAGACGTCGCGATTTTGCCATGTCGTTTCTCGCAGATGGGTATCTGCACTCGACATGTCCACAACAGTTAGACGCGCAATGGGCGCACGTCGCAACACGCCAGATTTTCCACAATATTCGAACTACTCGGGCGTCTTGTCACCAGCAGGAGCGTTCTTCATCAAATTTCTTGCATAGTCCGACGCAAGCCATTCTTCGACGATCTGTCGTATGAGCGCCGGTCTGCTCGGGAGCCCAGGCACATTTCGACGACATTCGTCGAGTTGTTCCAGCACAACTTTCGACATCCGCACCATCTGCGGCTCGGTATCAGCCGTGGGACGCCCCATTTTCCTGTCTGCCACGCTCAGCCTCATATTTCAGTTGACTTGTTGATTACATGATTACATGATGACATACCGATAAGACAAACACTCCTTCAACCTGCCCAACACATTCCCACCATCGTCAAAACGGAGCACCCGATGCGTAAGGAAATCATTATCATCGAGCCGCAGTTGAATGAAGCAGAGACCGGGCGCAACCCCACCGTGATCGAAACACTGTATGCGGCCTTTCTTGCAGCACTTTCGGAAATGGTTCAGTGCGAGAGCGCGCTGTCCGGTGTCGACTATTGGCAGCCTGCACTACGCGGGTTTCTGACCGCGGTAGAGGTAGCGGAGACAGTAGTCTGTGACAGGAAGCGGGCAATTCTCGATGCGAAGATCGAAACGGAGGGCGACAGGAAGCTGAAAATTGCGGCATTGTTCCTGCACTTGGGGATGATCTCGACGTGTCCCGACGAAGCCCTGCATCTGTTGGCAATCGCGAACAGGAAGCAGTCCGACTTCTTCTTGCCCGGTGAGACTGAATACGCCGCGAAGATCAATGGGATGATCACGGAAACTCTAACACTGGTCCAGACCTATTTGGCCATCGAGGAAAGCCCTGTGTGTGGCCTCGTGGCATGAAATAGTAACAAAGCCTCGACGGCGCTCACGTGCGTCTCATGCCAGAACGGGAAATCACCGGCAACCTCCCCTCCGTCTTGCCGTGTGCCCGATCCTTTCAGCCCGCATCTGAGACTTGCTGACACCTGAGAAGTGTGACACCTAGGTGTGACACCTGACTGTGACACCTGATGAGTTCGGCCCAAGAAATTCACGCAATTTCAATGCTTTAGAAAATGGCCAGAAATGGCTCCGTTCCCTACCGCCGGAGCCAAATCTTCCGATAAAAGTAAGTAGCTACGAAGAACCCGCCTCGGCGGGTTTCGTCGTTTGGCGTTTGGGATAACAGCAGGAGCGAGCTATGAACACTCGACGCGTGTTGAGGACATGCTCCCGGCACGCTTCCTGACGCGGCATGCGAGCAGCACGCGCACGACAATCACTGGCGCGACGACCGCAACCGACTAGCCGCTTGACTGACCTGCGGGTCCTCGGCTTGACGCGGTCAGCCCGCACACCCACGGCGCAAACGAAAACCCAGCCTCGGCTTTCGCGCCAAGGCTGGGAAATCAGTACCTTACGGGAACTCAGCCGCTATGAAGGTGCGAGTGCGTCGGCAACCGAAGACACCCGCATCCCCGCCCCTCAGCTGCACCCGCTGGTCGAGCCGCAGGTGTTGCACTTCATGCAGGTGCCGTTGCGCACCAGCGTGTAGTTGCCGCATTCGCCGCAGGGGTCGCCCTCGTAGCCCTGCATCTTGGCCTTGGTGCGGGCGTCCATGGTCACCGTGCCGGTCGCGAGCGCCGTGGCGCCCATCGTCTCGGCGACCATGAGATCGGCAGAGGCCACGGTGTTCATGCCGCCCTGCAGCACCACGAGGTCCTTCGGAAGACGCTTGCGCAGATAGCCGGTGGAGCTGATCTGACGCAGCACCTCGAGGCTGCGCGAGGCCGCCGTCTCGCTGACCTGCGCGACATTGGTCTTGCCCTCGTCATGCCCATGGCCAAGGTCGTCGAAGCTTGCGCCCTGCGGTTTGACATGGGCCAGGTCCGTGCGGTCGAGGTAGCTCACCGCCAGTTCGCGGAAGATGTAATCAAGGATCGAGGTCGCGTTCTTGATCGAGTCGTTGCCCTGCACCATGCCCGCGGGCTCGAACTTGGTGAAGGTGAAGGCATCGACGAATTCCTCAAGCGGAACACCGTATTGCAGGCCGACGCTCACGGCGATGGCGAAGTTGTTCATCATCGCCCGGAAGCCCGCGCCTTCCTTGTGCATGTCGATGAAGATCTCGCCCAGCGAGCCGTCCTTGTATTCGCCGGTGCGCAGATAGACCTTGTGACCGCCGACGATGGCCTTCTGGGTGTAGCCCTTCCGGCGCTCGGGGAGCTTTTCGCGGTGCGAGCGGATGATCTCCTTCACCACGACCTTCTCGACGATCTTCTCGGCCAGCACGGCGGCCTTTTCCGGGATCGACCCGGTGGCGAGGATTTCCTCGGCCTCCTCGTCATCCTCGACCAGCGAGGCGGCAAGCGGCTGGCTGAGCTTCGAGCCGTCGCGGTAGAGCGCGTTGGCCTTGATGCCAAGGCTGTGGCTGAGTTCGTAGGCCGACAGGCAATCCTCGATCGTGGCCGTGTTCGGCATGTTGATCGTCTTCGAGATGGCGCCCGAGATGAAGGACTGCGCCGCCGCCATCATGTGGATGTGGCTGTTCACCGACAGGAACCGGCGCCCCTTCTTGCCGCAGGGGTTGGCGCAGTCGAAGACGGAATAGTGTTCCGGCTTCAGGAAGGGCGCGCCCTCCAGCGTCATCGTCCCGCAGACGTGATCGTTCGCGGCCTCGATCTGCGCCTTGGAGAAGCCCAGGTGCTTGAGCAGGTCGAAGGTGGGATCGTTCAGCTTTTCAGCCGGAATTCCAAGGGTTTCGCGGCAGAAGCTCTCACCCAGCGTCCACTGGTTGAACACAAAGCGGATGTCGAAGGCCGAAGGCAGCGCCGCCTCGATCTTGGCGATCTCGGCCGGGCCGAAGCCGTGGCCGATCAGCGCGGTGTGGTTGATGCCCGCGCAGTTGCCGAGGCTGCCGTGACCGACGGCATAGGCCACGATCTCTTCCACCTGCGCGGGGCTGTAGCCCAGCGTTTCCAGCGCACCCGGAACCGAGCGGTTGATGATCTTGAAGTAACCGCCGCCGGCAAGCTTCTTGAACTTCACCAGCGCGAAGTCCGGCTCGATCCCCGTGGTGTCGCAATCCATCACCAGCCCGATGGTGCCGGTGGGGGCGATCACGGTCACCTGCGCGTTGCGATAGCCATGCGCCTCGCCCAGCGACAGCGCCTCGTCCCAGGCCGATTTCGCAAGGGAAACAAGCGATTGGTCGGGGCAGTTCGCATGATCGAGCGGGACCGGCTTGACCGCCAGCGCTTCGTAGCCGTCAGTCTTGCCATGGGCCGCGGCGCGGTGGTTGCGGATCACGCGCAGCATGTGATCGGCGTTGCGCGCATGGCCCGGGAAGGCGCCAAGCTCGCGCGCCATCTCGGCCGAGGTGGCATAGGCGACGCCCGTCATGATCGCGGTCAGCGCGCCGCACAGCGCCCGCCCCTCGTCGCTGTCATAGCCCAGCCCCATGTTCATCAGGAGCCCGCCGATGTTGGCATAGCCAAGGCCCAGCGTGCGGAAGTCGTAGCTGAGCTGCGCGATCTCCTTCGACGGGAACTGCGCCATGGTGACCGAGATTTCCAGCGTCACCGTCCAGAGCCGGGTCGCATGGACAAAGGCTTCCGCGTCGAACTTGCCGTCCTTGTAGAAGGTCAGCAGGTTCATCGAGGCAAGGTTGCAGGCGGTGTCGTCCAGGAACATGTATTCCGAGCAGGGGTTCGATCCCCGGATCGGCCCGTCTTCCGGGCAGGTGTGCCAGGCGTTCACCGTATCGTGGAACTGGATGCCGGGGTCCGCGCAGGCCCAGGCGGCGTGGCCCACCTGCTGCCACAGCTCGCGCGCCTTCACGGTCTTGGCCACCTTGCCGTCCGTGCGCCGCACCAGCTCCCAGTCGGCATCGTCCTGCACCGCCTTGAGGAAGGCATCCGTCACGCGGACCGAGTTGTTCGAGTTCTGGCCCGACACGGTCATGTAGGCCTCGGAATCCCAATCCGTGTCGTAGGTCGGGAATTCGATCGACGAGAAGCCCTGCCCTGCGTATTGCAGCACGCGCTTGATGTAGGTCTCCGGGATCATCGCCTTCTTGGCGGCGCGGATCGCCGATTTCAGCCCCGCGTTCTTCGCCGGATCGGTCGCGTCGGCTTCTGCCCCGTCCCAGGTGCGGATCGCCTCGAAGATCGCGTTCAGGCCCTTTTCATGCGCCTTGGACCCGGCGACGAGGCTTGCGACCTTCTGTTCCTCGATGACCTTCCAGTTGATGAACTGTTCGATGTCCGGGTGATCCATGTCGCAGATCACCATCTTGGCCGCGCGGCGCGTGGTGCCGCCCGACTTGATCGCGCCCGCCGCGCGGTCGCCGATCTTGAGGAAGCCCATCAGCCCCGACGACTTGCCGCCACCCGACAGCTTTTCGCCCTCGCCACGCAGCGACGAGAAATTGGTGCCGGTGCCCGAGCCGTATTTGAACAGACGCGCCTCGCGGACCCAGAGGTCCATGATGCCGCCTTCGTTCACCAGATCATCCGAGACGGACTGGATGAAGCAGGCATGCGGCTGCGGATGCTCATAGGCGCTTTCGGATTTCACCAGCTTGCCGGTCTTGAAATCCACGTAGAAGTGGCCCTGGCTCGGGCCGTCGATGCCATAGGCCCAGTGCAGGCCGGTGTTGAACCACTGGGGCGAGTTCGGCGCCGCCATCTGGCGGGCCAGCATCACCTGCATCTCGTCGAAATAGGCGCGGGCGTCGGCCTCGGTGGTGAAGTAGCCGCCCTTCCAGCCCCAATAGGCCCAGGCGCCGGCAAGCCGGGTGAAGACCTGCTTGGCCGAGGTTTCGCCGCCATAGCGCTTGTCGGCGGGCAGGTCGGCCAGAGCGGCCTCGTCGGGGACCGAACGCCACAGGAACTCGGGCACGCCCTTCTCGCGCACGCGCTTCAGCGCCGCGGGGACGCCGGCCTTGCGGAAATACTTCTGCGCCAGCACGTCCGAGGCGACCTGGCTCCAGCCCTCGGGCACCTCGACCGCCTCATTGCGGAAGATGACCTTGCCGTCGGGGTTCCGGATTTCCGAAACCGTCGTCGTGAATGCCATGCCCGAATAGGCATCCTGGCCTGCCGCCGTGAACTTCCGCTCGATCTTCATCGCTGTGCCCCTGCATAATCCAACTGTCCCGCGCGGATCTGCCGGCACAGCGCGACCTGCCCCCGCCAAAGGGCGGGGCCTGACGGACGGTCCGTCTTTTCGGTTCTGCGATCTGTCCCGACCGGGGCCACTATATCTTGTGCCCTTCCGATCCACCCACACAACCTGACGCAAATCGGGCGCTCTCGTCAACGAGATTTTTGACGCATGCACCGGCATTTTTCGGTTGACCGAAGTCCCCGCAGTCCGGGCCGGGCGAAGACTCACGCCGCTGTTTCGGCGTGGATTGATTTTGAAAGCGCCCGCAGGGCCTTATCGGGCGGCGTTCACAGGCCCGGCAGACATGAAAAGGGCCGCGACTCACGCGGCCCTCACACGGGCGTGACACAATCGCCACGCCTCTTGTCCAATCGACCTATTCCATCGCGGCCGCGGCCGCACCGGCTTCGATCTTGCCCTTGGGCTTGCGCAACATGATCGCCAGCGGAATCGCACAGAGCGTCACGATCATCATCAGGTGGAAATCGTCCACATAGGATACCATGAGCGACTGAAGCGTCACCAGCCCGTCGAATTCCTTCAGAAGCATCGGGTTACCGGCGGCGGCCGCCGGAGACACAGCCCGCAGAACCGGGTTGAACGTGCTCACATGCACCGACAACTCGGCGTGATTCACCTGGATATTGCGGGTCAGCACCACCGACACGATCGAGATCCCGATCGACGAGCCGATGTTGCGCACCAGCGTAAAGAGGCTGGTCGCCTCGCCGCGCAGCTTCTGCGCCACAGTCGAGAAGGCAACCGTGGACAGCGGCACGAAGACCAGCCCCATGCCGAGGCCCTGCACGATGCCCGTGGTGATGACCGGCCAGCCATCCATCTGCGGCGAGAAGCCCGACATGCCATAGAAGGCCGCGGCCGTCAGCAGAAGCCCGGTGATGACAAGGTAGCGCGGGTCCACCTTCTGCACGAGCCGCCCCACCGTCAGCATCGAGATCATCGTCCCCACCCCGCGCGGCCCCATGATGAGGCCGGTCGTCGTCTCGGGATAGCCGAAGATGTCCGACAGCATCGGCGGCAGCAGCGCGAGCGAGGAAAACAGCACAAGCCCGATCATGAACCCGAAGGCGGTGCCCATCACGAAGTTGCGGTCCTTGAACAGGATCGGCTCGATGAACGGGTTCTTGGCGGTGAAGATATGCACCGTGAAGACCCAGAATCCGGTGATCGTCAGCCCCAGCTCGATCCAGGTCTCGGCCGAGTTGAACCAGTCGTTCCCGCCGCCCCGGTCCAGCAGAAGCTGAAGCGAGGCGACCCCAAGCGACAGCATGGCGAAGCCAAAGAAATCAAAGCCGCGGATACGCCGCTGGGTCTCGGGCAGGAAGGCCGCGCAGCCAAGCGCCGCGATGATCCCCACCGGCAGGTTGATGAAGAACACGTAGCGCCAGCTGAAGTTCTGCGTGAGCCAGCCCCCCAGCGTCGGGCCGATGATCGGGCCGACCATGATCCCCGCCCCCCACAGCGCCATCGCCTGACCGAATTTCTCGGGCGGGTTGATGTCCAGAAGGATCGTCTGGCTCAGCGGCACGATGGCCGCGCCGAAGATCCCCTGCAACAGCCGGAAGAGCACCATCATCGTCAGGCTCGGCGCCAGCCCGCAGGCCATCGAGGCGCCCACGAAGCCGATGATGCAGACGACAAAGACCTCCTTGCGGCCGTATTTGTCCGACACCCAGCCCGTGACCGGTGTCATGATCGCGGCGGCCACGATATAAGAGGTCAGCACCCAGGTGATGGTGTCCTGGCTCGCGCCAAGATCGCCCATCATCGAGGGCAGCGCGACGTTGGCGATGGTCGTGTCCAGCACCTGCATGATCGTCGCGGCCATGATCGAGAAGGTGATCATGCCGCGATGCTTCACGTCGGTATGGCTGCCGGTCGAGGCGGCGTGGCTCATCTCACATCCCTTTCGGGTTCAGTCCTGCTGGCACATGGGCGCGGTGCCCGCTCAGGGCATCAGATTGCCAAGCTGGCGCACATGGCCCGTATCGACGGAAACATCGGCGCTCATGCCCGACCGCAGGGCGATGTCGCCCGCGTCGGTCAGCTTGATATAGACCGGGATCCGCTGGGTGACCTTCACCCAGTTGCCGGTGGCGTTCTCCGGCGGGATCAGCGAGAACTCGGCCCCCGTGCCCGCCCCGATCGCGCTGACCGTGCCGTGATAGACATGGCCCGGGTAAAGGTCGAAGCTCACCGTCGCGGGCTGGCCCACCTTCACATTCGGAAGCTGCGTTTCCTTGAAGTCGGCCTCGACCCAGGCATCCCCCGTCTCGACCAGCGAAAACAGGGGCGAACCGGCAGTGACATACTGCCCCGCCTTGAAGCTGGCGGCCTGATAGACGATCCCCGCGCCGGGCGCATGATAGGTCGCCTGCGCAAGATCGAACTGCGCCTTGTCGCGCGCGGCAAGGGCGGCCAGCACGGTCGGATGCTGATCGATGGCGATGTCGGGATTGCCCACCAGCGCGGCCTTCGCGCTCAGCACGTTCTGCTTGGCGGTATCAAGCTGCTCATGCGCCACGAGCGAGGCATGGCGGGCATCGTCCACGGCCGTGTTCGACGCCACGCCCTTGGCGCCAAGGGCCACCTCGCGCGCAAGCTGGGTATCGAGATAGCTGGCCTGATCGGCGGCGACCTTCTCTTGCGTGACGGCGCCGGCATAGGCGGCCTTGAGCTGCTGCACCTCGAGCCGCGCCTTGGCCAGCCCCGCATCGGCCTGCGCCAGCGCAAGCTGGAACGGCCGCGGATCGACCCGGAACAGCACGTCGCCCTTTTTCACCACGGCGTTGTTGGCCGCCTCGACCGCCGTCACCAGACCCGACACCGGCGCCGAGATCTGCACGCGCGCCTGATGGACATTGGCGTCCTGCGTCTCGACATAGCGCCCGCCGGTCAGCCAGAAATACCCCCCCGCCAGCGCCAGCGCGAGCGGGACGGAAATCATCAGGATCGTCCGCGATCCGCGGCGTTTCTGCGCGGCGGCAGGCGCCTGCACCGGTTCGGCGGTCCCGGTCTTCACTTGGTTCTCGGCATTCATCATTCGTCCCCTTCGGCGCGCGCCTGGCATTCGGCGGATTTCGCGCCCGATAGATTGTTCAGCACCACGGTCAGCCCCGCGATGAGCATTCGGCGTTCATGGTCGGACAGCCCCGCCATCGCCTCGTCATAGACCGAGGCCGCCACGGACCGGATATCGGCGAACGCCTCCAGCGTGCGTTCCGTCGGCACCACGAGCTTGATGCGGCGGTCCTGCGGATCGGTCTGGCGTTCGACCCAGCCCGCCTGCTCCATCCGCGTCACCAGCCGCGAGACGGAAATCGGCTCGATCTCCATCAGGTCTGCCAGCCGCGCCTGCGTCGCCCTGCCCTCCCGCAGAAGCCGCACGAGAAGCCGCCATTGCGCCGAGGAAAGCCCGAGCCTGCGGCCATGCGCCTCGAACCGCGCCCGCAACAGACGCGCCGAGTCATGGACCAGAAGCCCGAATTTCTCGATACCCTCGTTTTTCATGAGCATGGTATATTGTGAGCATGCTTATGTTTCAAGGGAAGCCACAAGAATGTCAGCCTGCGTGTCGCGCAAGCCCGACATGCGCAAGGCGCAGGGCTTCCGCGAGCGGAGGCGCACACCACGGAACGGGACAGGATCACGGGGAAACTGGCGCACCCGACACGATTCGAACGTGTGGCCTCTGCCTTCGGAGGGCAGCGGCCAACCTCTCCATCGTTCTTTCTCGATCTTTCCAAACCCGAAACCCCTCAGATTTCTCTTTTTTTCTTACAACTTCGTCATACGATGTCAAACACGGGAATTTTCCGTTTCTTGCTTACCTGTGCTTACCCAATGCTTACCTAGGGGCGTATGGACGATGCCGAAGCTATCAAAGATCGTTGTTGACGACGTGCTGCCCGGGGGCAGCGACATCTTCATTTGGGACACGGAGCTAAAGGGCTTCGGCCTGCGCGTGAAGCCAAGCGGAACAAAGTCGTTTCTCGTTCAGTATCGAAACCTCGCCGGCCAGTCCAAGCGGGTGACGCTCGGCAGGTATGGACCCCTCACTTGTGATCAGGCTCGCAAGGCAGCCAAGCGGGAACTTGCCCGGGTAGCACTTGGGAATGATCTGCGAGCAGAGCGCGATGAACTTCGAGCTGCGTGGACCGTGCGTTCACTATGCGAGGAATATCTACGGGAAGCGGAGGCCGGCAACGTAATCACACGTCGAGGAAAGCCCAAGACCGCTTCAACGCTGTCGATCGACCGTGGGCGCATTGAACGCCACATCTTGCCCCTGCTCGGAAAGAAGGTTGCCCGCGACCTTACCGCGGCCGATGTTCGAGGGCTGCTTGCTGCCGTCCGCGCCGGAAAAACAGCAACCGTCGAACGAACAGAAAAGTTGCGCGGCAAGGCAATCGTAACCGGTGGTGCCGGGACCGCCCGAAAGTCCGTTACGTTATTATCCGCAATCCTCACCTATGGCGTCGAACAGGGTATCATCGAAAACAACGTGGCACGAGGCATCCGCCTTCCTCGCGACGGCAAGCGTGAGGTCAGGCAGCCCGCGGAATTGCTTGTCGCTCTGGGTCGGGCTCTCAAGCTCGCGGGGAAAGCCGGTGAGCCATGGCAAGCGACTGAGGCGCTTAAGCTTTTGGCGCTATCTGGCATGCGAAGGAAGGAGGTCCTAACCCTGCGTTGGGCTGATATCGCTTGGAACGACGGCATGATCCGTTTGCGCCAGGCAAAGACCGATACCACCCTTCGCCCTCTTTCCGCTCCGGTGGCTCGTCACCTCCAATGGATCCGAAAGCACTCGGGCGGATCTGCTGAATACGTCTTTCCAGGCATTCGCAACCCCGGCCATCCCTACGGCGGCCTGCCCAACGCAGTAAGGCGCATCACCGCTTCGACCCATCTGAATGAGCGGGACCGCGAAGCGCTGCAGGAATTTCACCCTCACCTCCTGCGCCATGCCGCCGCGACAATCGGCAATAGTCTACGCCTGACCGTGCCTACGATTGGCGCAATACTTGGCCACAGCGGCACTACAATGACCGAACGCTATATCGGGAGGGTTGATGGAGCTTTGTTGAGCGCCGCAAACGAATTAGCCGGATATATCGAGCGCCTTCTTGATGATGATCCGTGGGCTCAAGCTCTCGAACTTGAAGAAGAGTCTGAGGTCATCCCACTGTTTGATAATGTGTCAGCCGGGTAAGCTTTTGGGCAGCACTCTTTAAATCGGCGTATGCCGTTGTTTTTAAAGAACCGGAGCGTGCATCACTATCGGGAATATTCCGTCGCATGATTTCCACATCGTTTATGTGGAGAACAGCAATGAATGAACTTCCTGTCCGACCGCTTCGCCGCAGTGAGGCCTCTGAATACCTCCGAGCCCGTTATGGCATCCCTGCCGCTACAGCGACACTGGCCAAGTACGCGACCATGGGCGGAGGCCCAGTGTTCCACAAAGCCGGCGCACGCTGCGCACTCTACAATCGGGATGATCTGGATCGGTGGGCAGCCGAACGCTTAGGCGCTCCGCTCACCTCAACCAGCGATGCTGCATGAAAAACCCCCGCACCGGGCGACGGAACGGGGGCTTAAGGCAGGTGCTCACAAATTCTCAGCGTCTTAAGGTTACTTCACGCCGTCCGGTCCGACAAGGACCACACCATGACCAACAACAACGAATGGGGTAGCGCCCAATTTTCCGTTCAGAACGGATCAGGCTCACCCTTCATCATAACTCCATGCGGCAGAGAGCGCTGGGCGCTCGAAGCCCTCATCGCAGCCGGAAAAAAGGGCTGCACACCGATGGAACATCCGGGGCCGCGTTGGGCCGCCTACGTCGCTGACCTGAGGAATATGGGTCTGCAGATCGAGACCATCCGCGAGGCACATGCAGGGCCCTTCGCGGGCCACCACGCGCGCTACATCCTAAGATCGGCCGTTCGGCACGTCGGGAAGGGGCAGCGATGAACGCACCCTTTATGCCGAACTCAGATCACCGCGAGTCCTTTGACACATACTACGCCGAAGTCTTTCGCAAGGGGCATTGGCGCATAGTGCGATGCCGTCAGGACCTGCAATGGATCATTCAGGCTGCCACA
>JAGWVA010000126.1 GCA_028875855.1 Paracoccaceae bacterium
CGCCGAGCGAGGTCAAGAACAGGGCGGGCGTGGTGTTGCGCGTGGCCCGTAGGGCTTTCACGAGCGAGAGCCCATCTAGGCCTGGGAGCATGCGGTCGACGATCATGACGTCATAGCCCTCTCCCGTGGCCTGAATAAGAGCCTCCCGCCCATCGGAGACGAGATCGACCGCATGTCCCTCTTCCCGCAGACCGGACGTTATGTAGTCGGCGGTGGTGGCATCATCTTCGATGACCAGGATACGCATGCCTCACTCCCTTCTGCCTCTCCCGGCACGTTAAGGCCCCCGACACGCCCCTCTCCACAGCACGAGGTAGGCGCGTGATTGGGACAGCTCAGCGGCAAGCATGACCATAGCCGCCCAGTGTCGCCGAGAGGCGCAATGCTTAAGGATGGCCCCCTCGCGCGCGTTTTTCGTGTCAATATCGCCCAATTTCAGATGCGACTCGTACCTCGGCAACGCAAGGGATGTTCCTCAGCAACCCTTGCATGCCCGTCTTTCGAAGCGCTGTCTCGTAAGTGTGCGTGTTTCGCGTGATGGTGGGCATGGATTTCAGGGGATGATGGGCGCGCATTTCGCGCGATGATGGGCACGGATTTCACGTGATCGCGGGCGCTGGTTTCGCGGGATCGTGGGCGGTTCTGGCCGACAGTCTGAGAGTAGATGGTCCCTTGTGCTGACCGAGGGGACCAGGATGCCAACGGAACGACTGTCGATGCGCCGGATACGGGAAGTGATGAGATTGAAGTTTGCCCAAGGGCTGAGCGATCGGGCGATCGCTGCGTCTCTGGGGCTGGGGAAAGGGACGGTCAACGCCTACCTTGTACGGGCCCGGCGGGCCGGCCTGAGTTGGCCTTTGCCCGAGGGTATGGATGATGACGGCCTCGAGCTGCTGTTGTTCCCGGCCTCGGCGACGGTGCCGGATCCGGCCCGCCCGGTCCCGGACTGGGCAGAGGTTGACCGCGAGTTACGCCGCCCCGGTGTGACCCGGGCACTTCTTTGGGAAGAATATCGCGCCGCCTATCCCGGCGGGTTTGCCTACACCTGGTTCTGCACCCACTACGAGGCCTGGAAGGGCCGCATCCGCCCGACTATGCGCCAGACCCATGTCGGCGGCGAGAAGGTGTTTGTCGACTTCGCAGGCGACACGATCGACGTTGTCGACCCGGACACGGGGGAAGTGCGGGCGATGAAGCTGTTCGTCGCGGCGATGGGGGCCTCGAACTACACCTATGCCGAGGCCGTTGCCTCAGAGAGCCTTGAGGACTGGATCGGCGCGCATGTGCGGATGTTCACGTTCCTCGGCGGCGTGCCGAAGGTTGTTGTGCCCGACAACCTGAAGGCGGCCGTGATCAAGGCAGATCGCTTCGATCCCGGCTTGAACCGTACCTATGCCGAGATGGCCGCGCATTACGGCACCGCCATCCTGCCGGCCCGCCCGCGCAAACCGCGCGACAAGGCCAAGGTGGAAGTGGCCGTGCAGATTGCACAGCGCTGGATTCTGGCAAGACTGCGCAATCGGCGCTTCTTCGCCCTGGCCGATCTAAATGCTGCAATCCGGCAGCTGCTGGATGAATTGAACACCCGGATGATGCGCGGCTACGGTGCCAGCCGCGCCGATCTCTTCGCCACGCTCGATCGGCCATATCTGCAGGCGCTGCCGGAGCAGGCCTATGAGTTTGCCCGTTGGAAACGGGCCCGCGTTGCGCCGGACTACCATGTCGAGGTCGATAGCTCGTGGTATTCCGTGCCCTTCGGGCTGATCCGACAGGAGGTTGATGTTCGGGTCTGCGGGGCCACCGTCGAGGTTTTCCATCGTGGCTCGCGCGTGGCCAGCCATCCCCGGTGCCCGGGTCGGCGCAGTCATGTGACGGTGCCCGAACATATGCCTTCGGGCCATCGCCGCCATGCCGAGTGGACACCCGCACGGATGTTGGAGGCCGCGACAAAGCTGGGTCCATCGGTTGCAGCCTTTTGTCAGGCGGTGATGGCGGACCGCCCTCATCCCGAGCAAGGCTTCCGCACCTGCCTCGGTGTACTGGCGCTAGCAAAGAGCTTTGAGCCAGATCGCATCGATGCCGCCTGTCGCCGTGGGCTCAGCATCCGGGCCCGCTCGGTCGCCTCGATCCGGTCCATCCTGCAGACAGGGCTCGATCGAGCCTTCCTCGAAGACGAGCCCGAAGGACTCCCGCTGCAGCACCCCAACATCCGTGGCCAAGGCTACTATCATTGAAAGGAGACTGACCTTGCTGACCCATCCGACATCCGAGCGGCTTGCCGCTCTTGGTCTGACCGGCATGGCCAAGGCGCTCGACGAGCAGCGCCATGCGCAAACGACCTTCGAGCCCCTGGGCTTCGAGGATCGGCTCGGCCTTCTGGTCGACCGCGAAGCCGCCGAACGCGACGCCAAGAGATTGGTGACCCGTCTGAAGTTCGCCGCCCTGCGTCAGGCCGCCTGCGTGGAGGATCTGGATATGCGAAGCCCCCGCGGGATCGACCGGGCCGTCATGGCGCACCTCATCGATGGTGGCTGGATCGGACGCCACGAGAACTTGCTGGTCACCGGCCCGACCGGGCTCGGCAAGAGTTGGATCGCATGTGCCCTCGGCCATAAGGCCTGCCGGGACGGCCGAAAGGTCGCATATCACCGAGTGCCCCGCCTGTTCGAGGCGCTCACCATCGCCAGAGGGGATGGTCGACATGCCCGAATGCTCAAGCTGATTGCCGGTGTCGATCTGCTCATCCTTGATGACTGGGGCCTGGCCACCCTGACCTCAACAGAGCGACGTGACCTCCTCGAGATCCTTGAAGATCGCCACGGCCGGGCATCCACCATTGTGACCAGCCAACTTCCGGTCGAGCACTGGCATGAAGCGATCGGCGATCCAACCCTGGCCGACGCCATTCTCGATCGCCTTGTTCACAATGCCCACCGCCTGAAACTCGCCGGAGACAGCATGCGAAAGCGAAAACCGATGATAAATGCCCTTGACCCAACCCCTCAGGACTGACTCCATGAAAGTCGTCGGTCAGCGCTGCCCACAACCGTGAAATCGCTGCCCACGATCGCGCGAAACGCGTGCCCACGATGCCGCGAAATCAGCGCCCATCTTCCGCGAAATACGCACGCATGGCTGCCTGGGACCTGCACGAGGCGGCGCTGCATGGCAGCTCGCACTACGTGTTACCGCCGATCCTGCGATGGTTCTCGGGTAATATCGGCATT
>JAGWVA010000075.1 GCA_028875855.1 Paracoccaceae bacterium
AGCACCGAATAGGCAAGGATGACCGGGACCACGACGCAGGCGCCGATCAGGATGATGAACAGGCTCTGCGGCGCCGCGGCCGCCTCGTAGATCGTGAGCTTTTCGGGCACCACGTAGGGATAGAAGCTGTAGGCCATGCCCAGATAGGCCAGTGCGAAGATCGCGCTGGCGGTGACGAAGGGCAGCCAAGACCGCCGGTCGCCGGGGAAGGGCATCCGTCGCAGCATGACCCAGAGCGCGGCCACCAGGGCCGCCGAGACGATGGGCAGCGGCGCGAGATAGATCACCTCGGGGAAGGCGAACCATTTCCCGAAGATGCGCGGGCTGACGAAGGGCGTGGCGATCGACACCGCCGCGATCCCGAGGATCACGCCCCAAAGGCCCTGCCGCGCCCAGAGCACCGCCTTGCGTTGCAGCGCCCCTTCGGTCTTGTGAATGAGCCAGGCCGCGCCGATGAAGCTGTAGCCAACCGCAAGGAACACCGCCGTCAGGGCGGCGAAGGCCTGCGTGGCCCAGCTTTTCTCGAGCCCCATGACGTAAAGACCGAGCATCCACCCCTGCGCCAGCGCGGTCGCCAGCGAGCCTGCGAAAAACAGCTGGTTCCAGAGCCGCTTGTGCCGATCCTGCGCCTTGGCGCGAAACTCGAACGCGACCCCGCGCAGGATCAGCCCCACCAGCATCACGAAGACCGGCAGATAAAGCGCGGACAGGATCATCCCGTGCGCCTGCGGAAAGGCCACGAGCAAGAGCCCCACGGCCAGGACAAGCCAGGTCTCGTTCGCATCCCAGAACGGACCGATGGAGCCGATCATGCGATCCTGCTCGGCCGGTCGGGCCAGCGGAACGAGGATGCCGACGCCCAGATCGAAGCCGTCGAGGATCACGTAGATCAGGATCGACAGCCCCATCAGCGAGGCGAAGGCCCAGGGCAGCCAGTCGGCGGGCGTGTTGAAATCGGGCAGCATGGGCTTACTCCGCCGGGGTAATGGCACTGACCCCGGCCTTGCCGGGACGGAAGCGGTCGTCGCCTGTCGCCTCGCCGCCCCGCGCCGCCTTGCGCGCAAGATGGACCACGACGCCGATATAGGCGAAAAGCAGGGCCGCATAGATCGCGAGGTAGGTCAGCAGCGTGCCCAGCACCATGGGCGCCGGCACGTCCGACAGGGCCATTTCGGTCGTCAGCACACCCTGCACGAGCCAGGGCTGACGGCCGATCTCGGTCGTGTACCAGCCCGCGAGCGTCGCCACCCAGCCCGAAAAGGCCATCGGCACGAGCGCCCACAGAAGCGGCTTCGGCAGCCCCTCGACCGCCAGGAGGTGCCCCGCGATCCGCCCCCGGTGCAGATGGCGGCGACGCCACATGAACCAGACCGAGGCCCAGCTGAGCGCGAGCATCGCAACGCCCGTGCCGACCATCACGCGGAAGGACCAGAAGACAGGCGCCACCGGCGGGTGCAGAACCTTGCCATCCTTTGTGACGAAGGCGTCAAGGCCGGTCAGTTCCCCGTTCCAGTCATGGGTCAGGATGAACGAGGCAAGCCCCGGGATGCGGATCTCGGCATCGTTCGACCGCGTCTTCTCGTTCGGCAGCGCGAACAGCAGAAGCGGCACGTTGGTCGCGGTCTTCCACACACCCTCCATCGCGGCCACCTTGGCCGGCTGATGTTGGCGGGTGTTGAGCCCGTGCAGATCGCCCATGAAGATCTGCACCGGGATCAGAATCGCCCCCATGGCCACGCCCGTCTTGAGCATCGCCCGCACCTCGCGCGAGCGGTCGCCGATCAGCCATCGGAAGGCGCTGACGCCCGCGATCAGAAAGCCCACCGTCAGGAAACTCGCCAGCATCATGTGGGCGAAGCGGTAGGGCATCGACGGGTTCAGGATGATCTCGCGCCAGCTTGTTGCGAAGGCGACGCCGTCGATCATCTCGAAGCCCTGCGGCGTGTGCATCCAGGAATTCAGCACGATAATCCAGAAGGCCGACAGGCTGGTGCCGAAAGCGACAAGCCCGGTGGCCAGCAGATGCAGCCAGCGCGGCACGCGCGAGAAACCGAAGAGCATGATGCCGATGAACACCGCCTCGAGGAAGAAGGCCGTCAGCACCTCATAGGCCAGAAGCGGGCCGGCGATATTGCCGACGGTCTTCATGAAGCCCGGCCAGTTGGTGCCGAACTGAAACGACATGGTGATGCCCGACACCACGCCCAGTGCGAAGGACAGCGCGAAGATCTTCACCCAGAAGCGATAGGCCGCCATCCACTTGTCGTCCCCCGTCTGCGAAAAGCGGACACGGAAGAAGAACAGCACCCAGCCGAGTGCGATCGTGATGGTCGGAAAGAGGATGTGGAACGAGATGTTGGCCGCGAACTGGATGCGGCTCAAGATCAGGCCGTCGAGGCTGTCCATGGCGCGTCGTCCTCCCTACACAGGCGATACCGGCCGGGGCCGCGCGCCGCCCGCCGTGTCGAGACATCCGGCCCACCGGCCCTGCCCCGCCATCCGGACACTCCGGCGGCGGCCTTCCGTTTCTGCGACCTGCAGGACGCCGTCCTGCCCAGGCGGTATGCGTGCCATGGCCTCGATCCCTCTTCGCGCAATCCTTTCAACACTTCGTGAACGTCAGGTAAGTTTTTCACCCGACAGGACAACGCCAAGCGCTGCGGCAAAGTGACGGGGTCAGGCAACGGAAGGTCAGGCAAGAACCCGCAGGCGCACCCGCAAGCCGCACCGCGTCAGGCCTGATGCACCGGAGAAAGGTGTCAGGCGCGCGACGCGGTGGCGCGGGTGCCCGATGCTGGCCGTTTAGGTTTCAAAGACCGACGTCCACGCGGCGTGGCGGAAAGAGGGCGGCGGCTGCGGAAAGGTGGCCCGATGACCTATCGCCTTCCGAGATCGCGGGCTGGGCCGAGGACCCCACCCCAAGACCTTTCGTCGCTCTGCGGGGGCAGTCGCACTCCCCCGGTGCCCGGTGGGCGCCGATGACACGCAAAGCGTGGGGACGTCCGGGCCCCATGCGTCCCTTTCCGTTCGGGAAAGCCCAAGGGACACTCTGTCCGCCGCGCCCCAAGGCGGGTTCGCACAAACCCGCCTTGTCTCCTCGCGGCCGTCCGAAGCGCGGACGCATCATCAGAACCGGAACGCGAGGTTCGCGCGGACCGTGGCGCTGCGGGCGCCCGAGCCGAAGCTGGTGTCATAGCTCACGTCCGCCGTCATCCCGCCGTTCAGGCGGACATTCACGCCCAGCCCCAGCATCATCTGGTTCGATCCGGCCTGCGGCAGGGTCAGCGGGTATTCCGGTCCGTTCGTCAGGTCGGTGTAGGACACGCTGGCCGTCGCACTTCGCTGGATCAGGCGGTGGTATTCCACCCGGACATTTGGGCTGACGATGCCGAAGTCGGTCTTGTGGGTGTAGGCGGCGCGCAGGCCCAGATCGACTTGGGTGCTGCCGTAACGCTCGCGCCCGAAGGAAAGCGCGTTGCCCGCGATGCCTGACGTTTCGCTGAAGGCGTCAAGCTGGCCCGAGATGACCGTCAGCCGCGCATAGGGCGACCAGAGCCAGCGCGGATTGCGGTATTGCAGCCCGGCCTTCACCTGACCGAACAGTTGCGACCCGCCGCGGTGCCCATAGGCGATATCCGACGAACCGGTGACCGGCCGGGCCGAGTCGAACTGAAGCCTGCTGCCGCCGGCAAGCACGTCGATGAAGCCGTTCTGCGCGATCCGGAACGTGCCGTAGAGCGCCCCGCTATAGGCCGTGCCGTGCACCGAACCGGTGCCCGAGATCGTCGATTTGCCGGTGCCGTAGCCGATGCCAAGGCCGTAGATCGTCCCGGGCGCGCCCCGCAGGTCGATCCCCGCGCTCAGCCCCGAGGCATCGATCTTCAGCCCGCCGCTCTGGTTGAAGCTGAGGCTCCCCCCGGTCCAGATCGCGACATTCGGCCCGAAAAGGTTGGCCGGCCGCGCGTTCATGGTGGACAGGTGCGACGTCAGCTTGCCGCCCGCGGCCGCAACGTTCGTGCCGACGCCACGGCCGGGCAGCCCCTGTTGCGCCACGGCTCCGGAACCGCTCACACCGGTCGCGGGCCCCGGCTGGCTGGGGGGCAAGGCGAACTGAATGGCGAAATCGTCACGCAGGTCGGTGGTCGCGCGCAGATCCTCGAGATGCGATGAAAAGTTCTGCACCTGCCCCGTGGCGAAGGCCTGGGCCATCTGCGTCTGCGCCTGCACCATCGCGATCACGCCGGGGTCCTGCGTCGGGTCCGGCCGGCGCTCGACAGTGATGGTGAGGCTGGCGCTGGCCGCGGCATAGCTCGCATTGCCCGCGGTGCGTCCCTCGATCACGCAGCTTCCCGTCGCAAGCAGCGTCACCATCTTGCCCGACACGCTGCAGACAGCGGGCGAGAGGCTCGCAAGCGAAACCGTCAGACCCGAGGTCGCCGTCGCGGTCACGGGGAATGGCGCGCTGCCCAGAACCACCTTCGGCACCGGCGCGAAGACGATCGTATCGCCGGGCAGCGCCCGCGTCACCGTCACCGTATAGGTCGCGGTCGTCGTCCCGTCCTGCGCCGTCACCGCCACCGTCAGGGTATTGGCCCCCACCGCGAGCGCGATGGCGCCCGAGGCGCTACCAGAAGCGACCGAGGCCCCGTTCACCTTCACGCTCGCCGTCGCATCCGTCAGCGTCGGCGTCACCGTCAGCGAGGTCACCCCATTCCCGACCGAAGCCGTGTAGCTCGTCGTCCCCGAGGCGAAGCCCGGCGACAGCGTCCCCTGGCTCAGGCTCAACCCGGCGAGCGTCGCGACCGACGAGGCCGCGCGCGTCACCGTCACCGTATAGGTCCCGGTCGTCGTCCCGTCCTGCGCCGTCACCGCGACGGTGATCGTGTTCGCGCCAACCGCCAGAGCAATCGCTCCCGAGGCGCTGCCAGAAGCGACCGAGGCCCCGTTCACCTTCACGCTCGCCGTCGCATCCGTCAGCGTCGGCGTCACCGTGAGCGAGGTCACCGCGTTCCCGACCGAGGCCGTGTAGCTCGTCGTCCCCGAGGCAAAGCCCGGCGACAGCGTGCCCTGGCTCAGGCTCAGGCCCGCGAGCGTCGCCACCGACGAGGCCGCCCGCGTCACCGTCACCGTATAGGTCCCGGTCGTCGTCCCGTCCTGCGCCGTCACCACGACGGTGATCGTGTTCGCGCCAACCGCCAGAGCGATGGCTCCCGAGGCGCTGCCAGAGGTCACGGCCGCCCCGTTCACCTTCACGCTCGCCGTCGCATCGGTCAGCGTCGGCGTCACCGTGAGCGAGGTCACCGCGTTCCCGACCGCAGTCGTGTAGCTCGTCGTCCCCGAGGCAAAGCCCGGCGACAGCGTCCCCTGGCTCAGGCTCAACCCCGCGAGCGTCGCGACCGACGAGGCCGCGCGCGTCACCGTCACCGTGTAGGTCCCGGTCGTCGTCCCGTCCTGCGCCGTCACCGCGACGGTGATCGTGTTCGCCCCCACCGCGAGCGCGATGGCACCCGAGGCGCTGCCAGAGGTCACGGCCGTCCCGTTCACCTTCACGCTCGCCGTCGCATCGGTCAGCGTCGGCGTCACCGTGAGCGAGGTCACCGCGTTCCCGACCGAGGCCGTGTAGCTTGTCGTCCCCGTGGCAAAGCCGGGCGACAGCGTGCCCTGGCTCAGGCTCAGGCCCGCGAGCGTCGCGACATTGGAAAGGTAGGTGAACCGATCGGAGGCATTCGTGGCGGAGGTACCTCCGCCGGTTGTCACCCTCACATCGACCGTACCGCTGCCCGCTGGTGCGGTGGCGGTGATCTGGGTCGCGCTGTTCACCGTGAAGGCGCTGGCCGCGGTGGCGCCGAAGCTTACGGCGGTGACGCCGCTGAAGCCGGTGCCGGTGATGACGACCGAGGTCCCGCCGGACGCGGATCCGGTCGTGGGCGAAATGGAGGTGACCGTCGGGGCCGGGGCGGGGAAGTTGACCGTGATCGGATAGGCGGTGTTGACTGGCCCGAAGGTGAAACTTGGGGGGCCGGAATCCGTCCCGCTGGCATAGTAGAGGGTCGTCGAGCCAGACGCGCCGACCGCTGCGCCCTGCAGCGTGAACTGATAGGTATCGACGTAATAGCCAATAACGTTGATCGGAATGACGGAAACCTTTGACCCGTCGCTGAGGGTGAAGGTCGCGGCGTTTGGCAGGGCGGCAGGAGCAACCGTGCTGTCCACATGCATCGGAAAGTTGTTAAAATTGCTGTTGCCCAGGCTCGCGGCGTCAAAGAGCCCCGAGCGGATATCGATCGCGCAGCCCGAAACGTCAAGCGTTGCCGTGGCGCCGGAGGCGGAACTGGTAAAGGTGACGGTGTTCTGGCAGGCCGCGGCGGCGCTGACGGATGCGGCGACCAGCAGGCAAAGGGCCAGGACGAGGCGGAGCAGCAGGCCTGAAAGGCTTTCGGCGACCCGCGTGAGGGACGTACAGAAGCGACTCGAAATCGACGTACCGTTCAAAACCACTTACCCCACCGAACAACGCAAGGCGTGAAAGCGGCGATCAGAGTCGGCGCTTTCACCCCAAAGGCAGACGAAAGTAGGCGTCTACCTGCTTATGGGTATTTCATGCAATTCTGCGCGGACGATGCAATAGATATAATGAAGGCGGCGCGCGACGTGTCGATTTTGACACGAAGATCCGGCCTTATTTGCCCGGGACGGTATCGGCGCTCTTTTTCGCGCTCCAGCGGCCGGGCATGAGGCGAATTCCGGGTGATTCATTTTCACCCCACCCCGGCGTCCAGAATCAGACATCAATCATGGAGCGCTTCAGAACTTATCAATTGCTAATTTCAGAATCGCCTGTACTCTATCTTGACGTGTAAGGGGTGTGGGAGATTTCATGGATCCCTTTATTGGTACGATAATGCCCGTCGCATTCGGTTTTGCACCGAGGGGCTGGGCGCTTTGCGATGGCCAATTGATGAGCATTTCGCAAAACCAGGCGCTTTTCTCCCTTCTGGGGACACGCTTCGGCGGGAACGGCATCCAGACCTTCGCCCTTCCCGATCTGCGCGGCCGCACGCCGCGAGGGTTCAGCCAGGGCAGCCTCGGCGTGATGAACGGGCAGGAGGCGGTGACCCTGACGACGGCGCAGTTGCCCGGCCATAGCCATCTGATCAATGCCACCCAGAGTCCCGGCGGAGGCCGGGGCCCGGCGGATCCGGCGGGCAAGTTGCTGGCGACCGCAACCCAGCCCGGCGGGCTGACGCTCTATGGCCAACCCGTCGCGCCCGTCGCCCTGTCGGCGGACAACCTCACGCCGGCCGGGGGCGGTCAGGCGCACGCCAACATGCAACCCTCGACGGTGGTGAACTTCATCATCGCCCTTGTGGGCATATACCCGTCGCCAGCGTGAATCCGCAGTTCAGGAGCGGCTATGGAACCGATTATCGGACAGATACTGTTGTTTGCCTTTCCGCGGGTGCCGACCGGCTGGGCCGCCTGCAACGGGCAGTTGCTCAGCATCGCACAATACGATGCGCTCTTTTCGCTGATCGGGACGACCTACGGCGGCGACGGTCAGAGCACATTCGCCCTGCCCGACCTGCGCGGCCGGGTGCCCGTGCATCAGGGTCAGGGGAACGGGTTGTCAACCTATGTCATGGGCCAACAGACGGGAAGCGAACAGGTGACCCTGACGCTGGCCAGCATGCCCTCGCACAGCCATTCCCTTCAGGCCGCAACCGCGGCACCGGCGCAGGGGGCAACCGGCACGCCGGGGCCTCAGGTCGAATTCGCGGTCGCCAGCGGGGCCTCGCCCTACACCGCCGCGCCCAGCGGCTCGCCTGCAATGCTGGCGGGGCAAAGCGTCGGGCCGGCAGGAGGCAACATGCCGCATGATAACATGATGCCGACGCTGGTGATGAACTACTGCATCGCGCTTTATGGCATCTTCCCGACACCTTCCTGAAACAACGCCGCGCCGGACATCCAAGGAGGCAGGAATGGAAACGATCATGGGCACGGTGATGCCCTTTCCCTATGGGTTCGTGCCGAAGGGCTGGGAACCCTGCAACGGTCAGTTGCTGCCGATCTCGAGCAATTCGGCCATGTTTGCGCTGATCGGGACGCTGTATGGCGGCGACGGGCGGACCAACTTCGCCCTGCCCCAGTTGAACGGCACGAACGGCCAGCCCGGGCGGGTTGCCGCCGGTCAGGGCCAGGGCCCGGGGCTCAGCCAGCGCGTCATGGGCGAGATGCTGGGTGAGGACGAGGTGACGCTAACGGCAAGCGAGATGCCCGTGCATACCCACGGCTTTGCCCTTTACACCGCCGGCGCTGCGGCCAGTGCCGCGCCGACGGCCGGGGCGACGCTCATGGCGCCTGCTTCGAACGGCTACCTGCCGCCGCCGGCGGCACAGCCTACCGATCTTTCCCCCAGCACGGTGATGCCCGCAGGTCAGAACGCACCGCATGGGAACGACCAGCCTACGCTTGACCTTGTCTATTGCATCTGCACGCAGGGAATTTTCCCATCGTTCGGATGACCGGAAAGGGAAGATACTTTCTGACACCTCAAGGCTGTAATCAGAATTCCCTTGAATTCTGTCGGCATTTGCCTTGTGGCAAATAATATTCTGACAGGACCGTTCAGCTCCAGGAGCGCGGCGTGTAAAACATCGTGCCAGCAGACGCCCTAATTCTGCCGAATTAATTTTCCGGATGCGTTTTTTCTTCACGTTGGCTTACCAGCTTTCAATACTATCCTGACTTGCCAGGAATTGTCAGGATCAGTCCCATGATTACTCTCCGACAGTGCGGCCGGGAAATATCACCAGATCACAGGCATCCCCCGCAGAGGAAGAAACTTCACAGCCTCCCGCAGGATTGGCGCCGCACCGGGCAGGCCAAGTCGCCGCAGATGACAATCAGTGAACGCCGAAGGGTTCCGTTCCGCGGCCGACTGACGCAACGGGATCAGGCGCTCGCCGTGCAATCCCGCCAGAGGGCTGAAGACGCCGCCAGCCGATAGATCGACTGGCTCCCTCCTTCTGTCGCACGGCAGCAATCGCAGGGCTTCCAAGCCCCACCGCCCGAGAGCAAGGGATCAAAGACGTGAGATCAACGATGCCTCCGGGGCACGGGCAAATCCACGGTCGGGAGATGTGGCGGAAGCGGTGGGATTCGAACCCACGGTACGGTTTCCCGCACGCTGGTTTTCAAGACCAGAGCCTTCAACCACTCGGCCACGCTTCCGGTGCCGCCGGAGCGCATATCATATCTGGCTGAAAGGCCAAGCCCCTCGGTGCATCGGGCCGGGACCGGGGCTACTTGATCCCCGCGCGCATGAAGCTTTGCACGAAGGCCCGCTGGAACAGCAGGAAGCCCACCAGCAGCGGCCCCGAGGTCATCAGGGTCGCCGCGTTGATGACCGACCAGTGGATGCCGCTGTCGGAGGCCGAGAAGATCGACAGGCCGACCGTCAGGGGCCGGGCCGAGACCGAGTTGGTGATGATCAGCGGCCAGACATAGTTGTTCCAGTGCGCCGAGACCGAGATCAGGCCGAAGGCGACATAGGTGGGCTTGGCGAGCGGCACATAGACGCGCCGGATCAGGGTCAGGGTCGAGGCGCCCTCGATCCGGGCCGCGTCGTCAAGCTCGGTGGGGACCTGAAGGAAGGTCTGGCGCAGCAGGAAGATGAAGAAGGCCGAGGCCATGTAGGGCAGACCGATCCCGAAGATCGTGTCCACCAGCCCCAGCATGCGCATCGTGCGGTAGTTCTCGACCAGCAGCACGTCGGGCATGATCATCAGTTGCAGCAGCACCAGCGAAAAGACGACGGACTTGCCGGGAAAGTTCAGCCGCGCGAAGGCGAAGGCGGCGAAGGTTCCCACGACAAGCTGCACGGCCAGGATCATGGTGACGAGGATCACCGTGTTCAGGAAATAGCGCGCGAAGGGCGCCTGCCCCCAGGCATCGACGAAATTGTGCAGCGTGAGCGGCGCCAAGAGGTCGAAGCGCGTCTCGAAGGCGGACGGATGGAACGCGGTCCAGATCGCATAGGCGAGCGGCGCGACCCACAGAAGCGCAAGCAGCCAGCCGCCGAAGGTGATGAGCCTGTCCCCTGCCCTCATTTGTAGTGCACCTTGCGGTCCAGAAGCAGCACCTGCCCGATGGCCAGCACCGACAGGATCACGATCATCACCACCGTCAGCGTTGCCGCATAGGCCGTGTCCCAGAACTGAAAGCCGACCTGATAGATGTAGTAGAACAGGATCGAGGTCGCGTTGTTGGGCCCGCCCTGCGTCATCTGGAAGATGTGGTCCACCAACCGCACCGCGTCGATGACCGAGTTGACCGAGATGAAGAGCGTCGTCGGCATGATGAGCGGCAGCGTGATCCGGCGAAAGATCTGCCAGCGCGTTGCGCCCTCGAGCTGGGCCGCCTCGATCAGACTGGTGGGGATGGTTTGCAGGGCGGCAAGGTAGAAGATCATGAAGAACCCCGCCTCTTTCCAGACCGCGACGGCGGCCACGGCATAAAGCGCGGTCGCCCCGGTGCCGAGGAAATTCGGCGCGTGCAGGCCGAAGAGGTTCATCACCTGATCGATCAGGCCGAAGCCGGGGGTGTAGAAGAAGATCCAGATGTTCGCCACCGCGATCAGCGGCAGCACGGTCGGCGTGAAGAAGGCCATCCGCATGAAGGCGGTGCCGCCGCGCTTGCCCTGCACCAGCAGCGCCATGACCAGCGCCAGCCCCATCGACAGCGGCACGGTGATGATCGCGTAGATCAGGTTGTTCGACATCGCCTGCCAGAAGGTCGGATCGGCGATCATGCGTTCGTAATTCTTCAGGCCGACGAAATGCGACGGCCGCATCCCCCGCGCGGTGGACCAGAACGAGGCGATGATCGTCTCGATCGCCGGAATGTGCATGAAGGCCGCCAGCACCACGAGGGCGGGGAGCAGCATCAGCCAGGCGTGGATCGTCTCGCGGCGCATGGGGGCTCTGTTCGGGAAGGGCGCGGCCCGGGGCACAGTGGCCCCGGGCCGGGCTGCATTGCTATTGGTATTGGGCGAGGATCGCCGTCGCCTTCTTCTGCGCCTCGGTCAGCGCGGCCTTCGGCTCGGCCTGACCCGACATCACGGCTTCCAGCGCGTTGTTGAGGATCTGCGTCACCTGCGCGTTCTGGAACACGGTCAGCTCGGGGCCGGCGTATTGCAGCTGTTCCCGCGCGACCAGCGCGCCCGGCACCTTCTTGACATAGTCCTTCAGCGCCTGGGTGTCCCAGTCCTCGGGACGCGGCGCGACATAGCCGGTGGCGATCGTCCACTTCGCCGCCTGTTCCGGGGCGGTCATCCACTTCACGAAATCGACCGAGGCCTTTTTCTGCGCGTCGGTGGATTTCTTGAACAGATACCAGTTCCCGCCACCCGTCGGCGCGCCGTAGTGCTTGGACGCCGGCAGGAAGCCCACGCCGAAGGGGAAGGGCGCGTTCTGGGTGATGTTGGTCAGGTTGCCCGTCGTCGTCCAGATGATCGCGGCATTGCCGGTGAAGAAGGCCTTGGGCGTGGCGCCCCAATCCAGCGTGCCCGGCTCCATCACCTTGTATTTGGTGGTCAGGTCCAGCATGAACTGCGCGGCCTGGATCGCTTCGGGCGTGTCGAAGAACACCTTCTTGCCGTCAGCCGAGGCGATGGTGGCGCCGTTCGGGATCGCAAGACCCTGCCACAGCCAGTAGGGGAAGCCCGCCGTCGGGATGCGCACGCCCCATTGCGTGACCTTGCCCGAGGCATCCTTGATCGTCAGCTTCTCGGCGTCCTTGACCAGCTCGTCCCAGTTCTTCGGCGGCTGGTTCGGATCGAGGCCGGCCTTCTTGAAGGCGTCCTTGTTCCAGTACATCACCGGGGTCGAGCGCTGGAACGGAATGCCCCAGGTCTTGCCGAAGGCTTGCGAGTTCGCCATGAACGCCGGGTAGAAGCCGCCCAGCCAGTCCTTCTTGTCCTTGGCCGAGACGAAATCGTCGAAGGGGACGATCACGTCCTCGTCGATCAGGTTGAACATCTCCGCGGCGCCGATCACGGCAAGCTGCGGCGGGTTGCCCCCCTTGGATGCCGTCAGCGACTTGGCGATCGTGTCGGTGTAGCTGCCGGTATAGACCGGCTTGATGTGCACGTCGGGGTGCATCTTCATGTAGTCGTTGGTCAGACCTTCGATGGTCTTGGCCGCACCGCCGCCGACGGCGACGGGGAAGAAGAATTGCAGGTCCACGCCAAGCGCGGGCGTCGCGGCCAGAAGCGCCGCGATCGCCGCGCCGCCAAGGCCCCTGGTCAGTCGAGAGAAGGTCATCGTGTCATCCTTCAGTGGCTGGAATGGGTCGTCTCGTGGGGCAGCGCACGGCCGGACCCCGCATCGAAAAGCCGAAGCGCGCCGGGCGCCCAGGCAAGGTGAAGCCGCTCGCCCCGCGGCAGGCCATGTCGGGCGGGCTGGCGCAGGACCGCCTCGGTTCCGCCGACATCGAGCGTGACGAGAAGGTCCGCCCCAAGGTATTCCGATCCCTTGACCGAGACCGGCACGCCGGTGTCGGCAAGGTGCATGTCCTCGGGCCGCAGCCCCGCTAGCCGGCCCGCGGGACCCGCCTGCAACGCCTCGGCCGGGATCAGGTTCATCGGCGGGCTGCCGATAAAGCGGGCGGCGAAGGTGCTGGCCGGACGGGCATAGATATCCTCGGGCGTGCCCTCCTGCTCGACGCGGCCCGCGTTCATCAGCACGATCCGGTCGGCCATGGTCATCGCCTCGACCTGGTCATGGGTGACATAGACCATGGTCAGCCCAAGCCGCTGCTGAAGGGCGCGGATCTCCACCCGCATCTCGGCCCGAAGCTTCGCGTCGAGGTTCGACAGCGGTTCGTCCATCAGGCAGACGGGGCGTTCCGAGATCACCGCGCGGGCCAGCGCCACGCGCTGCTGCTGGCCGCCCGAAAGCTGGGCGGGCTTGCGGTCCAGAAGCTGCTCGAGCCCCATCATGCGGGCGACGCGCATCAGCCGGTCGCCCATCTCGGCCTTCGCCGTCCGGCGCACCGACAGGCCGAAGGTGATGTTCTCGGCCACCGTCAGATGCGGAAACAGCGCGTAATGCTGAAACACCATGGCGATGCCCCGCTCGGCCGGCGGCAGCGCGCCAAGGCTGCGCCCGGCCATCGCGATCTCGCCCGCAGTGGGCGTCTCGAACCCGGCGATCAGACGCAAGAGCGTGGACTTGCCGCAGCCCGACGGGCCCAGGAGCACCGTCAGCTCCCCCGCGCCGATATGAACATCCACCCCCGCCACGGCGGTATGGCCCGGAAATTCCTTCGACACGGCGCTGAGCACGATTCCGGGCGCGCCCGGTGCGGAAGGCTGGCCCGCGGACACCGCGGCGGCTTGGGTCTGGCTGGATACTCGGGTCATGGCGGCGGGTTAGCCCTCGAAAATGACAATCACACGACGCTGTGACAAAGTTTATACGACACGCACGGAAACGAACCAAAGCGAAAAGATCGCCCGAAAGGTTTCCCGGCGATCTGCGGGCACCGGGGTCCGGCGCGCAAAGAAAAAGGGGCGCCCGAAGGCGCCCCCCTTGGTGCATGTGACGGGCGTCAGCCCTTGACGGACAACGCCACGAAGCGCGGATTGCCGTCGCGGCGGATCAGCAGCAGGACCGAGGTCCGCCCGGCGGTCTTGGCCTCCTTGATGCGCGCCTCGAGATCGGCGACCGAGGTCAGCTTTTGCTGGCCGGCCTCGGTGATCACGTCGCCCTGACGCAGACCCTTGGTGTAGGCCTCGCTCATCGGATCGACCGAGTTGATGACCACGCCCTCGATGCTGGCATCAAGACCCAGCTTGGAGCGCAGATCGCTGGTCAGCGGCGCGACCTTCATGCCCAGAACCGTCGCATCCTTCGGCGGCGCGGGCGGTTGCGGCTTGCTTTCGGAGGCTGCGGCATCGGCCGAGTTCGGGCGGCGGCCCAGCGTGACCTGAAGCGTCACCTGCTTGCCCTCGCGGAACACCACGACCTTCACGGTCTTGCCGATCTCGTCATTGGCCACGATGCGGACAAGCTCGCGCGTGTCGGTCACCTTGTGATCGTCGAATTGCAGGATGACGTCGCCCGCCTTGATCCCGGCCTTCTCCGACGGACCTTTCGGCACATCGGTGACCATGGCACCTTCCGCCGCCGGCAGGCCAAGCGCGTTGGCCATGTCGGACGTCACGTCCTGAATGCGCACGCCCAGCCAGCCGCGGCGCGCCTCGCCATATTGCTTGAGCTGATCCACGACGCGCGACACCACGCTCGAGGCCATCGAGAAGCCGATGCCGATCGAGCCGCCGTTGGGCGACAGGATCGCAGTGTTCATCCCGATCACCTCGCCGTCCATGTTGAACAGCGGGCCGCCCGAGTTGCCGCGGTTGATGGCGGCGTCGGTCTGGAAGAAGTTGTCATAGGTGCCGTTCAGCGTCCGTCCCTTGGCCGAGATGATCCCGGCCGAGGCCGAGAACCCTTCGCCCAGCGGGTTGCCCATCGCCAGCACCCAGTCGCCCACGCGCATCTTGCTGGAGTCGCCGAAGGTGACGAAGGGCAAGGGCTGTTTCATCGACACCTTGAGCAGGGCCACGTCGGTCGCCTTGTCGGTGCCCACCACCTTGGCCTTGGCGGTCTTGCCGTCGAAGAAGGTGATCTCGATATCGTCGGCCCCTTCGATCACGTGGTTGTTCGTGACGATGTAGCCGTCGGCCGAAATCACATAGCCCGAGCCAAGTGCCTCGCTGCGCTGCGGGGGGCCCTGGTTGCCCTGGCCCTGTCCCTGTCCCTGATCCTGGCCCTGGCCATGGTTCTGCATGAAGTTGTGGAAGAACTGTTCGAACGGCGAGCCGGGCGGGACCATCGGCCCCTGGTCGGTCGAAGCGGCAACCGTGGTCATTGTCGTGATGTCGACGACCGCCGGGCTGACCTTGGTGACCAGATCGGCGAAACCGTCCGGCGCCCCCTTGGCCATGGCGCTGCCTGCCTGCCCCAGTGCGAGGGCAAGCCCCAACATCAGGGCCAGAACGGCCTGCAGGGGCGCCTGTCGCAGCCCGCGATCCTTCGGTGTGATGCGCACGTCGATCTCCTTTCCCTTGCCCGGAGAGGGCCGGGCCGCCCTTTATCGTCAGATGGCGCGCGCCGCCGCCAAGGCAAATGCGCAGGCCCCTTGTCAAATGGATGTGAGGTCGCTGTCAGCAGGCTGACAAGCCCCGGGGCCGGCGCTAGGCGCCCATCCGCCGGGCGAGCCAGATCACCACCACGCCAAGCGCGAGGGCGCCAAGACCAAGGCCCCGGCGCCGCTCGACCGGCAGGCGCGACAGGAACGCCAGCACCTCTTCCAGCCGCCCCGGCATCAGCGCAAGCACCAGCCCCTCGAAGGCCAGCACCGCGCCGATGCCGAAAAGCAGCATCACTTGCCCGCCGCCGGCGCAGGCGCGGCCTTGCCGCTTTCGGTCGAGAGATAGTCGAAGAACTGGCCCTTCGGCTCCATCACGATCGTCGTCGTCTGGCCGCTCAGCGCCTTCTTGTAGGCCTGAAGCGACCGGTAATAGGCGAAGAACTCGGGGTTCGCGCCATAGGCCTTGGCGGCGATGTCGTT
>JAGWVA010000076.1 GCA_028875855.1 Paracoccaceae bacterium
CGTGGGCGACCGGCTCTTGTCGGAAACCGGGATGCGCGATCATCCGATCACGCCGATGACCGATCCCGACCTGCGCCGCTGGCTGGGGCGGCAGACGCGGCGGCCGGTCGGCCACCTGCCGCTGGCCAGGCTCCGCGCGGGGCAGGCGCGCGAGGGCCTGCTGGCCGAGGCCGCGGCGGGCCGCCAGATCGTCGTCTGCGACGCGGTCGAGGATCAGGACCTGCGCATTCTGGGGCGCGCCGCGGCAGGCTTTGCGCTGATCACCGGCGGCTCGGGCATCGCGCTGGCCCTGCCCGAGCGGCTGACCGACGGCACCGGACAGCGGCCCGTATGGGCGGGCCTTGCCGGTCCGGCGGCGGTGCTGTCGGGGTCGTGTTCCGAGGCGACGCGGCGCCAGATCGCGACGCATCTCGCCAACGGCGGACCCGCGCGCAAGATCGCCATGGCGGACCTCATGTCTGGTCACGAGACGCCTGAGACGGCGCTGGCCTGGGTGCTGGCACAAAAGGGGCTGCCGGTGGTCTACAGCTCGGACGATCCGGCGGCCGTGCGCGAGAACCAGCAGCGCTACAGCGCCGAAAAGGCCGCCGCCGTGATCGAGGATTTCTTCGGCCGCCTCGCGCGTCTTCTGGTCGGGGCGGGCGTCACCCGGCTGATCAGCGCGGGCGGCGAGACCTCGGGCGCGGTGATCGGCGCGCTGGAGGCGCGCGAGCTGGAGATCGGCCCGATGATCGCGCCGGGCGTGCCCGCGCTGCGGCTGCGCGGGCGCGATCTGGTGATCGCGCTGAAATCGGGCAATTTCGGCGGGCCGGATTTCTTCGCCGAGGCGGCTGCGGTGCTGCAGGGCGCGGGCGTGCCGGCATGAGCGCGACGACCCGCCTGCGCGACGAGATCTGTCGGATCGCGCGGTCGCTTTTCGACCGCGGCCTGACCCATGGCGCCTCGGGCAACATCTCGGCCCGGCTGGAGGACGGTGGGCTTCTGGTGACGCCCACCGGCAGTTCCTTCGGCACGCTCGACCCCGCCCGGCTCAGCCATTTCGACGCCACCGGCCGGCTGGTCTCGGGCGACCGGCCGACGAAGGAAATGCCGCTGCATTCGGCCTTCTACGACACGCGCACGGGGACCGGGGCGGTGGTCCATCTGCATTCGACGCATTCGGTCGCGCTCTCGATGCTGCCCGATGTCGATCCCGACAACGTGCTGCCGCCGCTGACGCCCTACGCGATCATGCGGCTGGGAAAGGTGCAGCTTCTGCCGGTCTTCCTGCCCGGCGATCCGGCGATGGGCGAGGCGGTGCGCGGCCTTGCCGGGCGGCGGAGCGCGGTGCTCTTGGCCAATCACGGCCCCGTGGTGGCGGGCAGGACGCTCGAGGCGGCGGGCCACGCGATCGAGGAACTGGAAGAGACGGCAAAGCTCGCGCTTCTGACCCGGGGGCTGTCGCCGCGGCTTCTGAGTGCGGCGCAGGTCGCGGCGATCGTCGAACGTTTCGAGGTGGATTGGGAATGACGGACAGGTTCGGGTTTTCGGCCAATACCGGGTTTCTGTGGAAGGATCGCCCCTTCCTCGACCGGCTGCGGGCCGCGGCGGCAGCGGGTTTCGACGGGCTGGAGTTTCACGACGAGGCGCAGGCGGAGGACCTGTCGGAACTGCGCGAGGTGCTGGCCGAAACGGGTCTGCCGGTTCTGGGCCTCAATGTCCGGATGGGCACGACGGCGGGCTGTGCCTCGCTGCCCGACGCGGCCGATCAGGCCCGGCGCGATGTCGATGCCGCGGTCGCGGTGGCGCAGGCCATCGGCGCGCGCGCGGTGCATGTCGTGGCGGGAAAGGGCGCAGGGCCTGCGGCCGAGGCGGCCTATCTGGCGGTGCTGCGCCACGCGCTGGCGGTGAGCGACCTGACGATCCTGATCGAGCCGATCTGCCCGCAGGCGATCCCGGGGTATTTCCTGCATAGCCTCGATCAGGCGTGCCGGGTGCTGGACGAGATCGGCCATCCACGGCTCAAGATCATGTTCGACTGCTTCCACATCGAGATGGCACATGGCGCGCTGATCGACCGCTTCCGCGCCTGTGCGGCACAGGTCGGCCATGTGCAGATCGCCTCGGTCCCGGCGCGGGCTGAGCCCGAGACCGGCCCCGACGCGGCCCTCGACTACGGGGTGATCCTGCCCGCGCTGCGGCAGGCGGGCTACGGCGGCATGTTCGGCTGCGAATACCGCCCCGCCACCACGACCGACGCAGGCCTCGGCTGGCGCGCGGCCGTCGCGCGGGGCGCGTGAGCGGGGCAGGGCGGGAAGGGCGCGGGCCGAGCGTGCCGACGGACCCAGCCAAGCCGCCACGGCTTTGGCCGCGCGGAGGGTGGATCAGGGCTGTTGAAAGGTCTTGCGCCAGAGCGCGATGAAACGCTCCCGGCGCTGACGGTCGAGTCCCACCAGAAGGACGGGCGACAGCGGCACCGGGCGGAGCAGCGTCGCATTGCGGCCATCCCCCCCGCCCGAGGCCTCGCCGTCGAGGTCGGGCGGATCGACGATCAGACGCGTGGCCCTGAGCGCCTGCCGCCCGGCGGGTGACAGCATGAAATCGACGAACCGCCCCGCCGTCGCCGGATGCCGCGCCTCTTTCGGGATCAGCGCCGCGCGGGACAGGATCAGCGTGTAATCCTCGGGGGCCACCACGACGAGTTCGGGATCGCGCGCCGCCCGCGCCAGCGCGTAGGAGCCCAGCACGTTGTAGGCGATCAGGTAGCGTCCGCTGGCCACGCCGTCGATGATCTCGGCCGAGCAGCAGGTCGCCACCGCATGCGTGCGTCCGAAGGCCTCCATCAGCGAACCGAAGGTCGTCGCCTGCTGGGAATCCGCGAAGGCGAACAGATAGCCCAGCCCCGATTGGCCGATGTCGTAGGTCGCCACCCGCCCGGCATAGCGGCTTCCCTCGGGGCGCAAGAGGTCCAGAAGGTCGAACCGGCTGCGCGGCGCCTCTGCGGGTGGGACAAGGCGGCGGTTATAGACCATCACCGCCGGTTCCCGGGTGATGCCGAAGACCTCGTCACGCCAGTTGCGATCCTCGTGCAGCGCCGTGGTCGCGGCAGAACGGTGAGCTTGGGTGCAACCGTCGTTGACCAGCTTCACCTGCTGATCGACGGCCGATGAGATGACCAGATCGGCGGCGGCGAACAGGCCCGCACAGGCCTTGGCCGCGGCCTGATAAAGCTCGTTCGACCCCCATTGTTCGTAATCGATCCGCACCAGCGGGTTCGCAGTTGCAAAGGCGCGCAGCACGGGGGCGAACAGTGCGATATCCGTCGTGCCGCGCACGAGAAGCGGCGAGGGGGCGCCGGCGGGGCCATAATGCGCCACCGCCTCGGGCGCCAGCGGTCCGGCACCGGCGCGCAGGGCGAACAGGATCAGGACAAGGGCAAGCCGGATCATGTCATTCCCCCGGGGCCGGGACTTGGGCCAAGCCTTGGGCCGCGCCTTGGGTCGGCGGGGCAGAGGCGGGCGGCAGGTGGATCGCGACTTCGAACCCGCCCGCGGCGGGCTTCGCGAACCGCAGCGTGCCGCCATGCGCCCGCGCCACGGCTGCGACGATGGCAAGGCCCAGCCCCGCGCTGCGCGGCGAGACGCCGGTCTTGCGCGCATAGCGCGTCGCGGCGTCGGTCCAGTGCGCCTCGGGGATGCCGGGGCCGGAATCCCGCGTTCCGATCACCTGTCCCTCTGGCGTGGCGCGCACGAAAAGGCGCACCGGCGCCCCGCCGTGGCGCAGCGCATTGGCGGCAAGGTTCTTCATCGCCTCGACAAGGGACAGGGCATCGGCGGCGCAGGGCACTTCTTCTTCCGGCAGGTCAAGCTCCAGCTCGGCGCCGGTCGAGAACAGGTCGTGGTCCGTCTCCTCGGCCGCGCGGATCGCGACGGTCCTCAGGTCGATCGCATCGAGCGGCGCGCTGTCGGCGCGGTGGATGATGAGGGCGTGGTTCAGCAACTGGTCGGTCAGCCGCCCGAGGCCCGCCGCGCGGTCGTGAATGCGCGACAGGATCGTGCGCAGCCGCTCGGGGTCCTGCTCGCCGGCGGCAAGCTCGGCCTGCACGCGCAGCGCGGCGATCGGCGTGCGCAACTGGTGCGATGTATCCGCGATCAGCGTCCGCATCGTCGTGAACTGCCGGTCCAGCCGGGCGATGAAGCGGTTCAGGGTGGCCACCAGACTTTCGATCTCGGCCGGGACTGCCACGTCGATGGAGGTCAGGTCCTGCGCCGCCCGGGCCGCCAGCGCCCGTTCGATCCGCCGCAGCGGCCGCAGGGATGAGCGCACGGCAAAGATCGCAAGCAGCACGATCACGCAGCCCGCAAGGGCGGCCGCGACAAGGGCGCCGCGGGTGATCTGCCAGGCAAGCTCGGCCCGCGCGCGGGTGGTCTGGCCCACGATCACGGTGACCGTGCCGGAAAAGCTGCGCTCGGCAAAGCGGCGGCGCACCTCGGCCAACCGCATCGGATCGCCCGTGAAGGTGCTGTTGGAAAAGCTCTGACCTTTCGGCGGCGGGGTCAGGCCGTCGTAACCGGTGATGACCTTTCCGTCAGGGCCCAGAACGGCATAGGCGATGCGGTCCTGCGGGGCCAGCGACAGAAGCTGGAACGCCGCGACGGGAAGGTCCACCAGCACCTGCCCGTCATGGATGGTGATCGATTCCGCGATCTGGTTCGCCGCCCCGATCAGCAGCCGGTCATAGCTTTGCTGCGCGGCGTGGCGGCCATAGGCGAAGGCTGCAAGCGCCACCGCCAGCCCGCCGAGCGCGAAGACCAGCGCCAGCGTCGTCGCAAGCCGCCCGGTCAGCGACAGCGTGGGGGGGACGACGGGATCAGCCTTCAGAGACAAGTTGGTATCCCAGCCCCCGCAGGGTGCGGATCGCGAGCGTCGAGCCTTCGAGCTTGCGGCGCAGGCGCGCGATGTAAAGCTCGACCGCGTTGGCGCCGACCGGCTCGTCGTTGAAGGCATACATGCGTTCGAGGATGCGGTCCTTGGGGATCACCCTGCCACGGTTGGCCAGCATGATCTCGAGCAGGCTGAACTCGCGCCGGGTGAGGCCGACGGCCCGCCCGTCGATGTCGAGCGCGCAGGCGGCGGGATCGAAGGTGACATTGCCGAGCCTGAGCACCCCGCCGCGGTCGGGGCCGTTGCGGCGGCCGAGCGCGCGCACGCGCGCCTCGAGCTCGCGCAGGTCGAAGGGTTTCACGACATAATCGTCGGCACCGCTGTCCAGCGCGCTGACCCGGTCGTCCACCTTGGCCCGCGCGGTCAGCATCAGGACCGGCGTGGCCTTTCCCGCGGCGCGGATCGCCCGCAGGATCTCCGACCCCGAGCCGTCGGGCAGTTCGATGTCGAGGATCGCCACGTCGTAGTCCTGAAGCGCGATCAGGTCCGACGCATCGGCCACGGTGGCGGCATGGTCCACCGCATCGCCGCGCCGGGCAAAGCTTGCCACCACGGCCTCGGCGACATCCTCGGTATCTTCGACCAGCAGTAGGCGCATCCGCCCCGTCCCCCCTTGCCGGCGCCGCGGGCCCCGCAAGGGCACTATAGCGGCGGGGGCGGGGTCGAGAAAGTCCGGCGATGACAGGTTCGTGACAGGCTCGTGAGGCACAGAGCAGCATTCCGGCACGGGGAGGTGCCGCAGACGCGCCCCCCGGCCGGCAGACCGATAGGAGGAGACACATGCTTCATCTTCGTACCCCGGGCCGCAGCCTGGCCCTTGCCCTTGCCGCCCTCGCCCTGATGGCCGGCCCCTCGACCGCCTTCGAGCCCTCGCAGACCGAATGCATCGCGCCCGCTGCCCCGGGCGGCGGCTGGGACTTCACCTGCCGTCAGGTCGGCAAGACCATGCAGGACCTGAAGATCATCCCGGGCACCATGCAGGTGACGAACCTTGCCGGCGGCGGTGGCGGCGTGGCCTATGCCGAGGTCGCCAGCAAGCGCAAGGCGGACAACAACCTGATCGTCGCCGCCTCGTCCGCGACGGCCACGCGACTGGCCACCGGCGCCTTTCCCGGCAACACGATGGACCAGATGCGGTGGGTGGGCTCGATCGGGGCCGACTACGGCGTGATCGCGGTCGCGAAGAATTCGCCGATCAAGACGCTTCCCGAGCTTTTCGCCAAGATCAAGGCGGACCCCAAGTCGATCTCGGTCGCGGGCGGCTCGGCGGTGGGCGGTTGGGACCACCTCAAGGTGCTGATCGCGGCCAAGGCTGACGGCATCAGCAACCTGCGCGCGATCAAATACGTCCCCTTCGACGGTGGCGGCGAGGCGATCACGCAGCTTCTGGCCGGGTCGGTGCAGGCCTTCACGGGCGATGCTTCGGAAGCCAAGGGCTTCGTCGATGCGGGCGACATCCGCGTGCTGGCGGTGCTGGCCCCCGATCGCCTGCCGGGCGATTTCGGCAAGTTCCCGACCGCGAAGGAACAGGGCATCGACGCGATCGGCGCCAACTGGCGCGGCTTCTACGCCCCGGGCGGGATGTCGGATGATGCCTACAAGTTCTGGGTCGCCTCGGTGAAGCAGGTCTATGCCTCGCCCGAGTGGAAGAAGGTCATGACGCAGAACGGGCTGGCCCCGCTCGACCTCGACGGGCCGCAATTCGAAGCCTTCGTGAAGAAGTCGATCAGCGATATCCAGACGATCTCGAAGGAAATCGGCCTGATCAAGTAACCCCGGACGGGGGAGGGGCGGGCGGCGCAGGCTGCCCGCCCCTTCCGTCTTGCCGCCCTTCCCAAGAAGACCCCTTGCAGAACGTGGAGACCGCATATGGGTGACCGCGCATTGGGCTCTGTCGGCCTCGGGCTGGCCGCAGCCTATGTCTGGCAGGCCTCGCGGATACAGGAGAGCTTCATCTCCGATCCGATCGGGCCGAAAGGCTTTCCCTTCATCATCGGCGGGCTGCTTGCGCTGACAAGCCTTGCCGTCCTGCTCCGGCCCGACCCGCCGCCCCACTGGCCGCGCCCCGCGCGCCTGCTGGAACTGGTGGCCGCCGTGGCCGTCATGGTCGCCTATGCCCTGTTCCTGCCGGATGCGGGCTTCGTCATCGCAACCGCTATCGCCTCGGCCTATTTCTCGTGGCGCCTCGGGGCGCCCGCGATGCAGGCGGCGCTGGCCGGGGTCGCGATCGCGGGCGGCATCTACCTTGTCTTTCACCTCGCGCTTGGCCTGAACCTGGCCAAGGGCCCGTTGGGGTTCTGAGCGATGGATGTCCTGACTTCCCTCGGGCACGGGTTCGCCGTGGCCATCACCTTCGAGAACCTTGGCCTTGCGCTGATCGGCTGCCTTCTGGGCACGATCATCGGCGCGCTGCCGGGGCTTGGGCCGTCGAACGGCGTGGCGATCCTCATCCCGCTGTCCTTCTCGCTGGGCCTTGATGCCACGGCGGCACTGATCCTGCTGACCTCGGTCTATTACGGGGCGATGTATGGCGGACGGATCTCGTCGATCCTGCTGAACATCCCGGGCGACGAGCCGGCCGTCATGACGACGCTCGACGGCTATCCGATGGCGCGCGCCGGCAAGGCGGGCGAGGCGCTGGCGATCTCGGGCATCGCCTCGTTCGTGGGGTCCTTCGTGGCGACGTGGGGGCTGGTCTTTCTGGCCCCGCAACTGGTGAAGGTGGCGCTGCTGTTCGGCCCGGCCGAGTATTTCGCGCTTTTCACGCTGGCCTTCGCAACGCTGGGCGGGATTTCCTCGACCAACCAGGCCAAGGCGGCGCTGGCCGCAGCGCTCGGGCTTGGCATCGCGATGATCGGCGTGGACGGGCAGACCGGCGTGCCGCGCTTCTCCTTCGGGATGGTGCACCTTTACGACGGGGTGAACTTCCTTGTCGCCATCGTCGGCCTGTTCGCGCTGTCCGAGGTGTTCATCTTCCTGGAACATCGCGGAGAGAACGCGGTGCATGGGTCGGTCTCGATCGGGCGGCCGGTGGCCTCGTGGAGCGTGCTGAAATACTGCACGCCCGCCATGCTGCGCTCGACCGTGATCGGCTTCATCGCGGGCGTGCTGCCCGGCGCGGGGGCATCGCTGGGATCGTTCATGGCCTATGCCTCCGAGAAGAACATCAGCGACAAGGACAAGACCTTCGGCAAGGGCGATCCGCGCGGCGTCGCGGCCCCCGAGGCGGGCAACAACGCCGCCGCAGGGGGCGCGCTGGTGCCGATGCTGGCGCTTGGCGTGCCGGGATCGGGGACGACGGCGGTGCTGCTGGCGGTGCTCCTGTCGCTCAACATCACGCCGGGGCCGCTTCTGTTCACGCAGCATCCCGACGTGGTCTGGGGGCTGATCGCGGCACTGTTCATCGCGAACTTCATGCTGATCGCGATGAACCTGCCGCTGGTGGGCCTGTTCGCCCGCGTCCTGCTGATCCCGCCGCAGTTCCTCATGCCGCTGGTGGCGATGATCTCCTTCGTCGGGATCTACGGGATCAACGGATCGACCTTCGACCTGCTGGTCATGGTGATCTTCGGGGTGCTGGGCTGGGTGCTGCGCAAGCTCGACGTGCCGCTGGTGCCGGTCATCATGGGCGTGCTTCTGGGCAACCAGATGGAGGCGAACCTGCGGCGTGCGCTCACCATCTCGAACGGCGAGTGGGGCGCCCTGCTGCATTCGCCGCTGTCGATCGGGCTGTGGGTGCTGGCGGTCGTGGGCTTCGTGCTGCCGATCGTCGTGGGCAAACGGCTCAAGAGCCGGATCGCACGCGCCAAGGAAGAGGCGGGCACGCTGGTCGATTGACCGGCGTGCCGCAGGCCGCGTTCCCCTGTCAGGTGCGCGCCTTCTCGAACGCCGTCCAGGCCGCCTCGAAGGCCGCGAAATCGAAGCCGGGCGCGCGGGCGGGATCGAGGATCAGCCGTTCGGTCGCCTGAAGCCGCGTAATTGCGGAGGCGAGCACGGGCAGCACCTCGGGCGGGATGACCACGGCCCCGTGGCGGTCGGCATGGACGAGATCGCCGGGCGAGACGCGCAGCCCGAAGACCTCGACCGTTTCGCCAAGGCTTTCGACCCGCACGAAGCCGTGGCTGGGGCCGATGCTGCCGGCGATCACCGGAAAGCCGGGCGGCAGGTCGCCCAGATCGCGGGCCACGCCGTTCGTGAGCGCCCCCGCAAGCCCGAAGCCGCGATGGATCGTGGTGTTCACCTCGCCCCAGAAGGCGCCGACGCTGTCTGGGTAATCGAGATCCTCGATCACCGCGACCGCAGGCTTGGGCGCGTCGTGCATGGCGCGGTAATAGGCCATGCGACGGGCACGGATCGTCTCGGGCGGCTCGGTCGAGGGCGCGCGGGCGGCGATCCTCGCGGTGACCGCATAGCCCACCACGGGCGGCTCGGTCGGGGCGGTGCAGATCATCGTGCCCCGGGTGAACCCCTGAAAGCCGCGGCGCCCCTGCGCCACCTCGATCGCGTTGCAGACGGTAGGCGTATCGACACGGCGCAAAAGCGCGAGCAGTTCGGGGTCCATCAGTCCTCCAGCCAGCGGACGAGTTCCGCCGTTGTTTCCATGGGGCGTTCCAGCGTGGGCAGGTGGCCTGCCCCCGCAACGATCGTCAGGCGCGACTGCGGCATGAGGCCGTGCATCAGTTCGTGCCGGTCGCGGGGGCACAGGCGATCCTCGGCCCCCATCAGCACCAGCGCGGGGCCGCGAAAGGCGGACAAGGTGGCGCGCTGGTCGGGGCGGTTGGCAAGCGCGCGGGACTGGCGGGCGAAGACCTCGGGGCCAAGCGCCATCGCCATCGCCATGCACAGGTCCAGAATTTCGGCCTTGCCCGGCCCCGGCGCGAGGTAGTTGGGCTTCATCTCGTCGCGCATCACCCCGGCAAGGTCGCCCGCCGCGGCCCGGGCGATCTGCGCCTGCCGCCGGGCCTGCACCTCGGGCGCCTCGGGCAGCGGATTGGTGTCGAGAAGCGCGAGCCGCTCCACCCGACCCGGCGCCTGCCACAGGATCTCCATCGCAAGGATGCCGCCCATCGACAGCCCCGCAAGCGCGAAGCGGGGAGGCGCTGCGTCAAGGACCGCGGCAGCCAGCGCCGCCATCGTGTCGGCCTCGGTGCAGGGCGCGTGCAGGACCGCGCGCCGGCCAAGCGCCGCCATCTGCGGCGCCCAGAGGCGCGCGTCGCACATCATCCCGGGGATCAGGACCAGCGGCGTCATCCGGCGCGGCGCGCGCCCTCCTTGAGGGTCGCAAGCTTGGCCCAGGCGATCTCGGGGTCCACCGCGCCGAAGCCTGCGAAGGTGCCAAAGCCGCAATCGGACCCGGCCAGCACCCGATCGGGGCCGACGATATCGACGAAGCGTTGCAGCCGCTGCGCGACCAGATCGGGGTGTTCGACAAAGTTCGTCGTCGTGTCCACCGCGCCGGGAACCAGCACCTTGTCGTCGGGGATGTCCCGCGCGCGGTCGCGGAAGACGGTCCATTCATGGCCGTGGCGCGGGTTCGCCGTCTCGAACAGGATGAAGCGCGCGGGCACGCTCATCAGAAGCGGAAAGACCTTCGCCATGTCGATGTCGCACACATGGGGGCCCTCGTAATTGCCCCAGCAGATATGGAGCCGGATGCGATCCTGCGGCAGCCCGGTCAGGGCATGGCGCAGCGCCTCGACATGGGTCGCGGCGATCCGCAGGAATTCGGCGTCGCTCAGATCGGCGAACAGCATGTGACGCGAAAGCGCAAGGTCGGGGCAGTCGAGTTGCAGATCGAGCCCGGCGTCGAGGATGGTGCGGTATTCGGCAGCCATCGCATCGGCCAGCGCCTCCAGATAGGCGTCGCGCGTCGGATAATGCACGTTCTGCAGGAAGAGCGAGATCACCCCCGGCGAGGCCGCGTTCATGAAGCCGCGATCCACCCCGTGGGCCGCCATCGCCGCCTTGAGGTTGGCGATGTCCTTCTGCAACTCGCCCTGTCCCTTCGATGCGACCGGGCCCACGCATTGCGGGCGGCTGTAGGTCGGCGTTCCGCCCGCCTGCGCGATCCGTTCCAGAAAGCCCGGGTAAAGCTTCAGGTCGGCAGGCGCGTTGCGGGGGCTGTCGCCGTCAAAGCCCGTGTAGCGGTCCTTGACGTAGGTCGCGTAGCTGATCTTCGACGTCTCGCCGTCCGAGACGATGTCGATCCCGGCGGCCTTCTGGCGCCGCACGACATCGTCCACCGCCGCCGCCATGCAGGCATCGAAGGCGGCGGTGTCATGGGCTTCGCCGCGCTCGCGGGCAAAGAGGAAGTCCACGACCGGCTGCGACCGGGGCAGGCTTCCGACATGGGTGGCCAGAAGACTCATGGCGCCCTCACAGCAATCTGCCGGTGGCGCCGGCGGGGTCGTCGGTCGCGCGGATGCGGTAAAGGCTCGCCTCGCCCGACATCGAGGGGTAAAGCGCATGCGCGACGCCCGGAGGCACGGCGCAGGTGTCGCCGGGGTTGAGGACCGTGGTGCCCCCCTCCCACGTCAGCCGCCAGTAGCCCTTGACCGGCATGAGCACCTCGTGGCGGGGCGTCGCATAGGCCGCCTCTGGGATCGACCCGCGGGTCAGCAACTCCACCTCGAACCCCGGCCGGTCGCGCAGGATGGCCTGCGCCCCGATCACCTTCGCGGGCTGACCCGCGGCAAGCGCCATCAGGTCGCGGTAGCGGGCGACGTGGTTCGGTATGACCTCTGCCGCCGCAGGCTCGGGGAAGGTGCGAAGGTCTTCCTCGGTCAGAAGCGGCATGGGCGGCACGCCCTCGGGCAGCGTCTGGCCCTTCTTCGTGTCGTAAAGCTTGCCGTTCCGGCCCAGCACCAGCCCGTGGTCCCTCGCATCCTCGATCACCTGCGGCGCCCAGATCACGCCGCCCCCGGCATCGTCGCCGCCGAGGATCGCCATGATCATCCCGTAATCGGTCCCCACGTTCTCGAACCCGCGGAAGATGCCGGTGGGGATGTTGAAGATGTCGCCTTCCTCCAGCACCACCTCGCCCGCCGTGCCCCAGCGACCCCAGAAGAAGCGCCAGCGCCCCGAGAGGACGAAGAACACCTCGGCCGTGCGGTGCGAATGCAGCGAGTTGCGGCATTTCGGGGGTTGCCCCGCCGCGCCGATGTTGAAGCCGGGCGTGTCGCGGATATGCACATGCTGATCGGCACTTTCGGACACGCCGCCGCCGATGATGGTGAAGTTCTCCTTCTGGTTCGACCCGGGCGTATGCGCGTCGATGAAGGCGGTGCGGCAGGGCTGAAGGTCGCCGTAGCGGACGATGCGGGCTTCCATCTCGGCCGGGGTCATAGGTCACCTGTGTGAAGAAGGATCTGTTTCCAGATCGCGGTTTCGTCGAAAAGCGTCCATTCCCGGCGCAGGCCCCAGGGGCCGAACTCCGCCTGTGTGATGCCCATCACGTGGACCTCGGCGCCCGAGGGCGGGCCGAAGGCGCCCCAGCCGGAATGGCGCCCGTGAAGCGACCAGCGCACGGCGGCGCGGGGCGGCATCATCGGATCGTCGCGCCCGATGACGTGGTGCAGCGTGAAGGCGGCATCGGGAAAGGCCGCGCGCAGGCCCATCCAGAACCGGTCCGCATCGGCGAAGGAATGGCCGGTCGCGCCACCCGGGTATTCAAGCAGCGCGGCCCGGTCATAGACTTGCGGGATCGCCGCGAAATCGGCCGCCATGAGCCGCGTCAGCAGATCGGCGAGCCGCGCCCCCCATTCGTTGTCGTTGCCGCGCCCGCCGTAGGGGCCAGGGCGGTCGGTCGCGGGCGTGAACGGCGTTGGACAGGCGCCGGCCCCGCCCTCGCGCGCGATCTGGTCGCGGGCGAAATCCTTTGGCTCCCAGCCCATCTGGCGCACGATGGCGCCCTGGTCGCGGATCAGCCATTCGTCGTTGATCTGGTTCGCGATCGCATGGCAGTCCGCGATGATCCGGTAGCGGAGCTTTCTGCCTGTGGCGGGCCCGAAGGCGCCGCTGCCCAGATGCGTCGCGGTCGAGAGGATGCGGTGCGAGGACAGCATCCCCTCTTCCGGCGTGCCCGACCAGATCACGTCCTCGCCCAGAAGGGTCCGGTCGGGAAACTCGGCCAGCGTCGCCATGGTGGCCGCGATCACGCCCGCATTGCCCACCACCACGCCCGAGGGCGAGCGCACCACGATGTCGGGGGCGTAGTAGCGGTGCAGCGTGGCGATGCCGCGATCCTCCCAGATCTCCTTGGTGATCCCGATGATGTAATCGGGAAAGTCGCGGAATTTCGGGTCGAACCCTTTCATCTTGCCCATCCTTCGGGAATGCGTGCCGAGCCGCGCAGGATCAGCGGGCCGTCGATCTCGATCTTCTGCGCCGGCCGCTCGGGGTCGGCGATCTTGGCCAGCAGGGTTTCCACCGTCGCCTCGACCATCCGGTTCAGCGGCTGGCGCACGGTCGTCAGGTCGTAGGCAGGCCAGGCGGCCAGCGGGACGTCGTCGTAACCCACCACCGAGACGTCGCGCGGAACGTTCAGCCCAAGTCCGGCCCGCAGCGCGTCCAGCACCGCGAAGGCCATGTGGTCGTTGCCCACGAAGATCGCATCGGGCGGATCGGCCCGGTCCATCAGGCTGCGCGCCGCTGCCGCCGCCGTGTCACGGTCATACATGCCGTCGATCACCGCCAGCGGCTCCAGTCCCGCCTGCGCCAGCCCCTCGACGAAGCCGCGCTGGCGGTCCCGCCCGGTCGAGGAGCCCGCCCAGCCCGCGACATGGGCGATCCGGCGGTGCCCCCCCGCCACAAGGAACTCGGCCGCCTTGCGTCCGCCAAGCGTGTTGGCCGACGTGACCGAAGAGATGCCCGCGCCGTCCTGTCCGCGGTTGAACATCACGATCGGGATGCCTGCCTCGGCGCAGCGGTCGGTCATGTCGTTCGACATGGCGACGCTTGCGGTGATGATCCCGTCCACGCGGTAGTCCATCAGCTCGCGCACCACCTGCTCGATCTGCGCCTCGGTGTTGGAGGCGAGGAAGACGAGGATGTGGTAGCCCTGCGCCTGCAAGGCGGCGGACAGGCGTTCCAGCGCGAGCGGGTAGAACTGATTGTCGAGATAGGCGACGACAAGGCCGATGATCCGGCTTTTCCCGGTGATCATCGCGCGGGCGAGCGGGTTGGGGCGGTAGCCCAGTTCCTCGGCCGCGCGGCGCACTTTGGCGATGGTTCCGGCGCTGGCCGAGGCGCCCGAGAACACGCGGCTGACAGCCGACTGGCTGACGCCCGCGCGCCGGGCCACGTCGAGCGAAGTGATCTTGCTATCCGCCATCAGCCTGCCGTCCATCCGCCGTCGATGAGAAGAGATGTGCCCGTGACCATCGCCGCCGCGTCCGAGGCAAGGAAGACAATGGCGCCCATGATGTCCTCGACCTCGCCCAGCCGGCCGAGCTTTATCTTGGACAGGACCCAGGCCCGCCGCTCGGGATCGGCCAGCGTCTGTTCGGCCAGCGGCGTGCGGATGAAGGTGGGCGCGATGGTGTTGACCCGGATGCCCTGCGGCGCCCATTCGATCGCCATGGCCTTCGTCATCCCCTCGACCGCGTGTTTCGTGGCAGCATAGACCGCGCGATCCGGCCCGCCGACATGGCCCATCTGGCTCGAGACATTGATGAGGCTGCCGGGCCGCCCGGCGGCGATCAGCCCGCGCGCCACGGCCCGGGTCAGGAAGAAGGCCGCGCGCAGGTTGACGCTTGCCACCGCGTCGAAATCGGTTTCGGACGTGGCGACGGCCGGGGCGTGCCGGGCAAGGCCCGCGGAATTCACAAGGATGTCGAAGGGCGGCCGGGCGGCCAGCGCCGCCTCGGTTGCGGCGGCATCCGCGATGTCGAGGGGCAGCGCCTCTGCGGCCAGACCGGCGGACCGCATCTCCGCCTCAAGCCTTGCCAGCCGGTCGGCCGACCGCGCGGCAAGCGTCACCGCCGCGCCCGCCTCGGCCAGGGCCACCGCCGCCGCCCGTCCGATCCCCGAAGAGGCGCCGGCGACCAGCGCCCGCCGCCCGTCAAGCCGGAACGAGGGGGTGCGCGGCAGCGTCATGGCAGGGCCCTTCCGGTCTCGGGATCGAACCCGGGCCGCACGCGGTTCATCTCGCGCAGCCGCGCGAAGGCGTCGAGCCCGATCTGGTCCATCGCATGCAGCAGGTCCACGAGCACCCAGTTCTCGCGGATCAGGCCGCGCTCCAGCCGCCAGAAGTCGAGGCTGCGCAGCGTGATGTGGCTGCCCGTCGGCGGCAGCCCCAGCCAGCCGCCTCCGGTCAGGGTCTGCGCCATGTCGGGCCAGCCGGTGACGGCGGCATAGGCGCCCTCGGCGAAATAATGCCCCCTGGTCTCTGCGGGGTATTTTCCGCGGTCGGGCATGGCGGCGAGGAAGGGGATCTGGTGCCAGCGGCGGAAGCCCTCGATGCCGCGGGCGCTGCCGATCCCGGCGGGGCCATACCACATCATCCGGGGATGCCAGAACCGCGGCAGTTCCATCGCCTCGGGCGGCGCGTCCGGGTGGCGGACCATCGCCTCGAGCATGGCGATCACG
>JAGWVA010000018.1 GCA_028875855.1 Paracoccaceae bacterium
TTCAGCGGCGAGGGCAGTTCCCCCTTCAGCGTGATCCGCCGCTTGTCCTTGCGCGGCTCGGCCACCGGCGTCGCCGACAGAAGCGCCGCCGTGTAGGGATGCTGCGGATGAGCAAAGACCTCGGCCGCGGTGCCATGTTCCACGACGCGGCCCAGATACATGATCAGAATGTCGTCGGCGATGTGGCGCACCACCGACAGATCGTGGCTGATGAAGACATAGGCCAGCCCGAATTCCTGCTGCAGATCGCTGAGGATGTTCAGCACCTGCGCCTGGATCGACACGTCCAGCGCCGAGACGGGTTCGTCCAGCACCAGCACCTTCGGTTGCAGCATCAGCGCCCGCGCGATGGCGATCCGCTGCCGCTGCCCGCCCGAGAACATGTGGGGGTAGCGGTCGTAATGTTCCGACCGCAGGCCCACGCGGTCCAGCATCTCCAACGCCTTCCTGCGCCGGGTGGCGGCATCGTCGCCGGTGTTCAGCCGCAGCGGCTCTTCAAGGATCTGGCCGACCTTGTGGCGGGGATTGAGCGACCCGTAGGGGTTCTGGAACACGATCTGGATCGCGCGGCGCATCTCGACGCCGGCACCGGCAGCCTTGCCGCCGATCTTCAGATCGCCCGCCGTGGGCGGCTCGATCATGGTCAGCACGCGCGCCAGCGTGGACTTGCCGCAGCCCGATTCCCCGACGATGGCCAGCGTCTTGCCGCGTTCCAGCCGGAAACTCGCCCCGTCCAGCGCGCGCACCGTGGCCGGTGGCGCAAGCGCGCCCCGCTTGACGGAATAGTGCCGTTTGAGGTCATGCGCCTCCAGAACGATCTCGGTCATGCCTGCGCCTCCGTTTTCGCGCCAACCGTTCCGTCGATGGGCTTACCCCCCCGCAGCGGATGATTGCACAGCGCAAAGCCCAGTTCCGCCCCCTGCCGCGTCACCGATTGCCGGCAGATGTCGTCGGCGAAGGTGCAACGCGGCGAGAACAGGCAGCCCGTCGGCCGGTCATACTGCCCCGGCACGGTGCCCGGGATCGCCGGCAGCCGCTTCGAGGTCGCGCGTTCCGGCAGGGCCGCCAGCAGCGCGGCGGTATAGGGGTGATGCGGGTCCTCGAAAAGCGCGCTCACCTCGTTCTCCTCGACCTTTTCGCCGGCATATTGCACCTGCACACGCTCGGCCGTTTCGGCGACCACGCCCATGTCGTGCGTGATCAGGATCAGCGCCATGCCCTGTTCCTTCTGCAACTTGATGAGCAGGTCGAGGATCTGCGCCTGGATCGTCACGTCGAGCGCGGTCGTGGGTTCGTCCGCGATCAAGAGCTTCGGATCGCAGGCCAGCGCCATCGCGATCATCACGCGCTGGCTCATGCCGCCCGAAAGCTGGTGCGGGAAGGCCGACAGCCGTTCCTCGGGCGCGGGAATGCCGACCAGTTTCAAAAGCTCGATCGACCGCGCGCGCCGGGCCTTGCGGCCAAGGCCAAGGTGGAAGCGCAGCGCCTCGCCCAGCTGGAAGCCCACGGTGAAGCAGGGGTTCAGGCTCGAGATGGGTTCCTGGAAGATCATCGAGATGTCCTTGCCGACGATGCGCCGCTTGTCGCGCGCGCTCATCGTCAGCAGGTCTTTCCCGGCAAAGGTCATCTTCTTCGCCTCGACCTGCGCGGTCCAGGGCAAAAGGCCCATCAGCGCCAGCATGGCGACCGATTTGCCCGATCCGGATTCACCCACGATGGACAGGATCTCGCCCTGATCGCAGCGGAGCGACAGGTTGTTGACCGCGCGGAACATGCCGCCCGAAGTGCGGAAGCTGACCGACAGGTCTTCGATTTCAAGAAGTGCCATCAGGACCTCTTCAGTTTCGGGTCTAGCGCATCGCGCAGGCCGTCGCCCATCAGGTTGATGGCCAGAACCGTGATCAGGATCGCAAGGCCGGGGAAGGTCACCGCCCACCAGGCCCGCAGGATGAACTCGCGCGATTCCGCGAGCATGGTGCCCCATTCCGGCGTCGGCGGCTGCGCGCCCATGCCAAGAAAGCCAAGCGCGGCGGCATCGAGGATCGCGTTGGAAAACGACAGCGCCGCCTGCACGATCACCGGGCCAAGGCAGTTGGGCAGGATTGTCCGCGTCATCAGGTAAAGCGGCGAGGCGCCGGCCACGCGGGCCGAGATGACGTATTCGCGGTTGATCTCGCCCAGCACGGCGGCACGGGTCAGGCGCACGAAATGCGGCTGATAGACGATCGCGATGGCGATCATCGCGTTCAGAAGCCCCGGCCCGAAGACCGCGACCAGCACCAGCGCCAGGAGCAGCGACGGAAACGCGAGGATCACGTCCATCACGCGCATGATGAGCGTATCGACCCAGCCGCCGACATAGCCCGCGACCAGCCCGATGGTCACCCCGGCCACCATGGCGATGGTGACCACGACGACCCCGATGAACAGCGAAAAGCGCGACCCGAAGATCAACCGGGACAGGATGTCCCGCCCCACGGCATCGGTGCCCAGGATGTAGCGCCACGTCCCCCCCGCCTGCCAGGCGGGCGGGTTCAGCAGCATGTTGGTGTTCTGGTTGTCGGGGTTGTGCGGCGCGATGAGCGGGGCAAGGATCGCGATCAGGATCAGCGCCGCGAAGACGCAAAGGCCCGCGACCGCGCCCTTGTTCTCCGAGAAGTAATACCAGAATTCGGCCAAGGCCGACCGCCTGCGCGGCGCTGCGGCGGAAACCGGCTTTGCGAGGGATGTATCTTGGGTTGCCATGTCAGTTATGCCTAATGCGCGGGTTGATGAAGCCGTAGAGGACATCCACCACAAGGTTCACGAACATGATGATCAGCGCGATGATGAGAAGTCCGCCCTGGATCACGGTATAATCCCGGCGGAACACCGCATCGACCATCCACTTGCCGATGCCCGGCCAGGAAAAGATCGTCTCGGTCAGGATCGCGCCCGCCATCAGCACGCCGACCTGAAGGCCGATGGTGGTGATGACCGGGATCATCGCGTTGCGCAGCGCATGAACGCCGATCACGCGGCGCGGGGGCATCCCCTTGGCGCGGGCGGTGCGGACGTAGTCCTCGCCCAGCACCTCGAGCATGGCCGACCGCGTCTGCCGCGCGATCACCGCGAGCGGAATGGTGCCCAGCACGATGGCCGGCAGCACCAGATGGGACAGGGCGGACTGGAACGCGCCCTCCTGCCCCGACAGCAGGCTGTCGATCAGCATGAAGCCCGTCACTGGCGGGAAGTAATAGACCAGCGAGATGCGGCCCGAGACCGGCAGCCAGTGCAGCACCCCGGCGAACAGGATGATGAGCAAGGGGCCCCACCAGAAGATCGGCATCGAAAAGCCCACCAGCGCGCTGCCCATCACCAACTGGTCGAACATCGACCCGCGCTTGATCGCGGCGAACATGCCGGCGGGGATGCCGATCAGAACGGCGAAGATCATCGCGACGATAGACAGCTCCAGCGTGGCGGGGAAGCGGCTGAAGAATTCCTGCAACACCGGCCGCTTGGTCACGATGGACTGGCCGAAGTCGCCCGACAGCACGCCGCGGAGGTAGTCGAGATACTGGATCGGCAGCGGCCGGTCGAGGCCGAGCGCGTGCATCGCCGCCGCGTGCTGGGCGGGGGACAGCGCATGTTCCCCGGCAAGCAGCATCACGGGGTCGCCCGGAAGCAACCGGATGAACGAGAACGAGATCAGGGTGACGCCGATGAACGTCGGTATCAGAACCGCGATCCGGCGAAGAAGAAACTGCAACATCGTCTGTGCCTAGCGCAGCCAGTGTCCGGGATGTCCGGGAAGCCCCGCGCGGCGGGGACGTGCCATCGGGATCGCCTGGGACAGGGGCCGCCGTGAATGGAGATGCGCCCGCCACGCGGACGGGCGCATCGATTTGCGACAGCTCAGCTTACTTCGAGAGGCTCACGCCTTCGAAGTTGTGGCTGCCCAGCGGGTTCATCACATAGCCCTGAACCGACTTGCTCATCGGCATGATGACGGTCGAGTTGTCGATCGTCAGCCACGGGGCTTCCTGCTTGAAGATGACCTGAGCCTGCTCGTAAAGCTTCGCGCGCTCGGCCTGATCGGCGGTTTCGGCCGCCTTGGTCACAAGAGCGTTGAAGTCCTTGTTGCACCATTCGGCGACGTTGTTGCCGCCCACGGCATCGCAGCCCAGCAGGGTCGCAAGGAAGTTGTCCGGGTCGCCGTTGTCGCCGGTCCAGCCCAGCATGACCGCGCCGTCATGGTCCTTGGCGCGCGACTTCTTGAGGTATTCACCCCATTCGTAGGTCACGATCTTGGCCTTCACGCCGATCTTGGCCCAGTCGGCCTGGATGATCTCGGCCGCGCGGCGCGCGTTGAGCATGTAGGGACGCGACACCGGCATCGCCCACAGGTTCATCTCGAGGTTCTTCACGCCGGCTTCTTCCAGCATCTTCTTGGCCGCCGCCGGATCATAGGGCTCGTTCTTGATCGACTTGTTGTAGCCCCACATGGTCGGCGGGATCGGGTTGGTCGCAACCTTCGCCATGCCTTCGAAGACAGCCTTCACGATCGCCTCGCGGTCGATCGCCATGTTCAGCGCCTGACGCACCTTCGCATTGTCGAACGGCTTCTGGCTGGTGTTGTAGGCCATGTAGGCCACGTTCAGGCCCTGCTGCTCTTCGACCTTGAGGTTCGGGTCCTTCTTCAGCGCGGCGACGTCGGCGGCGTTCGGATAGGCCATGATCTGGCACTCGCCCGCCTTCAGCTTCTGCACGCGAACCGCGGCGTCCGGCGTGATCGCGAAGACGAGGTTGTCGATCTTCGGCTTGCCCGCCCAGTAGTCGGCATTGGCCTTGTAGCGGATCACCGCGTCAGACTGGTAGGCGACGAAGCTGAATGGCCCGGTGCCGACCGGCTCCTGGTTGAACTGCTGCATCTTGCCGGCCTTCTGAAGCTGGTCGGCATATTCCTTCGACACGATGGACGAGAAATCCATCCCGAGGTCGGCCAGGAACGGCGCGTTGGGCTTGGTCAGCGTGAATTCGACGGTGTAGTCGTCGATCTTCTTCACCGACTTGATCAGGCCCGGCATGCCCATGTCGTCGAAATAGACGTAGGCGCCGCCATTCACATAGCTATACCACGGGCTTTTCTTGTCCAGCTGACGCTCGAACGTGAAGACGACGTCATCGGCGTTCATGTCGCGGGTCGGCTTGAAATACGACGTCGCGCCGAATTTCACGCCCTTGCGCAGGTGGAACGTGTAGGTCAGCCCGTCCTTCGACACGTCGTAGCTGGTGGCGAGGCCCGGCTGAAGCTGGGTCGTGCCCGGCTTGAACTGAAGCAGACGGTTGTAAACAGCCTGCGACGAGGCGTCGAACGTGGTGCCCGCGGTGTAAAGCGCCGGGTCGAAGCCCTCGGGCGAGCCTTCGGAGCAATAGACCAGCGTGGAGGCTTGCGCCATCGACGCGAAGCTGGCTGCCACGACGGACGCGGCCAGCAGCTTTGTGACCATTTTCATTGTGATCTCCCGTTGATTGGGGCGTCGGTCCCTGGGCCGGCGCCGCATCCCGGTATTCAAAATTCAAAACGAGGCAGAAGGCAACACACAGCGAACATCATTCCGTTCCATTCGAACCGCGACCCGCGGTTTTCCCCCGCCATCGGCCGGGTTAGCCAGCGGATGCGCGGCCCTGCTCGCGTGGATGTGACCGCCGGGGAAACTGCGGCGCGGCGGCGGGCCTAGCCCAGCACGCGGCGCGCCGCGGCTTCGCCGGCGGTGAGGGCGCCCTCGATCAGGCCGGGACTCGTGTCCGAGGTTTCCGAAACGGCAAGCCAGAGCCGCCCCGCCATGTGCCCCTGCCGCAGGATCGCGGGGCCGACGTCGGGGTGCTGTGGCGGCCGTGTCAGGTCCGCCCCGGCGCAGATCGTGGGTTCGCGCGCCCAGTCCTGCACGATCAGGTGGCGCGGCGCCCCCGCCTCGGCGCCGAAACAGCGCCCGAGCTGGTCAAGAATCGCGTGGCGCAGCCCCTCGGGATCGGCGGCGCGCTCTGCGGCGGACCAACCGACGAAGCCGAAGAGGGCACCATGACCCGCATCCCCGGGCGAATGGTCGTGCACTTCGACCAGCGGGCCGGTCCGGCTGGCCACCCGGCCCGACAGCCCCATCCCGCGCCAGAACGGCCGGTCGTAAAGCGCGACGGCCTTGGCCTGCGGGGCCATCCAGGTGGGTGTGGCCTCCAGCGCCGTCCGAAGCGCCGGGGGCAGCCCTTCGATCCCGATCTGCTCGGCAACGATCCGCAGCGGCGCGGCGAGGATAACCTTCCCCGCGAGGCGGTCCTGCCCGTCGGCCGTCGTCACCCGAAGCCCCGCGCCCCCGGACGCGATCCCCGTCACGCGAACGCCGGTTTCGACCGTTCCCGGCGCCAGGCGGCTTTCCAGCGCGCGCACGATCGACCACGGCCCGCCGACCAGACGCGAAATGCCGTCCTGACCGGGGATCGGATAGCGCATGGGCGCGGGGCCATAGCCATCAAGCAGCCCCTCGCCCTCGTCGAATTGCGGCATCGGTTCAAGGCCCAGCCGCGCGATCCAGCGCGCGACATCGGGCTGCCAGCGCGGCCAGACCCATGTCGGCCCGAGATCGCCAGCCACCCTGCCGGTGTCCGGGTCCACCGCGGGCCGCACCCGTCCCCCGATCTGCGGGCTGGCTTCCAGCACATGCACGGCCGCGCCCGCCTCTTGCAGGCAGACCGCTGCGGTCAGCCCCGCAATCCCCGCGCCGATGATCAGGATGTCGTCCATGCGTCCCCCAGGCAGGCAGGACGTAACAGGACACCGATCGGGGTCAAGGCTTCGCCCGGCTTGCCACGCAAGGCCCATGGAAAATTCACATGCTCTTGCGCACAAGTCTTTTTTGACCGATTCGTCACCTTGGGATAGTATCCCGTCCAAAGGGCAGATGAATGCCCGGCAACAAGCGAGGCGGGCAGTGATGACGATGTATCCGTTGAAGCGTGGCCAGACGATCTGGGCTGTCGTGGCCCTTCTCACGGCCCTTGTGTTCTCCGCCATCCCGCATGCGGTGCGGGCGGCGTCGAACTACGCCATCCAGCCCGGCGACACGCTGCATGTCGAGGTGCTGGAAGATCCCACGCTGAACCGCGATCTGCTGGTGCTGCCCGACGGGACGATCAGCTTTCCCTACATGGGCAGCTTCATGATCGGCGGCAAGACGGTGGACCAGGTCAAGTCCGAGATCACGCATGGCATCGCGCCGAATTTCGTCAAGCGCCCAACGGTTTACGTGTCGATCAACCGGATTTCCCGCCCCATGGGGCAGGCCGGACAGGGCGGCGTGAACGTCTTCCTCATGGGAGAGATCGCGAAACCCGGGAAGATCAAGGTGAGCAGCGGCACGACGCTTCTGCAAGCCGTCGCCGAGGCGGGCGGCACGACGAAATTCGCGGCCGACCGGCGGCTTGAGCTGCACCGGCACGACCCCAAGACCGGCAAGGACATGATCTACACCTTCTCGGTCACCGACACGCGGGCCAAGGGCCGGGACGCCATTCCGGCCACCACCGAACTTCAACCGGGCGACGTCATCGTTGTCCCGACGCGGCACCTCTTCGAATAACCGGAACATGAACAGACACGCTTTCCGCAAACGAGCCATCGGCGCGACCGCATTTTGCGCGGTCGCGGGCCTCGCCGTTGCCCAGACCCTGCCCCAGCCCGGCGATTCCACGCAGGCGGGAACCTTGCTGCATTTCGGGCTGCAATCGTCGCTGCGCCACGATTCCAACCTTGATCTTGCCCATGCCTCGCCGGGGTCTTCGACGATCCTCGACAACACCCTGTCGGTCGGCATGACCTCGGTCACGCGGCAGTCGTCGTTCCTGCTGGACCTCTCGGGCATCCTGCGCGCCGCCAGCACGCCGGCCTCGGTCCGGGATGCAAGCTTCGACGGACAGAAGGTCAAGCTGGGCTACAAGCGGATCGGCCCGTCGTCGAGCCTCGAACTCGGCGGCTCTTACGACCGGATCAGCCTGCAATTTCTCGACCCGCTCAGCCAGACGATGCTGAACGGGACCGACCTCGTGCCGACCAAGGGCACGCGACGGCAGTTTCAGGCCAATGCGCAATACACGCTGGGCGCCGACGGCCCCTATGGCCTGACGCTGGAGGCCAGAACCTTCGGGCGGCGCTACGACGGCGCGGGATCGCAGTTCTACGACAGCACGAACACCCGGGTCACGGCCACCGGGCGGATGGAGCTGAACAAGGACAACGCGCTGCTGCTGTCGCTGATGTCGGGCAACTACGCCGCACGCGACAGCAACGCCACGCATGAACGCCAGCAGTCGGTGGCGCTGACCTTCGGCCACAACATCGACAAGGACAACCAGCTGAAGCTGACGGTGGGCCTGCTGCGCCAGAAGATCGACTCGCTCACCAGCACGTCCAACCGGACCCGTCCGCTGTTCACCGTCGTCTATGCGCATTCGAACGGCAGCGCGACCCAGACCGCGACGCTCGATCACCGGCTGACCCCTTCGGGCAACCGCGACACGCTGACCTTCCAGCATCGGACCGACCTGCCCACGGGCCTTCTGTCCTTCATGATCGGCGCAAGCCGGACCGAGGGACGGTCCGCGCAGGCCATCGGCGCGCTGGACTATGTGCTGGACGGTCCGCGGGGCCGGTTCAGCGTCAGGCTCAGCCGCAGCGTCTCGAGCCCCTGGGACCTGACCGGCCTCGACACGCAGGAGGAACTGCTGACCCGCGCCGCGGCAAGCTACCGGGTGCATGTCAACGAACTGACCGGCCTGCGCTTCACGGTGGATTTCGCCCGCAGCGACCCGGGCAACAGCAGCGGCGGAAATTCCACGCAGGCCAGCAATGTGACCGCGGCCTATGAACGTGCGTTGACGCGCGATTGGCAGCTCAGCGCGGGCCTGACCCACCGCAACCGGCGCGACCCGGTCAGCGGCGCGGCCGCAGGCAACGCGGTCTTCCTGACGCTGGCCCGCAGCTTCTCGATCCGCCCATGACACCCGCGGACGCGCCCCGAACCGGGCGTGGTGCCGCATTCGGCCCGGCCGGCAAGGGGTTCGTCCTGTTTCTGGCGCTCCTGCTGGGCTCGGTTCCGCTGTTCGGGCTGGGCTTCGTGGCGATGGGCAAGGCTTGGATCACGCCCGAATACAGCTATGGGCCGCTGATCCCGGTGATCTCGCTCTACCTGTTCCTGCGCGAGATGCGCCGCCTGCCCCCGCCCGCGCCGCAGGTCTTCGACCGGGGCCCGGGCATCGGTGTTCTGCTGTTCGGCCTGATGATCGCCGTTCTTGGCAACCTGATGCGCATTCCCGACGTGGTGACCTACGGGCTGATCCTCTGGGTCGCGGGCGTGGTGCTGGTTGTCTTCGGCTTTGACCGCGGGCGGCGGCACATGCTGCCGGTGCTGCACCTGATCTTCATGCTGCCGCTGCCGCAGATCCTTTACTGGAAGATCAGCATCGTGCTGCAACACATCTCGTCCGTGCTGGGCGTCTGGGTGCTGCAACTGGCCAACGTGCCGGTCTTTCTCGAAGGCAACGTGATCGACCTTGGCGTTTACAAGCTTCAGGTGGCCGAGGCCTGTTCCGGCCTGCGCTACCTTTTCCCGATCCTCAGCTTTTCCTATCTGTTCGCGATCCTCTACCGCGGTCCGCGCTGGCACAAGGTCGTGCTGCTGCTCGCGGCGCCCCCGCTGACGGTGCTGATGAACAGCCTGCGGATCGGGGTGATCGGGATGCTGGTCGATGCCTATGGCCCGGCGCAGGCCGAAGGCTTCCTGCATGCCTTCGAAGGCTGGGTGATCTTCGTTCTTTGCGTCGGGCTTCTGTTCCTTCTGGCCGCGGGCCTGCAAAGGCTGACGCCCGACCCCAAGCCGCTGTCCGAGGCGATCGACCTCGACACCCGGGGTTTCCTGCCCATCCTTGGCCGTCTGCCGCTGATCCGCCCCTCGCGCGCGATGGGGCTGGCGGCGGTCCTGACCGTCGCGGCCTCTGCGGCGGTGCTCAACCTGAATACCGGCACGGTGCGGGCGGTCGAGCGCGCGAATTTCGCCTATTTCCCGATGCAGATCGGGCCCTGGCGCGGGGCGCCGCTGACGCTGACGCCCGATGTCAGCAAGGTTCTGGCCGCGGACGACTACCTTGACGCGACCTACACGGCGGCGGGCGAGGCAACCGCGGTGAACCTTTTCGTCGCCTTTTACAACAAGCAGACCGAGGGTCAGGGCATCCATTCGCCACAGGTCTGCCTGCCCGTCGGCGGCTGGGAAATCGAGAGCCTGAGACCCGCTCAGGTGGACATGACCGGCACGCCCTATGGCCGCTTTGCCGTCAACCGCGCGGTCATCAACAACGGCACGGCGCGCCAGCTGGTCTATTACTGGTTCGAGGAACGCGGCCGACGGATGACGAACGACTTCGCCGCCAAGGCAAGCGTCATGATCGACGCCGTGCTGACGGGCCGGACCGATGGCGCGCTGATGCGCTATGTGACCCCCATCGATCCGTCGGAACCCCTTTCCGCCGCGGATGCACGTCTTCAGCGGATGATGCGGGCGACGCTTCCGATCCTGCCGCGCTACGTGCCGTTCTGAGCGGTCGATTTTCCTTGCCTCCCGCCGCCCGAGACCCCACCTCATCGCCATGATCGATCCCGACACGCTGCCGCCGCAGCCCCGCATCCCGATGACCGCCCGCCTTGCCAGATGGTTCCGCGACGAGCCGGTGACGGCGGTTCTGTTCACCCTCTGCATCGGGATCGAGGCGATCCTTCAGGGCGCGGACTACCGACTTTGGGGCGGCCCGCACTGGCGCGACGTCGCCTATACCTACGGCGGGTTCTGGGGCGGGCTGCTGCACGGCTGGCAACCCGCCTATGCCGGGCAAGGCGTGGCGATGTTTCTCAGCTACAGCTTCCTGCATGGCGGCATCCTGCACGTCGGCATGAACATGATGGCGCTGATTTCGCTGGGCCGCCCGGTGTCGCAACGGCTGGGACAGGGGCGGTATCTCGCGCTCTATCTGCTGTCTGCCATCGGCGGGGGGCTGGGCTTTGCGCTGATCACCTACACGACCGAGTTGATGGTGGGCGCCTCGGGCGCGCTGTTCGGGCTGGCGGGCGCGATCCTCGCCTGGGCCTGGGCCGACCGCCGCCGCTTTGGCCAAAGCCGCGTCGAGGTGGCCCGCGTGCTGGCCCGTCCCCTGGCCTACCTTGTCGGGATCAACGTCGTGATGTTCTGGGCCCTGAGTGGCGGGCTTGCCTGGGGCTGCCACCTTGGCGGCTTCGTCACCGGATGGGCGCTTGGCCTGCTGTTGGACCGGCGCTACCGGCGCTTCGCGTAAAGCCGGTCATAGGCCGCCAGCAGATGCGGCACCGAATGCGCCCAGGACAGCGCATCGAAGACCCGCGCCCGGCCGATCTTGCCCATCTTCGCGCCCTCGTCCGGATGGTCGATCAGCCAGGCGATCCGGGCCGCGAAATCCTCCGGGTCGTTGGCACGGGCGTAAAGCGACGCCTCCGCCGCCGAGGCCCGCCCCTCGGTCAGGTCGAACTGCACCACGGGCTTTTCCAGAGTCATGTATTCCATGACCTTGTTCATGGTCGAGATGTCGTTCATCGCGTTCTTCGGATCGGGGCTGACCCCGATGTCGCAGGAATTCAGCGCCCTGAGCAGATCCTCGCCATAAAGCGCGCCGGTGAAGGTGAAATGCGCCTGAAGACCGCGTTCGGCCACGTCGCGTTCCACCTCGGGCAGGTGAGGGCCGAAGCCCACGATGATCGCGTGCAGATCGTCATGCCCCATCTTGCGGACAAGGTGATCGACGGCGGCGACCAGAAGGTCCATCCCTTCCTGCTGGCCGATCACGCCCACGTAGCCAAGGACGGTCTTTGCCCCCTTGCGCATCTCGGGATCGGGGGGGCGGATCTCGAACTTCTCGACCTTGGGGGCAGAGCGGACGACAAAGACATCCTCGGCGGCCATGCCTCCCCGCGTCATCGCCACCCGGCGAAAGCTTTCATTGGTGGCGATCGACACGTCGGCCAGCCCGAAGCTCATCCGTTCCCACCACAGCATGACGCGGTAAAGCAGGCCGCGCTTGCCAAACTTGGCCTCGAACAGCTCGGGGCTGACGTCGTGATGATCGAAGAGATAGCGCACCCCGTGCGGGCGATAGAGAAGCGCGATGAGGAACAGCAGGTCCGGCGGGTTGCAGCCCTGGATCACGTCGAACTTGCGATCCGCCCAGACGCGGCGGGCCAGCCGCGCCATGTGCCAGAGCGCGTGCAGGTATTCCCGCGCATAGGCGATGGCGCCGGAATGCGCCTCGGGCGGTTCGGGATAACGGTAGATGTGGACGCCCTCGATCACCTCGTGCGCCTTGGTCCAGCCGCGCCCCATCGGGCAGATCACGCTGACCTCGTAGCCATGGGCGATCAGCGTCGTCGCCTCCAGCCAGACGCGGCGATCCAGCGGCACGGGCAGGTTTTCCACAAGGATCAGGACACGCCGCGGTGCCGCTTCGGTCTGGTCGGTCTGGGTCAACTGCGCCTCGCTGCTCGTTACGCGGGGCACCCCCCGACTTTTGGATATACACTTGCCGGGGCGTGGCTTTCCTGTCCAGACCGAAGGCGGCCACGCCTCCGGCGAACGCAGGATTAAGCCCGCGTTAACCGCGCCTCTGGCAAGAGAGCAACACCGGGGGCCCTCCCCCGAGCCCGAGATCGCAGCCGGTCGCGGGTCGCGGTCGCTGCCTCATGCGAAGGAGAAAGCGATGGACAGCTTCAAGGATTTCCCGAACACGCCCGTCTCGCCCGTGCGCGACGCGGTGCCCGTCACGCCGGACGACGCCACGCCGCTGTCGGCCATGACACGGGCGCTTTACGTGGCCCAGGTCGGCGACGTGGCGGTGACGATGGCCGGCGGTCAGGACGTGATCTTTGCCGCGGTGCCGGGCGGCACGCTGCTGCCGATCCGCGTGACAGACGTGAAGGCCACCGGCACGACGGCCAGCGGCCTTCTGGCGCTGTGGTGATCAGGTAAAGCGGTTGTCGCGCGGGAAACCGCGCGGCGCCATCCGCCCCGCCGACGCCCGCGCCGCCAGCCATTCCGTCAGGTCGGTTTCCGTCCGGGTCCGCCCGGCGGGGTCCTTCCAGCTCAGCCCCTTCGCCAGTTCGAAGGTCGTGGCATCGGCAAGGCCGCCGTCCTTGTATTTCTGCAGCCGGTTGCCCTTGCCGCGCGCCATCTCGGGCAGGTCGGCCAGCGGAAAGACCAGCATCTTGCGGTTCTCGCCCACCACAGCGACGTGATCGCCCGCGACCGGCTTGCAGACCTTGGCGCGCACGTCGTCCTTCACGTTCAGCACGACCTTGCCCGCCCGCGTCTGCGCCACGATCTCGTCCATCGGCACGACGAAGCCATCGCCCGCCGATGAGGCCACGAGCAGCTTCGCCCCGGGCTTGTAAACCAGCATCTCGACGATCTCGGCCTCGTTCGGGAGGTCCACCATCAGGCGCAGCGGCTCGCCCATGCCGCGCCCGCCGGGCAGGTTCGCGCCCATCACCGTGTAGAACCGCCCGTTCGATCCGCAGATCAGGATCTTGTCCGTCGTCTCGGCATGGAAGGCAAAGCGCGCCTCGTCGCCGTCCTTGAACTTCATCTCGGTATCGAGCCCGACATGCCCCTTCAGCGCGCGGACCCAGCCCATCTTGGAACAGATCACCGTGATCGGCTCGCGCTCGATCATCGCCTCGAGCGGGACCTCCTCGGTCTCGGCCGCCTCGGCCAGCGCGGTGCGCCGCGCGCCGCCGGGGGCGTCCTTGCCGAAAGCCTTCGCGACTTCGCGCAGTTCCTCGCCGATCCGCTTCCATTGCAGCTTTTCGCTGTCCAGCAGGTCGGCAAGTTCCGCGCGTTCCTTCATCAGCGCGTCCTGCTCGCGCAGAAGCTCCATCTCCTCCAGACGGCGCAGGCTGCGCAGGCGCATGTTCAGGATCGCGTCGGCCTGCACCTCGGTGAGCGAGGGGTCCTCTGGCACGCCCTTCGACAACGGCGAGACGTAATCCTTCTCGCTGGTCGCGCGGGCATGGGGGTTGCCCCAATCCTCGGCCATCAGCGCGGCCTTGGGATCGTCATCGTAGCGAATGATGTCGATCACGCGGTCGAGGTTCAGGAAGGCGGTGATGAAGCCTTCCAGCACTTCCAGCCGATGGTCGATCTTGTCCAGCCGGTGCCGGCTGCGGCGTTGCAGGACCACCCGGCGATGGTCGAGGAAGGCGCGCAGAACCTCCTTGAGCGAGCAGACCTTTGGCGTGCGCCCGTCGATCAGCACGTTCATGTTCATCGCGAACCGCACCTCGAGGTCGGAATTGCGGAACAGCGTGTTCATCAGCACGTCCGGGTCCACCGTCCGCGCGCGCGGCTCGAGGATAAGCCGCACGTCCTCGGCGCTTTCGTCGCGCACATCGGCGAGGATCGGCACCTTCTTCAGCTGGATCAGCTCGGCCAGCTTCTCGATCAGCTTGGACTTCTGGACCTGATAGGGGATCTCGGTCACGACGATCTGCCACTGGCCGCGGCCCAGATCCTCGACGGTCCACTGCGCCCGCAGGCGGATCGATCCGCGCCCGGTGCGGTAGGTCTCAAGCAGGCTCTCGCGCGGCTCGACGATCACGCCGCCGGTGGGGAAATCCGGCCCCGGCACCAGCGCGGCCAGCGCCGCGTCATCGGCGTCCGGCGCCTTGATGAGGTGCAGGCAGGCCTCGACCAGCTCGCCGATGTTGTGCGGCGGGATGTTGGTCGCCATCCCCACGGCGATCCCGCTCGACCCGTTGGCCAAGAGGTTCGGGAAGGCGGCGGGCAGCACCACCGGCTCTTCCAGCGTGCCGTCGTAGTTGGCGCGGAAATCGACGGCGTTTTCGTCCAGCCCCGCCAGCAGCGCCTCGGCCGCGGCGGTCAGGCGGGCTTCGGTGTAGCGGCTGGCGGCGGGGTTGTCGCCGTCGATGTTGCCGAAGTTCCCCTGCCCGTCCACCAGCGGATAGCGGACGTTGAAATCCTGCGCCAACCGCGCCATCGCGTCATAGATCGCGGCATCGCCGTGGGGGTGGTAGTTCCCCATCACGTCGCCGGAGATCTTTGCCGACTTCCGGAACCCGCCGTTCGACGACAGCCGCAATTCGCGCATCGCATAAAGGATGCGACGATGCACCGGCTTCAGCCCGTCGCGCACATCAGGCAGCGCGCGGTCCATGATGGTGGACAAGGCATAGGTCAGGTAGCGATCGCCGATCGCCCGCGAAAGCGGCTCGGCCAGCGTCATCGGCTCCATCTTGTTGTCGTCGGGCGTGTCGGTCATGGATATGGTGTAGTCGTTGCGCGTTTTCCGGTCCAGAGCCAATCCGGCCGTTGCCGCACCGTCCCGGAACGGCTACCCAGATGCCGGGGCCTCGCCCCGAATTTTCGACGAAAATTCGCTCACCCGGAGGCCCCATGGCGCGCTCGATCCTGATCACTGGCTGTTCGTCCGGCATCGGCTACGACGCGGCCCACGGGCTGAAGGCGCGCGGCTGGCGCGTCTTCGCCACCTGCCGCAGCGCGCAGGACTGCGACCGCCTGACCGCGGAAGGGCTGGAAAGCTTCCCGCTGGACCTGTCATCCGAGTCGAGCATCGCGGACGCGGTCGCCGAAACCCTGGCCCGCACGGGCGGCACGCTCGATGCGCTTTACAACAACGGCGCCTTCGCCTGCCCCGGCGCGGTCGAGGACCTGCCCCGCAGCGCGCTGCGCGAGATCTTCGAGACCAACGTCTTCGGCACCCACGACCTGACGCGGCGGATCATCCCGGTGATGCGGGCCCAAGGATCGGGACGGATCGTCACCTGTTCCTCGGTCCTCGGGCTCGTCGGCGCGAAGTGGCGCGGCGCCTATGTCGCCACCAAGTTCGCGCTGGAAGGGCTGACCGACGTCCTGCGGATCGAACTGCGCGACACGCCGATCCGCGTGATCCTGCTGGAACCCGGACCGGTCACCAGCCGCATCCGCGTGAATTCGATCCCGCATTTCGAACGCTGGGTGGATTGGGAGGCCTCGGCCCGCGCCGAACAGTATCGCGCCTCGCTCCGCAGGCGGCTTTATCACAGCAGCGGGCCGGATGCCTTCGAACTGCCGCCCTCGGCCGTCACCGCCAAGCTTGCCCGTGCGCTCGATGCCCGCCGGCCGCGCGCGCGGTATTACGTGACGACGCCCACCTACATCATGGCCACGCTGCGCCGCCTTCTGCCCAGCGGCGCGCTTGACGCGCTGATCGCCCGCGGCACCTGAGGCCCTGCGCCGCATCACATTCCCGTTCGCTTTTCCGCCCGGTCGCGTTAGATCATGCCGAACACGCGAGGAGACCCATGTTCCACGATCCGCTTTTCCTGCTCGTCGTCGCGGCGGTGCTTATCGTCCTCTTCATCCTGATGCTGGGCATCGGCAGCTTCGGCGTCGGCGGCAAGTTCCATGCCAGGAACGCCAACCGCCTGATGCGCTACCGCATCGCCGCGCAGGCGGTGGCCGTCCTCCTCATCCTGATCTACGTCTATGTCCGGCACGGGGGGTTCCGCTGATGGTCGTTCTGAACCGCATCTACACCCGCACCGGCGACGCTGGCGAAACCGCGCTTGGAAACGGCACGCGCGTTGCGAAATACACCCTGCGCGTCTCGGCCTACGGCACGGTGGACGAAACCAACGCCACCATCGGCCTTGCCCGGCTTCACGCGACGGGCGACATGGACGCGGCCCTTGCCCGCATCCAGAACGACATGTTCGATCTTGGCGCGGACCTGTGCCGCCCCGACATGGACAAGGACGCCGAGGCGCCCTACCCCCCGCTGCGGATGGCGCCCGCGCAGGTGGACCGGCTGGAGGCCGAGATCGACGCGATGAACGGCGCGCTGGCCCCCCTGCGCAGCTTCGTGCTGCCCGGCGGATCGCCGCTGGCCGCGCATCTGCACCTGTGCCGCACTGTCTGCCGCCGCGCCGAGCGTCTGACGGTGGAACTCGCCACGGTGGAACAGATCAACCTTGCCGCGGTGAAATACCTCAACCGCCTGTCGGACTGGTTCTTCGTCGCCTCGCGCGTGGCCAATGACGGCGGCGCGGGCGATGTTCTCTGGGTTCCCGGCGCCAACCGCTAGGCGAAACGCGACGTCGCGCCGCCGCAACCGGTCGATTTTGATCTGTCCCCATCGGTCGGGAGAGGCTAACAACCCATGAAACGCGTCCGAGTCCCCGCGGCCCCGGGGCCATTCGGCGGGCTGATGGAGAGAGGAGACAAGAAGCGATGAAGGTTTTGGTGCCCGTGAAACGGGTGATCGACTACAACGTGAAGGTCCGCGTGAAGGCGGATGGCTCCGGCGTCGATCTGGCGAATGTGAAGATGTCGATGAACCCGTTCGACGAGATCGCCGTGGAACAGGCGATCCGTCTGAAGGAAGCGGGTCAGGCCGAAGAGATCGTCGTGGTCTCGATCGGCGTGAAGCAGGCGCAGGAAACGCTGCGCACCGCGCTTGCCATGGGGGCTGACCGCGCGATCCTGATCGAGGCCGCGGCCGACGTGCAGACCGACATCGAGCCGCTCGCCGTGGCGAAGCTGCTGGCGAAGGTGGTCGAAGCCGAACAGCCGGGCCTCGTGCTGGCGGGCAAGCAGGCGATCGACAACGACATGAACGCGACGGGGCAGATGCTGGCCGCGCTTCTGGGCTGGAGCCAGGGCACCTTCGCCTCGGAACTGGCGATCGAGGGCGATCATGCGCTGGTCACCCGCGAGGTGGACGGCGGGTTGCAGACGATCAAGGTCAAGATGCCCGCCATCGTCACGGTGGACCTGCGCCTGAACGAACCGCGCTATGCCTCGCTTCCCAACATCATGAAGGCGAAGAAGAAGCCGCTCGAGGAAAAGACGCCCGCCGATTACGGCGTGGATGTCTCGCCGCGGCTGACGGTGGTGAAGACGGTGGAACCCGCGGGCCGCAAGGCCGGGGTCAAGGTCGGCTCGGTCGATGAGCTGATCGCGAAACTGAAAGACGAAGCGGGGGTGATCTGATGGCCGTTCTGCTGATTGCCGATGTGAACGACGGCGCGCTGGCCACCGACCAGGTGGCGAAGACGCTCGCCGCGGTGGCGGGCCTGGGCGAGGTGCATGTGCTGGTCGCAGGCCAGGGCGGCGATGCCGCCGCGGCCGAGGCCGCGACGCTTGCGGGCGTGGCGAAGGTGATCTTCGCCGACGATCACGCCTATTGCCATGGCATGGCGGAAGCCACCGCCGCGCTCGTGGTCTCGCTCGCGGGCGGCTACGACCACATCTGCGGCGCCGCGACCGCCTTCAACAAGAACGTGCTGCCCCGCGTGGCCGCGCTTCTTGACGCGATGGTGATCTCGGACGTGACCGCGGTCGTCTCGGCCGACACGTTCGAACGCCCGATCTACGCGGGCAACGCGATCCAGACGGTGCAAAGCGCCGACGCGAAAAAGGTGTTCTCGGTCCGCACGGCCGCCTTCACGGCGGTGGGCACGGGCGGCGCGGCCCCGGTCGAGAAGATCGCGGGCCCCGGCGATGCGGGCCTGTCGGCCTGGGTCGAGGACAAGGTGGCCGCCTCCGACCGGCCCGAACTGACCTCGGCCAAGATCGTGGTATCGGGCGGGCGCGGCGTGGGCTCGAAGGACAGCTTCGACATCATCGAGAAGCTCGCCGACAAGCTGGGCGCCGCCGTCGGTGCCTCGCGTGCAGCGGTGGATTCTGGCTTTGCGCCGAACGATTGGCAGGTCGGCCAGACCGGCAAGGTGGTGGCGCCCGACCTCTACATCGCCTGCGGCATTTCGGGCGCGATCCAGCACCTCGCCGGGATGAAGGACTCGAAGGTCATCGTGGCGATCAACAAGGACGAAGAAGCCCCGATCTTCCAGGTCGCGGACTACGGCCTTGTCGCCGACCTCTTCGACGCCGTGCCGGAACTGACCGGAAAGCTCTGATCCGGCCCTCAGCCCGATCGCACGAAAACAGACACCCCCGTCGCAAGTCCCTGCGACGGGGGTGTTTCTTTTCTTCCCCGCATTTTTGTTCGGAGGCGTCAGTCTGCCTTTGTGATGACGGTTCCGAGGACGTTTGTGAGGTGGGCGACGTGTCGTTCGGCCTTGTCGGCCTGTTTGACGGTGTCGCGTCCGGCCTCGAGGAGGAGGATGGCGGCGTCGGCGAGCGCGAGGGCGGCGTCGGCGGGGGCGCCGGCGGCGAGCGGGGGGGCGTCGGCCAGCACGATGTCGGGGGCGTAGGTGGCGTCGATCTCGTCGAGGGCGGCGCGGGTGCTGCGCGCGGCGAGAAGCGCGCCGAGGTCGGCCGCCGGGGCATGGGCGAAGCCCACCGCCATGCGCTCGCCCAGACGGCGGGCGACGGCGGCGAAGGGGATGCGGCGGGCCAGCACGTCCTCCATCGAGGCCGCCATCGGGCTTACCGCCTCCTGGCCCAGAAGCCGCGCCAGCGCCGGGCGGCGCAGGTCGAGGTCGAGCCCGATCATCCGCAGGTCCGGCGCGCGCGCGAACGACAGCGCGAGGTTGGCCAGCGCGGTCGAGCGCCCCGCGCCCCCGTGCGGCGAGACCAGCGCGATCCGCCGCCAGCCGTGACGGCGCGCCTGATCCACGATCCGGCCGCGCAGCAGGTCCCAATGCGCCGCCTCGGGCCCGGCGAGCAAGGTCACCACCCGCTGACGCTCCAGCGCGGCAAGGTCGGGCACCATCTCGCCAAGCGCGCGCCAGGGCGCGGCGGCCTGATCGGGGCGGGCCTGATCGGGCCGCGGCAGGCCCATGCGGGCGCCCGCCGGGTGATGCAGCCAGGACGGGCCGCCCGTTCCGGCCTGCGCCGCCTGCATTCCGGCCTGCGTCCCGGCCTGCGCCATCATGCCCGCCGTCTGCGCCGCCTGGCGCATCGTCCGGGCCTTCTCGATCGCCTGTTGCAACCGTTCCATCTCGTTACCCCCTCTCGCTCAGACGCCGGGAACGGCGAAGAGCCGCATCATCTGCGCCACCGGCAGCCAGGACTGCGTCAGCGCCAGCATGCCAAGCGCCGCGCAGCCCGCCGCCGCAACCATCGCCAGCATCCGCCGGCTTTGCCGCGCGATCCGTTCCCGCCGCGTCGTGATCCGCGGCAGAACCGCCAGCGGCGTGATGCCCAGGTGGTGCACGAGGTCCTCGCCCCGCCGCAGCCGCCGGTCCAGCGCCTCCAGCGCAACCGCCAGCGCAAGACCCCCCGCAAGCCCGCCCGCGATCCCCGCCAGCGCGATCAGGCCGCGCCGCGGCCGGATCGGGTCGGTCGGAACCGAGGGCTGCTGCAGCACCGAGATCCGCTGCCCGCGCGACTGCGCCGCAACCTGCGCCGCCTGACGCGCCGCATCGAGGTTCTTCTGCGCCGCCGCGTATTGCGACTGCAGCGCAGACTGATCCCGCTCCAGCCCCGACAGCACCAGCGCATTCGCCGGAACCGCCGTGATCCCCGCCTCCAGCGCCGCGATCCGCTTGCGAAGATCCGCGCGCTGGCCCGCAAGCGTCGCCTGGCGCGACTTCACGTCGTCAAGCTGCAGCTTGATCAGCGTCGCCGCAGGGCTCGAGGCATCCACCCCGTCGCCCGCCTTGCGCTGCGCCGCGACCGCCTGCTCCAGAACCGCGACCTGCGCCTTGAGCATCTGCACCCGCGGATTGCGCGCCGAATAGACCGCCTCCGCCTGTTGCAGCGCCGTCCGCGCCGCCGTCAGCTTCTGCTGCTCGGGGGACTGGTTGTAGTTCACCTGGCCCGCCGTCGCGAAGCTCTGCACCAGGCGCGCCTGCTGATCGGCAAGCTGCGCGCCCTCCGCCTCCGCCAGCGTCAGCTGGCGCTGCAGCGTCACCAGATGATCGCGCATGTAGCCGAGGTTCTCGGGCAGCGCATCCGAATGGGCATCCTTGAACGCAAGGATCTTCGCCCCCTGCGCATCCTGCGCCGCCCCGAGACGCGACACCTCGTGCTGGAAGAAGTCCACCGCCGCCTTCGCCTGTTCCGTGCGCAGGCTCACGTCGTCCTTCAGCATCACCGTCAGGTAGGCGTTCACCACGCCCGCCGCCAGATCGGGCCGGCGCGCGTCGAAGCTGATCGTCATCAGCGTCGCCTGATCGCGCCCCGACACCGAGGTGATCTTCGTCGCCTTGCGCATCGCCGCCACGATCTCGTCCGGGCTCATCGAGGCCTGCCCGGCAAACACGTCCAGACGCCGCGCGATGTCCAGCAGGTTCGCCCGCGTCAGAAGACGGCTTTCGAACAGTTGCAGCTGTTCCAGCGCCGAGGGCGCCTGGCTGTCCGCCCGCTGGTTCTGAGGGATCTGCGACGCCGCCACCGTGATCTGCGTCTGCGCCTGGTAAACCGCCGGAAGCTGCAGCGCCACCGTCACCGCGATCGCCGACAGAAGCCCGCCAAGCCCCAGGATCAGCGGCAGACGCTTCGCAAGCCGCCGCAGCCACCACCGCGCTCCGGAATGATCGTGCAGATGCAGGGACAGCGTCCCGCCTTCAATCAGCGCACTCATGACCCGACAGCCTCCCGCAACCACGAACCCGGCGCAGGAACCGTCGCAACCGGTTCGGCACCGCCACCAAAAAACACACCTTCCGACAGGACCAGCGAGACAACCGCCTCGTCCACAAGGTCCGTCTCCGCGCTCCAGGCATACAGAAGCGCAAAATCCGCCAGCTGGTTCACCAGCCGCGGAACCCCGCCCGTCGCCGCATGGATCGCCCGCGCCGCGCCGGGCGTGAACTCACGCCCCGTGCCGCCCGCGCAGACCAGACGGTGCGCGATGTAGCCCCCAACCGTCGCCGCATCCATCGCCCCGAGGTGGAACCCCGCCACGATCCGCTGCGCCAGTTGCCGCAGCTCCGGCTGGCGCACCCGATCGCGCAGCTCGGGCTGGCCCACCAGCACCAGCTGGATCAGCTCGTCCTTGCCCGCGTTGATGTTCGTCAGAAGCCGGATCTCCTCCAGCCCCTCGACCGACAGGTTCTGCGCCTCGTCCACGATCACCACCACCCGGCGGCCCGCCGCGTATTCCGCGATCAGAACCTCCTGCAGGCGGTGGAACTTCGCCACATAGCCCTCTTCCGGCACCACCGGCTGGCCGAGCGCGCCCAGAACCCATTCCAGAAGCGCCCCGCGCCCGCCCTGCGCGTTCGAGATCAGCGCGACCGTCACATCCGGCCCGAGCCGCGTCAGCAGCTCCTGCACCAGCGTCGTCTTGCCCGTGCCCACCTCGCCCGTCAGCATCGTGATCGGCGCCGAGGACAGGATCCCGAACTCCAGGATCGAGCAGGCCCGCTTGTGCTGGTCCGACCAGTAGAGAAAGCTCGCGTCCGGCAACAGCGTGAACGGGCGTTCGCGAAGGCCGAAAGCCTCGGCATAAAGCGTGACGGCGCTCATGAAAGCACCCCCGCCGCCGATCCGATCTTGCCTGCCTGTGTCATGCCAAGTGCCTCTGTCTGCCGTCTCGGCGCCCGCGGGCGCCAAATCCCGTGCAGCGGGACGGAATTCCCCCTGCATCCGACGGTTCTGACAGTCCTTTCCGGCAAAAATGCGACCGACAGACGGCAATTGTTGCCACGTTCCAAGGCAATACTGCCGCATTCCCTGCCCTCCCGGTCCACGCCGCAACCGCCCCGAGTGTTTCGGTCAGCGATACAATCCCGGCCAGAGACAGATTTCTTGCAAATGCCGCAAACTATCCAACTTTCGCCAAGGTTCGACAAAATTTGACGACAATTCGCGTCCATTCCTCTCAGCCAGTCCGATCGCAGTGTCGGGGACCGGGATTAATGGCGCGTTAAGCATCCCCGTGTTCCCTGTCCCCGACCGCACGGACGTAGCGACCCGGTCACGAGTAGGGAGACGATCATGACGCAACACTATCCCGGCACCAGCTTTACCGCCCAGGCCCGGCCCGTCCGTCTCAATGCCCCCGCCCCGCAGCCCTATGCGACGCTCTTCAAGCGTCTTCTCGACATCGCCCTGGTGCTCGCGGCCCTGCCCGTCGTCCTTCCCGTCATCCTCGTCGTCGCGGCGCTCGCCGCCAGCGACGGCCACAGCCCCTTCTTCCGTCAGCCCCGAATCGGCCGCAACGGGCGCCGCTTCGCCATGCTGAAGATCCGCACCATGGTCCCCGACGCCGAGGCCAAACTCGAACGCCACCTCGCCCGGAACCCCGAGGCCGCCGCCGAATGGGCCCGCGACCAGAAACTGCGCAACGATCCCCGCATCACCCGCGCAGGCCGCTTCCTGCGCCGCTCCTCGCTCGACGAACTCCCCCAGCTCTGGAACGTCCTCATCGGCGACATGTCCCTCGTCGGACCCCGGCCCATGCTCCCCCAGCAGCGCCCCCTCTACCCCGGAAACGCCTACGAAACCCTCCGCCCAGGCATCACGGGCCTCTGGCAGGTCGAGGCCCGAAACTCCGCATCCTTCGCAGACCGCGCAATCTACGACACCGCCTACGCAAACACCCTCTCCCTCATCACTGACATCAAAATCCTCGCAAAAACTCTCAACGCAGTCCTCAACCAAACCGGAAACTGAAAACGCAATACGTTGACACGGGGCGACGTCCGTCCAAGGATCGCGAAAAAGGATGGGCGGGCAGGCAGATGGGCAGACAGCGCGGCGAACCCGAGAAGGGTCCGCGATCCGCGACCGGGCGATGGAATCGGGCGATCGTGGTGCCGCTTCTCTTGGCGGCAACGGTGGCGCTGAGCGGCTGCTATTCCAAGAAGGAACGCGCCCAGCAGCATTACGAGGCGGCGATCTCGCTTCTGGGCAAGGGCGACAGGGCCCGTGCGGTCGTCGAATTGCGCAACGTCTTCCAGCTCGATCCAGCCCATCACGATGCCCGCGCCACCTATGCGCGGCTGTTGCTGAAGGAGGGGCGGCGGCAGGAGGCCTTCACACAGTTCCAGCGGCTGGTCGAACAATATCCCAGGGACCTCGAAGGCAACCGGACGCTGGCCGAGCTTGCGCTTGACCAGGACCAGTTCGATCTGGCGCAGCGTTATTTCACGACAGCGACGGCGATCTCGCCCAAGGACCCCGGCACCGAGGGGGTGGGCCTCAGCCTGCGCTATCACGCCGCGCTGCAGTCGGGAGACGCCACCGAACAGGCCAATGTGGTCGCGGCGGCAAGGACGCTTCTGACGGCAAGCCCGGACGTGATGACCGCAAGGCGCATCGTGATCGACGCCGCCATCCGGGCCAAGGACTGGAAGACCGCGCTGGAGGCGACGGATGCGGGGCTGAAGCAGGCGCCGGAGGATGCGTTGCTGGCGCAGTTCCGGCTTGGACTTCTGGCGAGGCTCGGGGACGATGCCGCGACCGAGGCGCAGCTGAAGGACATGGTGACCCGCTTCCCCAAGGACGCCACGCTGCCGCGCGCGCTGGTCGCCTGGTATGTGGAGCACGGCAAGCTGGACCTGGCAGAGGCCTTCCTGCGGAGCCGGATCGATCCGGCCTCGCAGGACCCGGCGGCGCGGCTTGCGCTGGTGCAGTTTCTCGACCTTCACCGGGGCCGGGCAGCCGCCGAGGCCGAGCTGAAGCGCGCGTTGGCCGCGGCCGAGCCGACCGACAAGACTGCCCTCGTGGCCGTGCAGGCGGGCTATGATTTCACGGCGGGCCATGTCGCGCAGGCGATCGCGGCGCTGAAACAGGTCGTCGGACAGGAAAAGCCGACCCCGACGCAGGCGGCCGCGGCGGTCCTGCTGGCGCGGATGCAGGACCAGAGCGGCGACCACAAGGGCGCGCAGGCGACGGTGGATGCCGTTCTGAAGGCCGATCCCAACCAGATCGACGCGATCCGCCTCAAGGCCGGCTGGCTGATCGACGAGGACCATACGGGCGATGCGCTGGTTCTGCTGCGCTCGGGGCTGTCGGTGGCGCCGAAGGACCCGGGCCTTTTGGACGTGATGGCCCGCGCCTATGCCCGCGACGGGAACCCGGGACTGGAACGGGACACGCTGCGGCAGGCGGTCGATGCGACCGGTCATGCCCCGGCGCAGGTGCTGCGCTATGTCGAGGTTCTGATGCGGGCGCAGGACTATGCCGCGGCCGATCAGACGCTGACAACGGCGCTGGCGCTGCATCCCAAGGACCCGAGCCTTCTGGCTGCGCTTGGCAATCTGCATGTGACGCGCAAGGACTGGGCCTCTGCCGAGGACGACCTGCGCAGGCTTTCGGCCATCGGCTCGCCGCAGGCGCAGGGCGCGGCAGAGGTGCTGAAGGCGCGCATTCTTGCCGGGCAGAACGACCGGGAGGCCCTGACGACCTACCTTCAGGGTCTGGCGCAGAAGGGCGGCGCCACCGGCGTGGACGCGCAGCTTGCGCTGATCGTGCAGGATGTGAAGGCCGGCCAGATGCCGCAGGCGCTGGACAAGGCGGTCGCCCTGCGGGGGATCGCCCCCGACGATCCGCGCCCGGTGATGATCCAGGCCGCCATCCTGATGACGCTGAAGCGCGGCAAGGATGCGGTGGCAGAGCTTTCGGCGGCCCTGACCCGGATGCCGAAGCAATCCGCCCTCTGGGCCGAGCTTTACCGCATCACGGCACAGACCGGCGGAAACGCGGCGGCGGACGACGTGCTTGCGCGCGGGCTTGCCGAACTGCCGCAGGATCGTTCGCTGCTCTGGCTCAAGGCGGGCGCGCTGGAACAGGCGGGCGATGCGCCCGGGGCGATCGCGATCTACGAAAAGCTCTATCAGCGCGCGTCCGACGATCCGGTCATCGCCAACAACCTGGCAAGCCTGCTGGCCTCGTCCCGGACGGACGCAGAGAGCCTCGCGCGGGCGGCGACCATCGCGCGGCGCCTGCAGGACAGCGCGATCCCCGCCTTTCAGGATACGGTCGGCTGGATCGCCTTCCGTCAGGGCCAGATGGAGCAGGCGTTGCAGAAACTCGAGCCGGCGGCGAAGGCGCTGCCGCAGGATGCGGGCGTGCAATACCACCTTGGCCGTGTTTACGAGGCTCTTGGCCGGACGGCAGAGGCGCGGGCGCGCTTTCAGGCGGCGCAGGCGCTGCTGGCCGCGGTTCCCGCCGCCGCCCGCCCGGACTGGCAGGCGGATCTGGAAACGCGACTGGCAAAGACCGCGCAACCCTGAACGCCCCCGTTCCGGGACGGACAAGACGCAATGCAAAGGGCCGGGAACGACGTCCCGGCCCTTTCCGTCTGGGGAATTTTTCGCCTCAGCTCGTCGGGGTGCCGGTCAGCAGCGTGACGGCCCGGCGGTTCTGCGACCAGCAGGATTCGTTCTCGCAGGTCGCGACGGGGCGTTCCTTGCCATAGCTCACGGTCTTGATCCGGCTTGCGCCGATACCTTGGGCGACAAGGAAATCCTTCACCGCCTGCGCCCGGCGCGCGCCAAGCGCGATGTTGTATTCGCGCGTGCCCCGGTCGTCGGTATTGCCGGCGATCAGGATCGGGTGGCTGCCGTTCGCCTTGAGCCACTGCGCCTGCTTGATCAGCGTCTGCTGCGCTGCGGGCGACAGGTTGCTCTGGTCGAAGGCGAAGAAGACACGGTCGCCCACGACCTGGTTGAAATAGGCGACGGAATGCGGATCGCTCGCGGCGCCGGTCATGCTGCCTGCGGTGTTCATGTTGGCCTGGCTACACGCGGCGACAGCCAGCACCGCGGCAAACATCATGGCCCGTTTCATGCCCAACATCTTGCAGTTCCTCTTGTTCGGCCCGACGGGCCGGTCCCAGTTTCCGGCCGCATTCAAATCCCCGGCCGGGTTTTGTCCACAAACGAATTCGTGACGTCTCTGTAGCCGTCCGCAGGCCCTTGGCAAGGTCACCGGCCGGGCCCCCGCGGAAAGCGGCCGACAGGGGGGCCGGGAATGCGAAAAGGCCCGCCGATGCGGGCCTTTTGCGATGGCAGGGCACGACGCCTTACATCGGCATCATCATCCGAGTCTGAAGGTTGACCAGAATCCAGATCGAGCCTGCGACCATGATCGCCAGCAACAGGGCCGAGAACAGGATCAGGTGCAGGTCGTCGCGCCGTTCCGGGCTCAGGTCCACATGCAGGAAATACCGGACATGCACGACGATCTGCACAATCGCCAGCACCGCAACGACGGACATCGCGGTGACATAGGACAGCCCGCCCCAGGCCACGAGGCCGAAGGGCACCACCGTCAGCAGCACCGCCAGAAGAAGTCCCGTCTGATAGCCGCGCAGGTCGTGAAGATAGGCTTCGCGCGACGAGGCATTTTCGGTTTTCATTGCGCAACCCCCGCAAGATAGACGGCCGAGAAGATCCCGATCCAGATCACGTCAAGGAAGTGCCAGAACAGCGCCAGCCGCATCAGCCGCGACTTCACGGCATCGGTCAGGCCGAAGACGCGGATCTGCACCAGCATCACGATCAGCCACAGGCAGCCCGCAGTGACGTGGGCCCCGTGCAGCGGGACCAGCCCGAAGAAGGCCGACAGGAACCCGCTGCGCTGCGGGACCGCGCCTTCGGCGAACATGCGGCTGAATTCGCTCACCTCGAAGAACAGGAAGCCCGCGCCCAGCAGCAGGGTGACGACGAGCCAGCCCACGACCTTCGACGTGCCAAGGTCGTATTTCATCGCGAGCGACGACAGGCCGAAGGTGAAGCTTGAGGCCAGCAGGAAGGCGGTTTCCATCGCCGCCCCCTTCAGCTCGAACAGATCGTGCGGTGTCGGCCCCCCGGCGATCGCCATCTTGTTCAGCGTCGTCAGGTAGGTCGCGAAGAACAGTCCGAAGATGATGAGGTCGCTCATCATGAACAGCCAGAAGCCGGACAGGGCCTTTTCGCCATGGTCGTGATGATGAACATCATTCTCGGCGATCAGGGCATAGCCCCTCGACGGTTTCAGAACCTCTGTGGTCATTCTGCATGCTCCATCGGTTGGGCGGTCTCGAGGCCGGGCATCTCGGGCGCGGTGTCATCGCTCCAGCCTTCCGGCCGGATGCGCTTCATCCAGGCGTCGAAGTCGCGGCGCGCGATGCCCGACGGAATGGTGACCCCTTCGTCCTCGGTGAAGGTGCGGGCGAGGAAGGCCGCGACCACCAGCACAAGCGACAGGATCGCCAGCCACCACATGTGCCACACCAGCCCGAAGCCAAGCGCGGTGCCGCCGACGGCGGTGACCACGCCGAGGCTGGTCTTGCCCGGCAGGTGGATGTTGTTGAACCGCGCCGGCGACATGTAGGCCGCGCCCGAGGCCTTGGCCATGGCATAGGCGTCGCGGCTGTCCACGGTCGGCACGATGGCGAAGTTGTAGGCCGGCACCGGCGAAGGCGTCGCCCATTCCAGCGTGCGCGCGTTCCACGGATCGTCCGCACCCGCCTCCAGAAGGTCGCGGTCGCGGATCGAGACGTAAAGCTGCATCCCCATGCTGAACAGCGCGAACAGGACGAAGAAGCCCCCCGCCAGCGCGATCTGGAACCACGGCTGGAACGCCGGGTTGGTATAGGACACCGTCCGCCGCGTCATGCCCATCAGCCCGACCGCATAAAGCGGGAAGAAGGCCAGCACGAAGCCGATGGTCCAGCTGTACGCCGAGACATGGCCCCATTTCTCGTTCAGGCGGAAACCGAAGACCTTGGGAAACCAGTAGTTGTAGCCCGCGAGCATCCCGAACAGCAGGCCCGGGATCAGCATGTTGTGGAAGTGCGCCACAAGGAACAGCGTGTTGTGAACCTGGAAATCGACCGTCGGGTTGGCAAGGATGATCCCCGTCAGGCCGCCGATCACGAACAGCATCATGAAGGACAGCATGTAAACCATGGGCACCGTGAACTGGAGCCGGCCGCGATAGATCGTGGCAAGCCAGTCGAAGATCTTCACGCCGGTCGGGATGCCGATCAGCATGGTGGCGATGCCGAAGGCGGCGTTGACATCCGCATCCTGCCCCATGGTGAAGAAGTGGTGCAGCCAGACGGTGAAGGACAGCACCGCGATGCACATCGTCGCCAGCACGAGCGAGGCATAGCCGTAAATGCGCTTGCCCGAGAAGGTCGAGACGATTTCCGAGAACACGCCGAACGCCGGCAGGATCAGGATGTAGACTTCCGGGTGCCCGAAGAGCCACAGCATGTTGGCGAAGTTCATCATGTTGCCGCCAAGGGCATTGGTGAAGAAATGGAAGCCCGCATAGCGGTCAAGCGCCAGCATCACCGCGCAGACGGTCAGGGGCGGCATCGCGAAGACCAGAAGGATCGCGGTGCACAGCGCCGTCCAGGTGAACATCGGCATGTGCATGAACTTCATGCCCGGCGCGCGTTCCTTGTAGATCGTGACGATGAAGTTCAGGCCCGTCAGGGTCGAGCCCAGCCCCGCGATCCCCAGCGACCAGATCCAGTAGTCGGGGCCGACGCCCGGCTGGAACGCGGCCTCGGTATAGGGCGGATAGCCGGTCCAGCCGCCGGTCGAGAAATCGCCCAGCACGAGCGAGATCATCACCAGCGCCGCCCCCGCTACCGTCAGGCCAAGGCTGACCGAGTTCAGCATCGGGAAGCTCACGTCGCGCGCGCCGATCTGAAGCGGCACGACGATGTTGATCAGCCCGGTCAGGAAAGGCATCGCCATGAAGAAGATCATGATCGTGCCGTGGGTCGAGAAAAGCTGTGCGAAGTGGTCCGCCGAAAGGAAACCGCCGTGCAGCCCGTCGGCCTGCTGGGCGCGCATCAGCACCGCCTCGACCACGCCACGCACCAGCATGACGAGCGCCAGCACGATGTACATCACGCCGATGCGCTTGTGATCGACCGTCGTCAGCCAGTTGTTCCACAGCGGCTTCCACAGCCGGTATTTCGTCATCAGGACAACGCCCAGCAGCGCGCCCACGACCACCGCGTCGGCCGCGCCCGAGGCGATGAAGTTGTTCACGGTCGGGTCGAAGACCGCCTTGAGCGGATCGAGCGACTGCAGGGTCAGCCGCCCGAGGATCGGGTTCCAGTCCGTCAATGTCATCTGCTCGCTCCTTATTCGCCGACCGGCGCTTGGCCGTAGGCCACGGCCCCGGGCTGGCGGGTCGCCGGAATGGCCTTGCCGGACGTGTATTTCATCACGACCTTGTTGAAGAAGCCGCTCGGCACGTCGTTGAAATAGACCACCTGCTGCGGCATCTGGGGCGTCCCCAGCGTGGCGTGCACCTGATCGGGCGTGGACCGGTGGCCCAGGACGCGATAGCTTGCCTCGTTCAGCGCGATCCCGTCCTTCTGGACCTTGGCCACCCAAGCGTCGAAATCCTTGTTGGTCATCGACATGGCCGTGAAGGTCTGATCCTGAAAGCCGTCGCCGGTGAACTGCGTGTTCACCCCGTGGAAGCTGCCCACCCGATCGGCCTGAAGGTTCAGCTTCGTCACCATGCCCGGCATGTCATAGATCTGCCCACCAAGGGCCGAGACCATGAACGACTGCATCACCGTGTCCGATGTCAGCTTCAGCGCCACGGGCCGGTCCTTCGGGAAGGCCATCTGCCCGACCGTCGCGATATGGAATTCGGGGTAGATGAAGAGCCATTTCCAGTCGAGCCCGACAACCTCGACCTGAAGGGGCTTCTGCGCCGAAGCGATCTGCTTGTAGGGATCAAGCTTGTGGGTATCGATCCACAGATAGACCGACAGCACGGCGACCACCGCGACGGGCACCAGCCACATGACATATTCCAGCGCATGCGAGAAATCCCAGTCCGGCATGTAGCGCGCGCTGGTGTTCGACGCGCGGTAGCGCCAGGCCAGCAGCGGCACGAGCACGAGCACCGGCAGCACCACGATCAACGAGATCAGGGTGATCTGGATCAGGTGGAATTTCTGCAACGCAGCAATGGGGCCGGCGGGCTCAAGGAAGCTGGTGCCGTCGCCTGCACAGGCAACCGCCGGCAAGGCCGCTACCAGCGCAGCAAGGCCCAGCGTGCGGCGTTTGAAATTGGAAATGGCCCTTACCGGACCCGCGCGTCCCCGCATCTTCCCATACCTCAAGTTCTTTTAATTTCGCGCCTTAAAGGGGAAGAGTTCAGGGCACACGCAAGGCCGGGAGGCCCAGATTTGATGTGGATCACATTCACATTTTTTTGTTCTTGCGTGAGCATGCGGCGGCTTTCCGCCGTCGCGCCTGACAGCCCGTCGCCGACTGTGTCACGGGGCGGAATGCTGCATATGCAGCAAAACTTGATCGTTTGGCATCGGGCGCGATCCGCTTTGTCGCTGCATCAACATGTCGCGGTCGCGGTTCACGAAGCACGGACCCGCCGGTCGCGGATCTTGTGGCCGCGTCGAAAGCCGTCCGCCCAATGTTTCATCACACGCCGTCGCAAGCCGTCGCGGGCGCGTGTTCGGAAACGCCGTGGAGAGGTCGCGCCGACTCAGGGCGGCGCAGCCGGGGTCAGGCGACGAGCTGTTCGGCGCGTTTCAGATCCACGCTGACGAGCTGGCTCACGCCCTGTTCCTGCATCGTCACGCCGAACAGGCGGTCCATCCGGCTCATCGTGACGGCGTGGTGGGTGATGACAAGGAAGCGCGTGTCCGTCTGCCGCCGCATCTCGTCCATCAGGTCGCAGAAGCGCGTGACGTTGGCGTCGTCCAGCGGCGCGTCCACCTCGTCCAGCACGCAGATCGGCGCGGGGTTGGCAAGGAAGACGGCGAAGATCAGCGCCAGCGCCGTCAGCGTCTGTTCCCCCCCGGACAGAAGCGACAGCGTGGCCAGCTTCTTGCCCGGCGGCTGGCACATGATTTCCAGCCCCGCCTCCAGCGGATCGTCGGATTCGACCAGCACCAGCCGCGCCTCGCCGCCGCCGAACAGATGCGTGAACAGCATCCCGAAATTGCCGTTCACCTGCTCGAAGGCGGTCAGCAGGCGTTCGCGCCCTTCGCGGTTCAGCCCGGCGATGCCCGCCCGCAGCTTCTTGATTGCCTCTTCAAGGTCGATCTTCTCGCGGGCAAGCGTGTCGTGTTCTTCCTGCACGGCGCGCGCATCTTCCTCGGCGCGCAGGTTCACCGCGCCAAGCGCGTCGCGCTGGCGTTTGAGGCGGTTCACCTCGACATCCAGCGCCTCGGCATCCGGCATCGCATCGGCCGAAACCCCGAGCGACGCAAGCAGCGCCTCGGGCGTCGCCTCCAGATCCTCGGCGATCCGCTCGGCCGCGACCTGAACCGTCTCGCGCGCGGCTTCCGCCCGCGCCTCGGCCCGGGCACGGGCCTCGCGCGCCTCACCCGCCGCACGCTCCGCTTCGCGTTCGGCATCGTGGGCGGCGCGCAGCGCGTTTTCGGCGCCTGCCAGCGCATCGGCGGCGCGGGCGCGGCGCTCCTCAGCCGTTTCGATGGCTTCCGACAGTTCCTCGCGCTTGGCGGCGATCTCTTCCGGCGCGGCCGAGGCCTCGACCAGTTCCTCCTCGCTTTCCGCCTTGCGTTCGGCCAGTTCGCCCATCCGTTTCTCGGCGGTGTCCAGACGCATCTTCCAGCCCGAGATCTCCTTGGAAATCTCCTGCCGGCGGCGGATGCGGGCCTCGCCCTCGCGGCGCACCTCGTCATGGCCGGATCGGCGGGTGAGCATGGTCATCCGCGCCGCTTCCACGGCGGTCTTGACGTTTTCGACGCCCGCGCGCGCCGTTTCCAGATCCGGCAGATCGGCGACACCGCTCTGCGCCTCGCGCAGGCGCATGCGGGCGGCAAGGGCCTCTTCTTCATGGCGGGTGACGGCAAGGCGCGCGGATTCGAGCTTGCCCGCGGCGATCGACCGGTCCGCCTCGGCGCGCGACAGGGCGCGGTTCGCCTCGGTCACGCGGGCATCCGCCGCCCGGCGCGCCTCTCGCGCGGCCTGATCGGCGCGGGCGAGGTCGGCAAGCTGCGCGTGCAACGCCTCATGCGCCTGCCGCGCGCCTTCGGCACGGGCGGCCACGTCTTCCAGATCGCGTTTCAGGGCGACAAGGCGGTTGAGCTGTTGCAGCCGCAGCGCCGCGGCCGAAGGCGCATCCTCGGCGGCGACCCGGAACCCGTCCCACCGCCACAGATCGCCGTCAAGACTGACCAGCCGCTGCCCCGGCAGCAGGGCGGCTTGCAGGCGCGGCCCATCCTCGGCCGTGACCACGCCAATCTGCGCCAGACGACGCGCCAGCACCTGCGGCCCGTCCACATGCGCCGACAGCGGCGCGGCCCCCTCGGGCAGCGCGGGCGGGTCGTCGTAATCCGGAAGGTCCGCCCAGCCGGAGCGGGCATCCCCTTCCAGCACCGGGGCGCGCAGGTCATCGGCCAGCGCGGCGCCAAGAGCGCGTTCGTAGCCCGGCGCGACGGTCAGGCGATCCAGCAGCTGCGTGCCCGCGTGGCTCTCGCGGTCCACGAGCTTGGCCAGCGCCGCGACCTCGGCCCGCAGCGCGTTGGCCTCGCCTTCGGCTTCGGACCGCAGCGCGCGCGCGTCGGCCTCGCGGGATTGGACCTCTGCCCGGGCCGCCTCGGTCGCTTCCAGCTTTTCCTCCGCCTCCTCGGCGGCGGCGGTCGCCTCCTCCAGCGCCTCTTCGGCGGTGGCGAAGGCTTCGCTTGCGGCGGTCAGGGCGGCGTCGGCGGCGTCCACCGCCCCGCGGGCCTTCGCGGCCTCTGCCTCGTTGCGGTCCATGGTCGTGCGCGCATCGGCCAGCATCCGTTGCGCCGACTGGTGCCGCGCGGCAAGGCGGGCGACATCCTCGGTGATCTCGGACAGGTCGGATTCGCGTTCCTGCAACACGGAGGCCGCCTCGCGCGCGGCCTCGGCCGCGGCGGCAAGACGCTCGTCATGCCCCTCATGCGCGCGGGCGATCTGGCCCGCCTCCCATTCCAGCCGCTGGATCGTCTCGCCCGCGTCGCGGTTCAACCCGGCCTCGCGCTCCATGTCGCGGACAAGCTGGGCGATCCGGGATTTCAGCGTCTCGATCTGCTGGACGGCGCGGGCTTCCTGATCCGAGAGCTGGTCGCGCTGCACCGTCAGGCGCTGCACCACGGCGGCGGCGATCGCCTCTTCTTCGCGCCGGGGCGGCAGGGCATCCTCGCGATCCTGTCGGACCTTCATCGACTGACGGGCCGCGGCCTCGGCCTGCGCGGCGGCCCTTGTGCGGTTGGTCAGGTCCGTCTCGGCCGCGAGGCGCGCGACATCCGCTTCGGACCAGCGGCGGAACAGCAGCATCCCTTCCGCGCGGCGCAGCTCGGCGCCGATCTCGCGGTAGCGGGCGGCCTGCCGCGCCTGCCGGGCCAGCGTCGCCAGTTGCTGCGCCAGTTGTTCGATCATGTCATCGACGCGGGTCAGGTTGCCCTCGGTCGCCTGAAGCCGCAGTTCCGCCTCGTGGCGGCGCTGGTAAAGCCCCGAGATCCCGGCAGCCTCTTCCAGAATGCGGCGGCGGTTCTTCGGCTTGGCGTTGATCAGTTCCGAAATCTGACCCTGCCGCACCAGCGCCGGGCTATGCGCCCCTGTCGAGGCATCGGCAAACAGCATCTGCACATCGCGCGCGCGGACATCCTTGCCGTTCGTCTTGTAGGCCGAGCCCGCATCCCGCGTGATCCGCCGCACGATCTCGATCTGGTCCTGATCGTTGAACCCCGACGGCGCGAGCCGTTCGCTGTTGTCCACGGTCAGGACCACTTCGGCAAAGTTGCGGGCGGGCCGGGTCGCCGCACCGGCGAAGATCACGTCTTCCATCCCCGCGCCGCGCATCGCGGTGGGGCGGTTCTCGCCCATGACCCAACGCAGCGCCTCCAGCAGGTTCGACTTGCCGCAACCGTTCGGCCCGACAACGCCGGTCAGACCGTCCTGGATCACCAGATCGGTCGGATCGACGAAGCTTTTGAAGCCATTCAGGCGGAGGCGGGTGAACCGCAAGGCCGTTCCCTTCGCGTGATTCCGATTGGGCACCCATGGTCCGGACGGAAGGCACCCAAGTCAACTGTGAACACCACCACCTGCGGATGCGGGCGGGGTTATCCACAATATCTTGCCGATCAGAGCGGTTACAGCCCCAGAAGCCCCGGCAGGTCCGCCATGCGGTGAAACACCGTCGCGCCTTCGGCGGCCAGACGTGCGCCGTCGTCATGGGCGGCAAAGCCGAAACAGGCGATCCCGGCGGCGCGGGCGGCGCGGCAGCCGGTCGGGCTGTCATCGACCACGGCGCAGCGGTCGGGCGGGGTGTTCACCGCCGCCGCCGCATGAAGGTAAAGACCGGGGTGCGGTTTCGGCGTGCCCAGCGACTGCCCCGAGAACAGCCGCCCCTGAAAGCGCGCCATGACCGCCGGATGCTGGCCCAGCGTCACCTGCATCTTGCGGTCCGATCCGTTGGAGCCGACGGCATAGGGCATCCCCGCCGCATCCAGCGCGTCCAGCACCGCGACGATGCCGTCGATCAGCGCGGTCCCCTCGGCCAGACGGGCATAGAGACGGACGTAGAACGCCTCGACCCAGTCATCCGGAAGCGTGGCCCCCGCCGCCCGGGCACGGGCCCAGACGTCGCGCATCGTGCCGCCAACGAAGTCCTGTTCGATCCGATGGCGCGGCAGGTCCAGCCCATGGCGCGCGAATTCGTCCACGAGCAGGTCGAAGGCGGCGGGCTCGCTGTCCACCAGAACGCCGTCGCAATCGAAGAGAACGGCATCGAAGCGCCTCATCCCGCGCGGCCTTCGGCTTGAAGGATGGTGATGAGCGTGTCGCCGTATTTGCGCTGGTCCAGCATTTCGAAGCCCGCGGGCGGTGCGGGCGGGCTGCTTTCCTCCCAGACCACCAGCGCGCCGGGCGCGATCCAGCCGCCCTCGGCACAGGAGGCCAGCGCCTTCTCTCCCAGACCTTGCCCGTAGGGCGGGTCAAGGAAGATCAGGCCGAAGGGCGCGCCGCGGTTCGGCCCCATGCGGGTCGCGTCGCGGCGGTAGAGGTCGGTCACGCCCATCGCGCGGGTCAGTTCGATGTTGCGCCGGATCAGCGCGCGCGCCGCCGCGCCGTCATCGACGAAAGTCACCCGGGCCGCGCCGCGCGACAGCGCCTCGAGCCCCAGCGCGCCGGTTCCGGCAAAGAGGTCCAGCACCCGCGCGCCGGTGATCGGGTCGCCATAGCCACCGTTCACCAGCAGGTTGAAGATCGATTCCCGCACACGGTCGGTCGTGGGGCGCAGATGCGCGTCCGCGTCGCCCTTGCCGACCTCGGCCAGATGCAGGCCGCGATGAGTGCCGCCGATGATCCTCACGCCTTCAACAACGCCTTGAGGTCGGTCGCCGGGTCTGCGATCGCGGCCGGGTCCGGCGTCTTGCCCATCTCGATCAGCCGCTTGCCGATCATGTAGGCGCGGGGATCGTTCATCGCATCCACCGCCAGAAGCTGCCCCTTGCCATAATACCAGAACGAGACCGAGCGTTCGTCCCCCTCCATCCCGTCGTCGCGGGTGACGATCCGGTCATAGCCCGTGTTCAGCCCCGCGATTTGCAGCTTCACCGCGTATTGATCCGACCAGAACCACGGCTTTGCCACGTAATCCTTGCCCGCGCCCAGCATGTTCGCGGCCACGACTTCGGCCTGATCGATGGCATTGCCGACGCTTTCCAGCCGGAGCCGCCCGCCCTTCCACGGGAAAGATGCGCAGTCGCCCGCCGCCCAGATCGCCGGGTCCGAGGTGCGGCCTTGGGCATCGGTCGCGATGCCGTTGTCGATGGTCAGCCCCGCGCTCTCGGCCAGGGCGGTGTTGGGCGTGATGCCGACGCCGACAATGACGAAATCCACGTCGAGTGTGGCGCCGTCCGACAGGACCGCCCCGGTCACGCGGCCATCGCCGGTCAGTTCCTTCAATCCCACGCCTTCTCGGATATCGACGCCATGCGCCTTGTGCACCGCGCGGAAGAAGGCCGAGGTTTCCGGGGCCGCGACCCGTTGCAGGATACGGTCGGCCATTTCGACCAAGGTGACCCGCAGGCCCAGCTTCGCCGCGACCGCGGCCGCCTCCAGCCCGATGTAGCCGCCGCCGATGATCAGCACACGCCGCCCCTCGCGGAATTCGGGCTCCATCGCGTCCACGTCGGCCAGCGTCCGGACGGTATAGACCCCTTCAAGCGCGCCACCGATCGCGGCCGGCAGGCGCCGGGGGCTGGACCCGGTGGTCAGCGCAAGCTGATCGTATCCAATCACCTCGCCCCCCACAGTGACCGTCTTCGACGCCCGGTCGAGGGCCGTCACGGGCTGACCCAGCTTCAGGGTGATGGCCTGTTCGGCGTAGAAGCTGTCGCCACGCAGGAAGAGACGGTCCAGCTCCATGTCTTTCAGCAGGTATTGCTTGGAAAGCGGCGGGCGCTGGTAGGGCGCCACCGGCTCTTCGCCGATCAGCGTGAGGGGCCCCGCATAGCCAAGGCCGCGCAGCTTGGCGACCAAGGCCGCACCCGCCTGCCCCGCGCCGATCACCACGATGCCTGCCATGCCTGCCCCCTTCGCGAAACCTCTGGCCCGATGCCGGGGGGAAGCTATATGCCTTCGCAGAGGAAACGCAACGCGAGAGGAACGAGGATGACGATTTCTGTTGGCGACCGCCTGCCCGAGGCAACTCTGGTGCGTCTTGGGCCGAACGGTCCGGAGGCGGTCGAAGTATCGAGCCTGACCAAGGGCCGCAAGGTGGTGATCTTCGGTCTGCCGGGCGCCTATACCGGCACCTGCACGACGTCGCATGTGCCGAGCTTCATCCGCACCAAGGCGCAGTTCGACGCCAAGGGCGTGGACGAGATCATCTGCCTGTCGGTCAACGACCCCTTCGTGATGGGCGCCTGGGGCGAGTCGACGGGCGCGACCAAGGCCGGCATCTCGATGCTGGGCGATGCGACGGCGGCCTTCACCAAGGCGATGGGGATGGAGTTCTCTGCCCCGGCCGTGGGCCTGATCGACCGCTCGAAACGCTACGCCATGTATGTCGAGGACGGCGAAGTGAAGGTGCTTCATGCCGAGGAAAGCCCCGGGGTCTGCGACCTGTCGGGCGGCGAATCCATGCTGGCCGCGATCTGATCGCCGGCAAGAACGGGGGTGGCGCGGGAACCCGTCGCCGCCCCTTCCTTCGGTTCAGGCCCGGTTCTGGATCAGCGTATGCGTCGGGAACGGAATGTCGATCCCGGCGGCGTCGAACGCCTCTTTCACCTTGCGGGTCATGTCGGTCTGAAACGCCCAGGCGTCCGCGGTCTTCGTCCAGCACCGCACGGTGAAATCCACCGAACTGTCGTTCAGATTGGTGACCTGAATGAAGAAGGCCGGATCGGTCATCGCCCGCGGGTCGGATGTGATCGTGTCGCGGATCACCTGTTCGGCATGGGCGAGATTGGTCGAGTAGGACACACCAAAGACCCATTGAATCCGCCGCGTGTCATAGGTCGCGTAATTGGTGATCGTGTTGCCCCAGACCTTCGCATTGGGCACGATGACCTGGATATTCTCCAGCGTCGCCAGTTCGATGAAGTTCAGCGTGATGTCCTTCACCGTGCCGCTGACGCCGTCCACGTTGACGAAATCGCCCAGCTTGAAGGGCCGGAAGAGGATGATCATCACCCCCGCCGCGACGTTCGACAACGTGCCCTGCACGGCCAGACCGATGGCCAGACCGGCGGCGCCCAGAACCGCGACGATCGACGTCGTCTTGATCCCGAAGGTGTTGAGAACAAACAGCCCGGTAAAGGTCAGCACGCTGTAGCGCAGGATGCTCCCGAGAAAGCTGAACAGCGTGGCGTCGAGGCTCGCGTGCCGCTGCGACAGGCCGACGATGCGACGGTTGATCCAGCCCGCGATGATGAAGCCCGCGAACAGGATCAGCACCGCGGCAAGGATGTTTCCGGCAATCGCGGCAAGGAACTGCACGGTCAGGACATCGCCGATGGTCTTGCCTTGCAGGATCGGGGTGTTCAGAAAGCCGTTCAGCATGCCAGCAACTGCTCCATCTTGCCGGCCAGTTTCACATCCAGTTCCGTCAGACCGCCCGCGTCATGGGTCGCAAGCGTGACCTGCACCGTCTTGTAAACGTTGAACCACTCGGGGTGGTGGTTCCACTTCTCGGCCCAAAGGGCGACCCGCGTCATCCAGCCGAATGCCTCGATGAAATTGGCGAAGACGAAGGTCTTTTCCAGCGCATCGCGCCCCGCCACCGGGGCCCAGCCCGCCGAGATCAGCGGCGCAAGGGCGGTTTCGCGCTCGGCTTCGGTGAGAAGATCTGCCATGGCTATCCCTCCTTTTTCGGCATCAGGGCATTGTCCATCTCGTCGGCCCGCAGGCGCGCGGGGCGGTCCTTCAGCCGGTCCCAATAGGCGACCAGCGCGGGGCGCGGCTCGATCGTGCCGAACATCATGCCCCAGCCGATCTGCGAGCCGACATAGACATCGGCCGCGCTGAACGCCTCGCCCGCGATATAAGGATGCGCCGACACCGCGGTTTCCAGCGCGTCGAGCACGTGGGACAAGGTGCCGAAGCCCACCGTCCCCTCACGCTCGGCCGGGACCGTGACGCCAAGCGACTTGAGCGTCACCGCCTGCTCGACCGGGCCCGCGGCGAAGAACAGCCAGCGGAAGAAGGCCGCGCGGTCCTCTCCCTGCAATCCCGCCTGCGGAAACGCCTCGGCCAGATAGGCGCAGATGGCGGCGGCCTCGGTCACCACGCGGCCGTCGTGGCGGATCGCCGGCACCTTGCCCATCGGGTTCACGGCCAGGTAATCGGGCGATTTCATCTCGGGCCCATAGGCCAGCACCACGGTTTCGTAGGGCTGGCCCAGTTCCTCCAGCATCCAGCGCACGATACGGCCGCGCGACATCGGGTTCGTCCAGAAGGTAATCGTCATCTCGGCCTCTTTGCTGGGGTCAATCCTGTTGGTCGGTGCGCGCGCCTCTGCGGAAGGGGCCGTAAGCGGTCAGCACCTCGATTTCCTCGTCAACGGCATTGCGCTCGGCCTCGAGGTATCTGTCAATCGCATCCCGAAAGCCCTTGTCGGCGATCCAGTGCAGCGAATGGACCGGGACGGGCAGGTAGCCGCGGGCCAGCTTGTGTTCGCCCTGCGCCCCGGCCTCGACCTTCGGCAAGCCATGCGCGATCGCAAAGTCGATGGCCTGATGGTAGCAAAGCTCGAAATGCAGGCAGGGGTGATCTTCGATGCAGCCCCAGTAGCGGCCGTAAAGCGTGTCGCGCCCGATGAAGTTCATCGCGCCCGCCACCCAGCGACCGTTGCGTTCGGCCATCACCAGAAGGATGTCGTCCCGCATCGTGGCCTGCATCTCGTCGAAGAAGGCCCGCGTCAGGTAGGGCGTACCCCATTTTCGGCTTCCGGTGTCCTGATAGAACCGCCAGAAGGCGTCCCAGTGCTCGGGTTCGATCGCGTCGCCGGTCAGCGCGTGGATCGTGCCCCCGAAGCCCTGCGCGGTCGCGCGTTCCTTGCGGATCGCCTTGCGTTTGCGCGACGACAGCGTGGCAAGGAAGGCGTCGAAATCCGCATATCCCGCATTCGTCCAGTGGAACTGCTGCGTCACGCGGGACATCAGGCCCATCGCCGCGCCCGCCTCGGCCTCGGCTTCCGTGCAGAAGGTGACATGGGCCGACGACAACCGGTTGTTCGACGCAAGCCGCACCATCCCCTCGACCAGCGCCGCGCGGCCGGTGTCTTCCATCCCCGGACGCGTCAGGAACCGCCGCCCGGTCGCGGGCGTGAAGGGCACGGCGACCTGCAACTTGGGATAGTAGCGCCCGCCCGCGTTTTCATAGGCATGGGCCCAGTTGAAATCGAAGATGTATTCGCCCTGGCTGTGGCTTTTCACGTAAAGCGGCGCGACGGCGATGATGTCGTCGCCCGCCCGGGCAACCAGCGGATGCGGGTCCCAGCCGGTCCCCCGACCGACAGAGCCCGAACGTTCCAGCGCGGTCAGGAACCGGTGGGTCGTGAACGGATCGACGGGGCGGCCCGTCGCCGCTTCGGGACAGGCGCAGGCATCCCAGTCGGCGGCAGGCATCTCCGCCACCCCGGAGAGGGTCGTGATCTCGATCGTCTCGTTCATGCCATGTCCCGCGCGGCCGCCCCTTTCAGGTGGGCCGCGACGGCTTTCGGTCAAGGCCGGTCAGGCCGGGATCGCGGCGGCGTACCGCTCGAAGGTGATGTTCTGCGCGACCTTGCGCGCCGCGGCCTCGGCCTCCGGGCTGCGGATCGTCCAGCACAGGATCGTGGCGCCCGCGGCCTTCAGGTCCGCGACGCGGGGGTTGGACAGGTCCGCCGCCTCGTGGCTGATGAACGACGCGCCCACCCGGTCGTAATCGGGGATCGCGGCCAGCCGCGCGCGTTCGGCCGCCGAAATCTCGGGCCAGTCCTTGGCGGGATAGGAACACGAGGTGATGCCCCGCGGCAGGTCGGGGGCAAGCCGCGCCATCGCCGCCACCGAATGCGGGTTGAAGGACATCAGGGCCACCGGGCCTTTGTAGCCCTTGAGCGCTTCCGCCACCGCCGCCTCGAGCGGGCCGACATTCGGGCCGTTCGCGCCGTCCTGATCCTTGATCTCGATCAGAAGCGGCACGCGCCCCGCGATCTTCGCCAGCACGGCGGCCAGCGTGGGAATGCCGCTGGCCCCGCCCTTGAGGGTGAGCGCGCCCAGGTCTGCTGCCGTCCGGTCCTTGATCGGGCCGCTGACGTCGGTCAGACGGTCCAGCGTATCGTCGTGAAAGACCATCGGCACGCCGTCGGACGAGGGCTGGATATCCACTTCGATCCCGTAGCCCGCGGCGATGGCGGCATCGATCGCCTCCATCCCGTTCTCGGGGCGGCCGGCGTCGCGGTCGTGAAAGGCCCGGTGCGCGATCGGCAGGGTCAGGAAGGCATCAGGCAGGGCGGGCATCAGCGAACCTCGAAAATGCCTTCGATTTCAACGGCGACGCCCAAGGGGAGCGAGGCTGCGGACACGGCCGAGCGGGCATGCCGCCCGGCATCCCCCAGAACGGCGACAAGGAAATCCGACGCGCCATTGACGACCTTCGGCTGGTCGGTGAAATCGGCGGTCGAATTGACGAAGCCGGTCAGCTTCACCGCCCGCACGAGGCGCGAGAAATCCCCGCCGCAGGCCGCCCGGACCTGCGCCAGCAGACTGATCGCGCAGCGACGCGCGGCGGCGGCCCCCGTTTCCACGTCGAGGTCGGCGCCAAGCTTGCCCTTGATCAGCCCATCCGGGCCCTGGCTGATCTGGCCGGAGACGTGAACCAGATTGCCGACCCGCACGAAGGGCACGTAATTCGCGGCGGGCGCGGGCGCGTCCGGCAGGGTCACGCCCAGTTCGGCCAGGCGGGTTTCGATGTCGGTTGTCATGGGGGCCTCCTTCTGCGGTCGGGCGCAGGCTACAGGGTCGTGCCGCAAACGCAATGGGCAGGCACCGGCGCGGCGGATTTCGCGTCAGCCTTCGTGCAGGGCATGGTTGAAATAGTCCCGCAGCGGCGCAACGAGATAGGCGAACGGCGTGCGCGCGCCGGTGCGGATGAAAGCCTCGACCGGCATGCCGGGCAGGATCGGCCTGCCGCCGGGACCGCTGCCGCGGTCAAGGGCGATGCGCACCTCGTAATAGGCGCGGCCCGTTTGCGAATCGCGGAACGCATCCGGCGAGACGGTCAGGACATGGCCCCGGCTTTGCCGCGCGAGGCGGTCGTGAAACCCCAGAAGGTGCAGCCCTACCTCTGCCCCCGGCGCGACATCGTCGATGTTCACCGGCGGCACCTGCGCGGCAACGATCAGCGGCCGGTCCTGCGGCACGATCGACAGGATGGGCGCCGCGGGCTGGATCACCGCCTGCGGCCCCGAGATACGCAGATCGTAAACGATGCCGGCCATGGGCGCGCGCAGGGTCAGCCGGGCGATGCGCGCCCGAAGCGCCGAAAGCCGCTCTGCCGCGTCAAGCGCTTGGGGGTCGAGCGTGCGCAGGTCGCCCTCTGCCGTCTCGCGCCGGGTCGAGACAAGGCGCAGCCCGGCGATCCGGGCGGCCGTGGCCTGCGACAGGGTCGCGGCGCGCGTGGCGATCAACGCGCCGCGCGTGCCTTCGAGGGCGGCCTGTTGCCGGTCCAGTGCCATCACGCGCGCCGCCTGCGCCAAGCCACGCGACAGCAGCGCGCGCTGCGTGCCGGCATCCTTGCCGATCAGGGCGATCTGGCGGTCGGTCGCGGCGATCTGCGCATCGATGCCTGCGACCTGATGGCTGATCTGATCGACCTGTGCCGCAAGCTGCGCCTCCTCTTCGGCGACGGAGGTTTCGCGTGCACGAAACAGCCGACCCTCGCCCGCCAGAAGGGCCGCGAGCGCAGGGCGCCCTTCGGCCTGTCGTTCGAGGTCCGGGGGAACGGTCATCGATGTCGCCCCGTCCCGCTCGGCCCGGAGGCGAACCTGCCGCGCGTGCAGGGCGTCGAGCTGCGCCTGCACCTGCGCCGCCTGCGCCTCAAGCGCGGCACCGTCGAGAACCATCAGGACCTGACCCCGCGTCACCCGGTCGCCGTCGCGGACGGCAAGCCGTTCGACGATGCCGCCGTCGAGGTGCTGCACGACCTGCCGGTTCACGTCCACCTCGACCCGGCCGGCCGCGACAACGGCGCCGGACAGGGGAACGAGCGCCGCCCATCCCGCAAGGCCGAGGGCCAGACCGGCGACAGCGGCCAGCCCCTTCAGACCGACGGCCCTGGCCGGAAAGGGTCTCATGCGGCGTCTCCGCTGCCCGAGACAGCCTGCGGGCCCGGGGTGGCGAGGCTGGCCAGAACCGCGTCGCGCGGGCCGAAGGCGCGCAGGCGCCCCGCCTCGAGCACAAGGGCAAGGTCGCAGGCGGCGAGCGCCGTGGACCTGTGCGCCGTGACGACGACGGCCGCGCCGCGCGCCCTGGCCGCGCGGATCGCCGCGTTCAGGGCATCCCCCCCGGCCTGATCGAGATGGGCATCGGGTTCATCCAGAACCAGCAGCACCGGATCGCCGTAAAGCGCCCGCGCAAGCGCGAGGCGCTGCGCCTGACCTGCGCTGAGCGGTGCGCCCCCGGGGGCAAGCCGGGTGTCGTAGCCCTGTGGCAGCGACAGGATCATCTCGTGCACCCCGGCCGCCTGCGCGGCGGCGATCACCGCGCCGGGATCGGGCGTCGCGGCAAGACGCGCGATGTTGCGGGCCACGGTTTCCGGCAACAGGCCGGGACGCTGCGGCAGGTAGCCGATCCAGCGGGCGTAATCGTCCGGCGGGTATTGACCGGGCGACGCACCGCCAAGTCGCATCTCGCCGCCAGAGACGGGCATGGCGCCCGCCAGCACGCGCGCCAGCGTCGTCTTTCCGGCGCCGGACGGGCCAAGAACGGCCAGCGCCTGACCGGGCGCGAGGGTCAGCGACAAAAGCCGCAGGACGGCCCGCGACTCGCCGGGTGGGACGACGGTCACCTGCCGCAATTCCAGCCGGGCCGCCGGGCGCGGAAGCGGCAGTCTGGGCGGCGCGGGCGGTTCGGCCGAAAGCAGCAGGCCAAGCCGATGCCAGGCTTCGCGCGCGCGCAGGACAAGCCCCCACTGCGCGATCGCCATTTCGATCGGGGCAAGGGCGCGGCCCAGCAAGACCGAACCCGCGATCATCTCGCCCCCCGACATCCGTCCCTGAAGCACGACATAGGCCCCCGCGCCAAGAATGGCGGACTGCAACAGAAGCCGGATGGCCCGGGACAGGGACAGAAAGCCCAACCCCCTGTCGGCAAGGGTAACCTGCGCAGCCTGCGCCGAGGTGCGCAGCCGGCGCCAGCCCGCGAGCCCCGGCCCAAGCATCCCGAGCGCATGGACAGCCTCGACCTCGGACCGGAGCGTCTGCCCAAGCGCGTCGGCCGCGGCCGCGTGCGAGGCCAGGCCGAGCGCGGCGGATTTCGTGACGCGCTGGTTCAGCGCCGCAAGCACGACCAGCCCCCCGGCCCCGGCAAGGCCCAGCCAGCCCAGCAGCGGATCGAAGAGAAAGAGACCGCCCGCGAAGAGCGGCACCCAGACCATGTCGAACAGCGCCGGCAGCGCGCCGGAGGCCAGAACCCGCTGCACCGCGTCGAGATCGCGCGGCGCCGCGGTGGCAATGGGATCGCCCGGCGCCCGTCGTTCCCGCGCAAGCGCCGCGGCCATCACCCGGCCATCGAGCGCGGCGGCGAAGCGCGCGCCAAGCCGCACGAGAAGCTGCCCGCGGACGTGATCGAGCACCGCCATCGTCAGGAACAGCGCCGCCATCAACCCGCTGAGCGCCACCAGCGTGGCGGTGGACCGGCTGACAAGGACGCGATCGTAAACCTGAAGCATGTAAATCGGCCCGGTCAGCATCAGCAGGTTCACGACCGTGCCGAACCCCGCCGCCATGGGCAGAAGCCATCGCCCCGCCCGCAGCGCTGCGCGAAGTTCCGCCCGTCCGGCATCCCCGTGATGCGTCATGGAATAATCCCCGTATTTGTTGGGCGCTTGCTGCAACACCGATATGCGTTTCTTCACAGGGCGGTTGTCACCGCTGCGCCGGCGGCCTACATGCTTGCACGTTCCCGGTCGGGCATCGGGTCCCGGCATTCCGTTTGGGTAGAATGGCTGATGTTTGCTAAGAATCCCTTTCCGGCGGTTTCGTCTCCGTTGCGCCGCGGCCTGCGGACGGCGATCGTTGCCGTTCTGGCCGTGGCAAGCCTCGCCGCCTGCACGGCAAAGACCGGCACGGGCCAGTTCAACGACCCCTACGAGGCGCAGAACCGCGAGAATCACAAGTTCAACGTGGCCTTCGACAGCAACGTGCTGAAGCCCGCCTCGCAGGCCTATGGCACGGCCGTTCCCGGCCCGGTCCGGCGCGGGGTCACGAATTTCGCAAACAACCTGTCCCTGCCCAGCTACGTTCTCAACGATCTGCTGCAGGCGCGCATCTACGATGCGGCCGACAACACGCTGCGGTTCGCCTTCAACACGATCTTCGGCCTTGGCGGCATCTTCGACCCCGCGGGCGCGATGGGCCTGCACGCGAAAAGCAACGACTTCGGGCATACGCTTTACGCCTGGGGCGTGCGCGAAGGGGCCTATCTCGAGGTGCCCTTCCTCGGCCCGTCCACGGAACGCGCGCTGGCCGGCAAGGTCGTGGACACGATCACCAATCCCTCACGGCTTCTTGTGCCGCAATCGGCGCGCAACGTGACGTATGGTGCGGATGTCGGATCGCTTCTCGACTTTCGCTACCGCTTCAACGACACGGTGGATTCCATCTTGCACGGCAGTGCCGACAGCTACGGACAGCAGCGCCTGATCTATCTGGAGCAGCGGCATTACGCCCTTGGCATCCAGTCCGATGCCTCCATGTCCAACCCCTACGAGGATCCCTATGCCAGTTCAAAGTGATCTGACGCGCCGCGCCCTGATCGCGGGCATGCTTGGCGGTGGGGCGCTGGTCGCGCTCCCTCGGGCCGCTTCCGCGCTTGACGTCGCGGGGGCGCGCAAGCTCGTGAACAGCGTGGTCGATGACATCAACCGGATCATCAATTCGGGCGAGCCCGAGACCAAGATGATCTCTGACTTCGAGGCCGTCTTCTCGAAATACGCCGACGTGCCGATCATCGCGCGCTCGTCGCTGGGAATCGCCGCACGCAGCGCCACCCCGGCCCAGCTTGCCGCATATACCGATGCCTTCCGCGGCTACCTGTCCCGCAAATACGGGCGGCGTTTCCGCGAATTCATCGGCGGCAAGATCACCGTCAACGATGCGCGGCAGGTCAACGGGTTCTACGAGGTGATCTCGACCGCGCAGCTGCGCGGGCAGTCGCCATTCGATCTGCGCTGGCTGGTTTCGGACAAGACGGGGCGCTACCTGTTCTTCAACATGATCATTCAGGGCGTGAACATGGTCGCGACGGAACGGCAGGAAATCGGTGCCATGCTGGACAGCGTGAACGGCAACATCGACGCGCTGACGAAGAAGCTCAAGACCAGCGGCTGACCGTTTTCCCCGCGCAAAAGCCAAGGCCGCCCATCGGGGCGGCCTTTTGCCTTGCATCGCCTTCGATCAGTTGCCGCCGGTCAACCCGCTCAGGATATTGCCGATCAGCTTGTCGATCAGCGTGGGGCTGTCGTTGGACGTGGCAACGCTCGCGCCTCCCTCCGCCGGCGGCGGAACGATCATCGGAAGCGGCTTCGGCGGCACGTTCTTGTCGATCCGCACCATGACCTCGTGCCAGATCTCGGCGGGCAATCCGCCGCCGGTGATCCCGGTCATCGGGCTGTCGTCGTCATGTCCCATCCAGACGCCCACGACGTAATTCGCCGTGAAGCCGATGAACCAGCCGTCGCGCGAATTCTGCGTCGTGCCGGTCTTTCCCGCTGCCTGCCGGTCGGGCAGCTTGGCGCGCTGGCCGGTCCCGCGTTCGACGACCTGGCTCATCATGTAGATCAGCTCCTGGTCGGCCTTCTGCGAGATCACGCGCTCGCCGATCCCGCCGGTCTGCCCCATCAGCGGCTGCTTGTCCCCACGCAGGGACAGGCTCAGCAATCCGTAGGGCCGAACGGACGAGCCGCCATTCAGGATGCCCGCATAGGCCGCCGTCATGTCGAGAAGCGTCACCGAAGACACGCCAAGGGCAAGCGCCGGCCCCTTGGCAAGGTCGGTGTGGATGCCGAAGTCGGTCGCCACCTTGCGAACGCTGTCCAGCCCGACCTTGAGCGCGATCCGTACGGCCGAGGTGTTCAACGAATGGGCAAGCGCCGTCGTCAGGGTGACGGGGCCCATGTAATCCTTGTCGAAATCCTTGGGCGACCACGGACCCGAGCCGGGGACGTTCACCGTCAGGGGCGAATCCTCGACGATGTCATTCGGGCTCATCCCCATGTCCAGCGCCGCGGCAAAGACAAAGGGCTTGAAGGCGGACCCGGTCTGCCGCAGCGCCTGCGTCGCCCGGTTGAACGCGCCCGAGACCTCGGTCGTGCGGCCGCCTACCATGGCACGCACCGCGCCGTCGGGCGACATGACGACGATTGCAGCCTGCGCCTTCGACCCGGGCTTCAGCTTGGAATCGAACACATCGTGCAGCGCGCCCACCGCCGCGGCCTGGATGCCCTGATCCAGCGTGGTCTGGATCGTCACGTCCTCGGTCGTATCCGTGGACAGGAAGCTGGGCGCACGTTCCATCACCCAGTCGGCAAAGTAGCCGCCCGCGCGATCCGCGGCGGCTTTCGACAGTTGTGCAGGATGGTCATGGGCATAGCGCGCCTGCGCAAGCGTGATGTAGCGCTGCTCGGCCATCAGATCGACGATCAGGTTCGCCCGTTCCTGCGCGCGCGACAGGTTGGTGGTCGGCGCATAGTAGGACGGCGCCTTGAGAAGCCCCGCCAGCATCGCCGCCTCGGCCACGGTCACATCGCTTGCATGCTTGCCGAAATAGCGTTCGGCCGCCGCTTCGAACCCGACGGTGCCCGAGCCAAGATAGGCGCGGTTCATGTAGATCGTGAGGATCTGGTTCTTGGTGTATTTCGCCTCCAGCGCGAAGGCGTAGGGCACTTCCTTGATCTTCCGCCACAGCGTGGATTGCCGGCAATCGGCCACATAGTCGGACCGGCTTTTCCAGATCTTCGGATCGTAGGGGTGGCCAAGGCACAGCAGCTTTGCCACCTGCTGCGTGATGGTGGAACCGCCGTTGCCGTGAAAGGGCGATCGCCCGGCGCGCATGTTGATGAGCATCGCACCGATGATGCCGCGCGGGCTGACGCCGAAATGGTCGTAGAAGCGGCGATCCTCGGTCGAGATGATCGCCTCGCGCAGATAGGGCGAGACCTTGTCGGCATGCACCTCGCCGCCGAAGGATTCGCCGCGCCAGGCAAAGGGCTTGTTCTGGTCGTCGAGCATCGTCACGGAGCCGCGGGACCGGGCGTCCAGCAGGCTCTGGACCGGCGGCAGCGTGGAATAGTCGTAAAAGGCGGTGATCCCGATCAGAAGGGCGACGACGACGGTCACGCGCCAGAAGACGCCCCAGACAAGACGAAAGATGCGGCGAAACAATCCGCCGAAGAACCGCGTGAGGGCATTGCCGCCGCGGTTCCCGCCGCGCCGTCCGCCCGACCCGCCGCCGCCACCACGTCGGCCGGTGCCGCCCCCGCCGCCTTGCGGGGCGCGGCTCTTGGCCGAAGCGCCTCTTTGTCCGGCGGTCGCGGGCTTCGTCGGATAGCGCCGATCCGCACGCAGCGTCGATGGCTTGCGTCCCGATGTGGTCATGTCTGCTCGTTACCTCTGCACCCTTGGGGGCTGCGTGTTTTGCCACACCATACCCCGAGATGCTGCCCTTGCGAAGAACCCAAGCGCCGTCGATTCGCTTCCCTTTTCGCCCAAAAATTAGCCTCGCGACAATATTTGTGCAAATTTTGTGCAATTTTCACTGTCGCACGGGTCGCGGCGTGCTCTCGAATTCTTGTGCTGCGTCTGCAAAGGCCGCCTTGTTGGCCCGTGGGTGCCGAAAGGGGCCCCCTGCCAATCGGAAGGGGAAGGACGTGAAACTCATTATTGCAGCAATCAAGCCGTTCAAGCTCGAGGAGGTGCGCGAAGCGCTCACCACCATCGGCGTGCGCGGCATGATGGTCACGGAGATCAAGGGCTTCGGTTCGCAATCCGGCCACACGGAGATCTATCGCGGCGCCGAATACGCGGTGAATTTCGTTCCCAAGGTCAAGCTGGAGATCGTGGTGAGCGACGGGCTGGCCGATCAGGTCGTGGACACCATCCAGAAGACCGCCAAGACCGACAAGATCGGCGACGGCAAGATCTTCGTGCTCGATGTCGAGGCGGCCGTGCGGGTCCGCACCGGCGAAACCAACGACGACGCGCTTTGAGCGGCCTCAGCAGGGAAAGAGAGAGGGAAATGTCGAACTTGAAGAAAATTCTCAGCCTCGCCGCGGCGGTCACAGCGCTGTCTGCGCTTCCCGCGCTGGCTGACGCGGCGCCGAAGATGGATTCCGGCGATACCGCGTGGATGATGACCTCGTCGGCGCTGGTGCTGTTCATGACGCTGCCGGGGCTCGCGCTGTTCTACGGCGGGCTCGTGCGCACGAAGAACATGCTGTCGGTGCTGATGCAGTGCACGCTGATCACCGGCCTTGTCATGGTGATCTGGGTCCTGTGGGGCTACTCGATGGCCTTCGGCGGCGGACCTTCGCCCTATTGGGGCGGCTTCGGAAAGCTGTTCCTGTCCGGTGTGACGCCCGCATCGCTGTCAGGCACGATCCCGGAATACGTCTTCGTCGTGTTCCAGATGACCTTCGCCGTCATCACGCCGGCGCTGATCATCGGCTCCTTTGCCGAGCGTATCAAGTTCTCGGCGCTGCTGCTGTTCGTGGCGCTCTGGGTGACCTTCGTCTACTTCCCGATCGCGCACATGGTCTGGGATAGCACCGGCCTGTTCTTCAAGATGGGCGCGATGGACTTCGCCGGCGGCACCGTGGTGCACATCAACGCGGGGATCGCGGCCTTCGTGGGCTGCCTGCTGATCGGGCCGCGCGTCGGCTTCGGCAAGGAAAACATGGCTCCGCACTCGATGACCCTGACGATGGTCGGCGCCTCGATCCTGTGGGTTGGCTGGTTCGGCTTCAACGCGGGTTCCGCGCTGGCCGCCAACGGCACCGCCGCGCTTGCGATGATCAACACCTTCGTCGCCACCGCCGCCGCGATCCTGAGCTGGTCGCTGGTCGAGGCGATGGCCCGCGGCAAGGCCTCGATGCTGGGTGCGGCCTCGGGCATGGTGGCCGGCCTCGTCGCCGTCACCCCGGCCTGCGGCTTCGCCGGCCCGCTGGGTTCGGTCCTGCTGGGCCTGATCGTGTCGCCGATCTGCTACTTCTTCGTCACCACGGTGAAGTCGAAGTTCGGCTATGACGACAGCCTCGACGTCTTCGGCGTCCACTGCGTGGGCGGGATCACCGGCGCGCTGCTGACCGGCATCTTCGCCTCGCCCTCGTTCGGCGGCGTGGGCTATGCCAAGGGCGTGACCATGGCCAGCCAGGAAATGGTGCAGATCCAGGCCGTGCTGACCACGATCGTCTGGTGTGGCGTGATCTCCTTCGTGCTCTACAAGATCGTGGACATGGTGATCGGCCTGCGGGTGACCACCGACGAGGAACGCGAAGGCCTGGACCTGTCGGCCCATGGCGAGATGGCTTACCACGGCTGACCTCCTCCCCAGCCGTGAACAAGAGGGCCGGCGGGGTAACCCGCCGGCCCTTTTCGCTGCCGGCTCAGGGGGCGCTGCCCCCTCGGCCTGCGGCCTCACCCCCGGGATATTTGAGCCAAAGTGCAAGCATGAAGAAACCGGCGCGGAGGTCCGCGCCGGTTCGGTTCAGACCAATGCGGTCGATCAGATGCCGCAGTCGACAATGGCCTGCGCGAGGATCGGAACCGTCGCCGCGTTCAGCCCCGCGATGTTCAGCCGCGAGTCGCCCACCATGTAGATGCCGTGCTCGACGCGCAGCCGCTCGACCTGTTCGGGCGAGGCGCCAAGGCGCGAGAACATGCCGCGGTGCTGGGCAAGGAAGCCGAACCGGTCGGAGCCGGTGAGCCGCCGCAGTTCGCCCGCCAGCTGTTCGCGCAGGCCCAGCATCGACAGGCGCACCTCTTCCAGCTCGGCCTGCCAATCGGCCCTGAGCGCATCGTCGGTCAGGATCATCGTCACCAGCCGCGCGCCGTGATCGGGCGGGAAGGAGTAGTTCTGCCGGTTCAGGAAGGCGAGCGTGCCCTGCGTCACCGCCTTTTGCGAAGGGGCGGTCAGCGCCATAAGGATGCCGGTGCGTTCGCGGTAGATGCCGAAGTTCTTCGAGCAGGAGGCGGCGATCATCACCTCGGGCAGACGCTCCGCGATCAGGCGGGTGCCGGCGGCATCCGCGTCGAGGCCGTCGCCGAAGCCCTGGTAGGCGATGTCGATCAGGGGCACCGCGCCGCGTTTGGACAGGATGTCGGCGACCTCGCCCCATTGCGTCAGGTTCAGGTTGGCGCCAGTGGGGTTGTGGCAGCACCCATGCAGCAGCACCACGTCGCCCGCCTTCACCGTGGCGAGATCCTCGGCCATGCCGGAGAAATCGACGGCGCGGGTTTCGCCATCGAAATAGCGGTAGGTCGCCGATTTCATCTTCAGATAGGCAAGGATCGAGGCGTGGTTCGGCCAGGTCGGATCGGGCAGCCACACGGTCGCCTCGGGCGAGGCGAGGCGGATCAGTTCCAGCGCCTGCCGGATCGCCCCCGTGCCGCCCGGCGTGGCGATGGCCGACAGCCGATCGGCCGGATAGCCCGCCCCGAGCACCAGCCCCGCCATCGCAGCGTGATAGGCGGGTTCCCCCGCGAGACCGGTGTAGGTCTTGGTGTTTTCGGCCTCCCACAGCTGCTTTTCGGCAGCCTTGACCGCCCGCATCACCGGGGTCAGGCCGGTGGCGTCCTTGTAAACGCCGACGCCCAGGTCGATCTTGGTGTCGCGCGGGTCTTCGCGGAACATCGCCATCAGGGCGAGGATCTTGTCCGCGGGTTGCGGTTTCAGCGTTTCAAACATCGGCTATCCTTTCGCGACCTTCAGATCGCCATACATTCCCCATTCGGCCCAGGACCCGTCATAGACGGCATGGGTCCGGTGCCCGATCCGTTCCAGCGCGAGGTCCAGAACCGCCGCGGTGATCCCCGATCCGCAGGTGCTGATCGCAGGCTTCGCCAGATCGACCCCGGCGGCCACGAACGCCGCGCGCAGGGCATCGGGCGCCTTCATCGTGCCATCCGGGTTGAGCAGGTCCTGATAGAAGACGTTCTTCGACCCCGGGATATGGCCGGAGCGCAGCCCCTCGCGCGGTTCGGGCTGTTCGCCGCGGAACCGCCCCGGCGCGCGGGCGTCGATGATCTCCCAGTCGCCCAGCTTGGAGGCGGCGGCGACCTGCGTGACATCCTTCACCAGCCCTGCCTGCCGCTGCACCGTCATGTGGCGGTCGCGGATGACGGGCGGCATGTCCTCGACCGGGCGCCCTTCGGCCCGCCACTTGGGCAGACCGCCGTCCAGCACCGCGACATCAAGCTTGCCCATCAGGCGGAAGGTCCACCAGACGCGCGGCGCCGACAGGATGCCGGCCCCGTCATAGACCACGACCTGATGCCCGTCGCCCACCCCCATCGCCCGAAGCCGCGAGATGAACTTTTCCGCCGGAGGCGCCATGTGCGGCAGGGAGGACCGCTGGTCCGCGATCTCGTCGATGTCGAAGAAGCGCGCGCCGGGGATGTGGCAGGCAGCGTATTCCGCCTTCGCGTCGCGCCCCATCTGCGGCAAATACCACGAGGCGTCGAGAAGCCGCAGATCGGGGTCCGCAAGATGGGCCGCCAGCCAGTCGGTTGAGACGAGTGTCCTCGGGTCGTCCTGCATATGCGCCTCCCGGTTTCGCCTGTCTGGCTTAGCCCTCCGTTGCCGGGCAGGCAAGACCGGCGGGGCCCGTGCCGCTACTTCCGCCAGGGGCGCGTCAGAAGGCCAAGCAGGATGGCGCACGCCGCCCCGGCCGTCAGCCCCGCACCGATCATCGCGCCAAGATGCCCGACGTCCATGATCGTGGTCTTGGTCCCGGGCATCAGCAGCCGCGCCAGCACGGCGCCGCCAACCCCGCCGCCGACCGCCCCAGCCGCCGTGATCAGGGTCGGGCCAAGCCGGCAATCCCGGGCCAGCAAGCAGCCGATGTTGCCGCCAGCCCCGCCCGCGAAGATGCTGATCACGATATATTCCACGACACCCACCCATGCGACCGACACACCCCCCGCGCGTGATCCAGCGTCCCGGCGAGGTCTCTGCCTTCAACCGCAGATGGCTTGATGCGCCAAGGGGAATTTTAGCGGTTCTGTTTCAGAAGCCGGCTCTTTTGCCGGTTCCAGTCACGCTCGGCGCTGGTTTCGCGCTTGTCGGCCAGCTTCTTGCCCTTCGCGATGCCAAGCTTCAGCTTCACGATCCCGCGGTCGTTGAAATAAAGACGCAGCGGAACGATGGTCATGCCCTCGCGCGCGGTGGCCGACCAGAGCCGCGCCAGTTCCTTGCGCGAGACCAGAAGCTTGCGCTTGCGCCGTTCCTCGTGGCCCCAGGTCTTCGCCTCGCGGTAGGGGGCGATGTAGCCGTTGATGAGCCACAACTCCCCGTCCTCGACCGAGGCATAGCTTTCGCCGATGTTCGCACCGCCCTGCCGCAGCGATTTCACCTCGGACCCTTGCAGCACGATGCCGGCCTCGAGATCGCTCTCGATGGCGTAGTCGAACCTTGCGCGGCGGTTTTCGGCGATGAGCTTCGAATTGGGATCGGCGTGTTTGACCATGATCGCCCCGAGATAGGCGAGGCCGCCGGGCCTGTCCAGTCGGGGAGCCTTGGCTTTGGGCGCTTTGCCCCGATTTACCCTGTCTGCACGACCGTCTAGACTCTGGGCAACGGTCCGGGAGGGGGCAATGTTCATCCAGATCTTGGTCGGGTCCTGCCTGATGCTGCTGTCGATCCTCGTCGCGGGGATCAGCTTCTGGCTGATGGAGGTGATGCTGCGCCGCGTGGGGCCATGGTTCATGCGCGAGCCGCATCAGCCGAAACTGATGTTCGCCCTTGCCCTCGCCGCGATCTGGAGCCTGTGGCTGGTGACCGCCGGTGTCTGGATCTGGGGCATTGCCTTCCGGCTGATGGGGCTGTTTCCGGACATGGAGCAGGCGGTTTACTTCGCGCTCGTCTCCTTCACCACGCTGGGCTACGGCGACGTGCTTCTGCCGAAGCAGTGGCAGCTCTTGGGCGGCATGGCGGCGGCGAACGGGATGCTGAACTTCGGGCTGCTGATCGCGGTGCTGGTCGATGCGCTGCGCCACGTCCGGATCGGCCAGATCGAGGCGCGCCAGCGCCAGCACCCCCGGGCGGCGCGCGTGGATGCCTTGACGTCTGGCGGAAGGCCGGACAAGTCTGACGCCGGATCGCTTTGAGGAGGACGATGATGAAGCTTTTGCGCTACGGCCCCAAGGGTGCCGAGAAACCGGGGATGCTGGATGCCGATGGCCAGATCCGCGACCTGTCGGGCGTCGTGGCCGACATCGCGGGCGAGGTGCTGACGCCTGCGGGGCTGGCCCGCCTGGCCGGGATCGATCCTGCCAGCCTGCCGGTGGTTCCGGGGCCGGTGCGCTACGGCCCCTGCGTCGGGTCGGTGGGCAAGTTCCTGTGCATCGGGCTGAACTATTCCGACCACGCCGCCGAAACCGGCATGGCGATCCCGAAAGAGCCGATCCTGTTCATGAAGGCCAACAGCGCGATCTGCGGGCCGGATGACGATGTGCTGATCCCGCGCGGATCGGAAAAGACCGACTGGGAGGTCGAGCTTGGCGTCGTCATCGGCAAGCGCGCGAAATACGTGACCGAGGCCGAGGCGCTGTCGCATGTCGCGGGCTATTGCGTGGTCAACGACGTGTCGGAACGCGCCTTCCAGGCCGAGCGCGGCGGCCAGTGGACCAAGGGCAAGAGCTGCGACACCTTCGGCCCGATCGGGCCGTGGCTGGTGACGGCGGACGAGGTGGCCGACCCGCAGGACATGTCGATGTGGCTGAAGGTCAACGGCGAGACGCGGCAGGACGGATCGACCCGGACGATGATCTTCGGCGTGGCGCACCTCATCAGCTACCTGAGCCAGTTCATGTCGCTGGAACCCGGCGACGTCATCACCACCGGCACCCCGCCCGGCGTGGGTATGGGGATGAAGCCGCCGACCTACCTCAAGCCCGGCGACGTGGTCGAACTGGGGATCAAGGGCCTTGGTCAGCAGCGTCAGGTGATGAAGGCGGACGCCTGATCCCGTGCACCGCGCGCCCGGACCGATCCGGGCGCGCGCTCCGGGGCGTCAGCCGCCGGACTTCATCTGCATCTTCATCTTGTCCATGATCCCGCCGTCGATGGTGAAATCCACCGTCACCTCGCCCGCGGTCTTGAAGATCAGCGTGACGGGAACCGCCTCGCCCTTTGTCAGCTGCCGCTTCAGCCCCATCATCATGACGTGATAGCTGCCATGTTCCAGCTTGACCTCGCCATGCGCGGGGATCTTCAGCTCCGGGATCGGCAGCATCTTCGCAACGCCGTTGGCGTCCACCACGGTCCGGTGCACCTGAAGGGTGTCGGCAAAGGCGCCCTTGGCGCCGATCAGGTAGTCGGGGGCGTCCCCGGTGTTCCGGATCGTCATGAAGCCGCCGTCCGACATCTGGCCGGGCCGGGTCGCAGCGGCATGGGGGGCGATGATTTCAAGGCTGCCCGCCTTGAAGGTCTGGGCTTGGGCGGCGGGGATGGCCGTGGTCATGGCGGCGGTGGCCAGCGCAAGCGCGGCCACAAGGGTCTGTGAACGTTTCATCTGTCTCTCCGGTGATGCGATAGGGCCCGGTCGCGGTGCGACAGGCCGGTCTTTCAGGGGCGCATCAGGCGACAGGCGGGCCGCGCACGCCATGGGCGGGATCGCGCGGGGCAAGCGGCGCCAGCACAAGCGCGGCAAGGCGGGGCGCGCGGGATAGCCGCCAGCCCATAGGACGAGGCAGACGGACCGGGGACGGCAGGACGGCCGGACCGGTCAGCGTGCCGTCGCAGGGGATGCCCCGATGCTCTGCCCCGCCCGAGCACAGATCGCCCAGCGTCCCGCCGGTCTGCAACCAGGCCAGCAGCGCGGGATCGGTGATCGGGCGGGAATAACGATAGGCAAAGCCCTGCGCCGCGCTTCCCAGCACGAGCATCAGGGTCAGCAAAAGCCCCGTCAGATTGACCCGAATATTACGCATGGCCCCCCGTTCCGACGACACCATAGGGCGGGGCTCACGCGCCGGGCAAGAGCGTTCAGGCGCTCAGCGTCCGGCGCACGGCATCCTTCCATGCGGCATAACGCGCCTCGCGCAGGCTGGGGTCCATCGCGGGGGTGAAGCGCCGTTCCAGTGCCCAGGTCTTGGCAAAGCCCGCCTGATCGGGGCAGACGCCCGCCTTCATGCCGGCAAGCCACGCGGCACCAAGCGCCGTCGTCTCGCGCACCTCGGGCCGGTCCACGGGCGCGCCAAGGATGTCGGACAGGAACTGCATCGTCCAGTCGCTGGCCGTCATGCCGCCATCCACGCGCAGGGTTTCGGTGGCGTTCCCCATGTCGGCCGAGATCGCCTCCATCAGGTCGCGGGTCTGGAAGCCCACGCTTTCCAGTGCCGCGCGGGCCAGCTCCGCCGGACCGGTCGCGCGCGTCAGGCCGAAGATCGCGCCCCGGGCACGGGCGTCCCAATAGGGCGCGCCAAGGCCGGTGAAGGCGGGGACCATGATGACCTCCTGATGCGGATCAGCACTGGCGGCCAGCGGGCCGGTTTCCGCCGCCGAGCCGATCAGGTGCAGCCCGTCGCGCAGCCATTGCACAACGGCACCGGCGACGAAGATCGACCCTTCCAGCGCATAGGTCGGCTTGCCGTCCAGTTGATAGGCGATGGTGGACAGCAGCCGGTGATCGGACAGCACCATCCGCTCGCCCGTGTTGGCCAGCGCGAAACAGCCGGTGCCATAGGTCGATTTCACCATGCCGGGCGCAAAGCAGGCCTGCCCCACCGTCGCCGCCTGCTGGTCGCCCGCTACGCCCCGGATCGGGATCTCGCCCCCGAAAAGCGTCGTCGTGCCGAAGTCGGCCGCGCAGTCGCGCACCTCGGGCAGCACCGAGGCAGGGATGTCGAAAAGGGACAGGATCTCATCCGACCACGCGCCCTTGCGGATGTCATACAGCATCGTCCGCGCGGCATTGGTCGCGTCGGTCGCATGGACCCGGCCTTCGGTCAGCTTCCAGATCAGGTAGCTGTCCACCGTTCCGAAGGCGAGCTCGCCCTTCTTCGCCCGGTCGCGCGCCCCTTCGACATGATCCAGAAGCCACGCCAGTTTCGTGGCCGAGAAATAGGGATCGAGCAGCAGCCCCGTCACCTTGCGGATCAGACCTTCGTGCCCGGCGGCACGCAATTTCTCACAGGTTTCCGCAGTGCGCCGGTCCTGCCAGACGATCGCGTTGTGCAGCGCCTCGCCCGTGCGGCGGTCCCACAGCAGGGTGGTTTCGCGCTGGTTGGTGATGCCGATCGCGGCGATGTCCTTCGCCGTGACGGAAGCCCCCGCCATCGCCTTGCGGATGCTGCCTTCCGTCGAAGACCAGATATCCGCCGGATCATGTTCGACCCAGCCGGATCGCGGGAAGTGCTGGGGGAATTCCGCCTGCGCGATGGCGTTGACCCTGAGCCCTGCGTCAAACAGGATGGCCCGGCTCGAGGTCGTTCCCTGGTCGATGGCAAGGATGAACGTCATGCGCGGGCCTCCCCTTTCATCCAGTCGTCAAGCGCTGCGATTTCCCCGGCCGTCAGCCTAAGGCCCAGCTTCGAGCGGCGCCAGACCACATCCTCGGCAGTGCGGGCGTATTCCTTCTGCATCAGCCAGCGGATCTCGGCCGCCGTCAGGGTCGCGCCGAAGCCTTGGCCAAGGTCGTCGAGCGTCTTCGCCCCGCCAAGGATGGCGCGCGCCTCGGTGCCATAGGCGCGGGCCAGACGGCGGGCGTGGAATTGGGTGAGGAAGGGGTAATCCTTCGCCAGCCCCTCGACCAGCGCATCGAAGCCCAGCACGGGGAAATCCCCACCGGGCAGGGCCTTTCCGGCCGTCCAAGGCCCGGAAGCCTTGGGAAAGAACGGCACGATCTTCTCCAACGCGTGTTCGGCCAGCCGTCGATAGGTGGTGATCTTTCCGCCGAAGACATTCAGGAGCGGCGCACCCTTGTCGTCAAGCGACAGCACATAGTCCCGCGTCGCCGCCGTCGCCGATTTCGCCCCGTCGTCGTAAAGCGGCCGGACCCCGGAATAGGTCCAGACGATATCGTCGCGCGTCACCGGCCTTGCGAAATATTCCGAGGCGAAGGCGCAGAGGTAATCCTGTTCCTCGGGCGTGCAGACCGCCGTGCCCGGGGCGCCATTGTGATCCTTGTCGGTGGTGCCGATCAGGGTGAAATCGCCCTCGTAGGGAATGGCGAAGATGATGCGCCCGTCCGCGCCCTGAAAGAAATAGCAGCGGTCGTGATCGAAGAGCTTCTTCGTCACGATATGGCTGCCCCGCACCAGCCGCACGCCTTCGGTCGAATTGATGCCAAGGGTGCCCGTGATGATCTCCCCCACCCAGGGCCCGCCCGCATTGACCAGCGCGCGGGCGGTGTGGGTTTCCTGCTGCCCGTCGCGCTCGACCGTGACGTGCCACAGGTCCTTGTCCCGCCGCGCGCCGGTGACGCGGGCGCGCGTCAGGATCGTCGCCCCGCGCGCCTCGGCATCGCGGGCGTTCAGCACCACAAGGCGGGAATCCTCCACCCAGCAATCGGAATATTCGAAGGCGCGCCTGAACTCCGGCTTCAGCGCGCGGCCCGCCGCATCGCGGGTCAGGTCGAGCGTCTTCGTCCCCGGCAGGATCTTCCGCCCGCCAAGGTGGTCGTAGATGAACAGCCCCAGCCGGATCAGCCAGCCGGGCCGCATGCCCCGATGCAGCGGCAG